>NZ_QTQD01000016.1:0-152178 GCF_003858025.1 Burkholderia sp. Bp9004 | reverse complement strand
TACCACGGCTCGACGATCGCGGGCGGCACGCTCGGCGGGATGGGCTACATGCACGAGCAGATGCCGTCGAAGGTCGAGCACATCGTGCACATCGATCAACCGTATTTCTTCGGCGAAGCGCAGGCCGGCGAAACGCCCGAGGCATTCGGCCTCGCACGCGCGCAGCAGCTCGAGGCGAAGATCCTCGAACTCGGCGCGGAGAACGTCGCGGCATTCATCGGCGAGCCGTTCCAGGGCGCGGGCGGCGTGATCTTCCCGCCGTCGACGTACTGGCCGGAAATCCAGCGGATCTGCCGCAAGTACGACATCCTGCTCGTCGCCGACGAAGTGATCGGCGGCTTCGGCCGCACCGGCGAATGGTTCGCGCATCAGCACTTCGGCTTCGAGCCGGACCTGATCACGATGGCCAAGGGCCTGACGTCGGGTTACGTGCCGATGGGCGCGGTGGGCATCCATGAACGCATCGCGCGCCCGATCATCGACAACGGCGAATTCAATCACGGCCTCACGTACTCGGGCCATCCGGTCGCGGCGGCGGTGGCGGTCGCGAACCTGAAGCTGCTGCGCGACGAAGGGATCGTCGAGCGCGTCAAGCACGACACGGGCCCTTACTTCCAGGCGCTGATGCGCGAGACCTTCGCGCGTCATCCGATCGTCGGCGAAGTGCACGGCCACGGGATGGTCGCGAGCCTGCAGCTCGCCGAGTCGCCGGCCGAACGCCGCCGCTTCGCGAACGGCGGCGACGTCGGCACGATCTGCCGGGACTTCTGCTTCAGCGGCAACCTGATCATGCGTGCGACCGGCGACCGGATGCTGCTGTCGCCGCCGCTCGTGATCTCGCGTCAGGAAATCGATGAGCTCGTATCGAAGGCGAAGAAGGCCGTCGATGCGACCGCCCAGCAACTGGGCCTTTCGTAACGACTTTGCCTACAGGCGTGCGGCGGGTGCCGCACGCCGCCATAACCCAGGGGAATTCCACCATGCGTGCCTGCTTTCTTCGCCAAGCCTGTTCCGTCGCGGCCCTTGCCGCCGCGGCCGCGTTCACGTCGGTCGCCAGCCCGTCGGCGCACGCCGACGAACTGAACGTCTACAACTGGTCCGACTACATCGCACCCGACACGATTCCGAACTTCCAGAAACAGACGGGCATTCACGTCAAGTACGACAACTACGACAGCGACGACACGCTGCAGGCGAAGCTGCTGGCGGGCAGCTCGGGCTACGACATCGTCGTGCCGACCTCGAACTACATGGCCAAGCAGATCCAGGCCGGCGTGTATCAGAAGCTCGACAAGTCGAAGATCCCGAACCTCGCGAATCTCGATCCGCTGCTGATGAAGATGATCTCGGATGCCGATCCGGGCAACCAGTACGGCGTGCCGTGGGCGTATGGCACCGACGGCATCGGCTACAACGCGCAGGCGGTGAAGAAGGCGCTCGGCGACAAGGCACCGGTCGACAGCTGGGCGCTGGTGTTCGACCCGGCCAACATGGAAAAGCTGAAGGGCTGCGGCGTGTCGTTCCTCGACCAGGCCGTCGACGTGTTCGCCGCCACGCTGCAGTACATGGGCAAGGATCCGAACAGCAAGAACCCCGGCGACTATCAGGCTGCCTTCGAAGTCCTGAAGAAAGTCCGCCCGTACATCACCCAGTTCAACTCGTCCGGCTACATCAACGACCTCGCGAACAACGACGTGTGCGTCGCGCTCGGCTGGTCGGGCGACGTCGGCATCGCGCACCGCCGCTCGTCGGAGGCGAAGCGCTCGTACGACATCAAGTTCTCGAATCCGAAGGAAGGCGGCTTGCTGTGGTTCGACGTGATGGTGATTCCGAAGGATGCACCGCACCCCGAGGCCGCGCTGAAGTGGATCAACTACGTGTCCGACGCGAAGGTCAACGCGGCGATCACCAACACGGTGTTCTACCCGACCGCGAACAAGGCCGCGCATCAGTTCGTGACGCCGGCCGTCGCGCAGGATCCGACCGTCTATCCGCCCGAAGACGTGCTGAAGAAGATGGTGCTGATGAAGCCGATGCCGGCCGACATCCTGCGCCTCGAGAACCGTCTGTGGGCGCAACTGAAAACCGGCCACTGATCGCCATGCATCACGGCGGCGCAGGCATCGCTCCACGCCTGCGCGCCTGAGATACGCGGACCGCCGTCCGCCTGCGCGCGCCGCGCGCCCTGTTCCATCCGGCACGAGCCGTTGTCCGCGAGTCGCGTTGCGCGTCTCGCGCGGGGACGCTCACGCCTGCAATCCGTGAAGAACGAATGGTGACTCCCATGCAATCGATACCCTCTTCCGCTGCTGCACGCCAGACCCAACCGGCCGCCCCGGCCCGCTCGAAGAACGACGCGTTCGTGCGCATCGAAAACGTCGTGAAGAAATTCGGCGACAGCACGGCCGTCGACAACGTGAATCTGACGATCGCGAAAAACGAATTGTTCGCACTGCTCGGCAGCTCGGGCTGCGGCAAGTCGACGCTGCTGCGCATGCTCGCCGGGCTGGAAACGGCCACCTCCGGCAAGATCTTCGTCGACGGCGAGGACCTCGCGTCGCTGCCGCCGTACCGCCGGCCGGTGAACATGATGTTCCAGTCGTACGCGCTCTTTCCGCACATGTCGGTCGAGTCGAACGTCGCGTTCGGCCTGAAGCAGGAAGGTACGCCGAAGAACGAAATCAAGGAACGCGTGGCCGACGCGCTTGCGCTCGTGCAGATGAGCAAGTACGCGAAGCGCAAGCCGCATCAACTGTCGGGCGGCCAGCAGCAGCGCGTCGCGCTCGCCCGCTCGCTGGTGAAGCGCCCGAAGCTGCTGCTGCTCGACGAGCCGATGTCCGCGCTCGACAAGAAGATCCGCCAGAAGACTCAGCTCGAGTTGGTCAACATCATCGAGAAGGTCGACGTGACCTGCGTGATGGTCACGCACGACCAGGAAGAAGCGATGACGATGGCGAGCCGCCTCGCGGTGATGAGCGAAGGCAAGATCGTGCAGATCGGCTCGCCCGGCGAAGTGTACGAATTCCCGAACAGCCGCTTCTCGGCCGAATTCATCGGCTCGACGAACCTGTTCGAGGGGCGCGTGGTCGAGGACGAACCCGATCACATCTTCGTCGAGAGCGACGACCTCGAGGCACGCATGTACGTGAGCCACGGCGTGACCGGCCCGCTCGGCATGCCGGTCGGCATCTCGGTGCGCCCGGAACGCGTGCACGTGTCCCGCGAAAAGCCCGGCTCGCATCACAACTGGGCGCGCGGCGTCGTGACCGACATCGCGTACATGGGCGCGTACTCGCTGTACCACGTGCGCCTGCCGAGCGGCAAGACGGTGGTGTCGAACCTGTCGAGCTCGCACCTGATGCACGACAGCGCGCCGGCGTGGAACGACGACGTGTTCGTGTCGTGGTCGCCGGCCAGCGGCGTCGTGCTGACGCAATGAGGGCGACATGATGAGAACTTCCGCTTCCACTCCTTCCGCGCCGGTGCCGACCGGTGCGACCGCTACGACTCAGGCCGCCAAACGACGCAGCCGCTTCGCCGCGCTGTCGCGCTTCCTGCCGTCGGGCCGCGGCATCGCGATCGGCGTGCCGTTCGTGTGGCTCACGATCTTCTTCGCGCTGCCGTTCGTGCTGGTGTTCAAGATCAGCTTCGCCGACCAGGTGATGGGGATCCCGCCGTACACGTCGCTCGTCGAGATCAAGGACGGCGTCGTGCACTTCGCGCTGCAGCTGTCGCACTACGCGTTCCTGCTGCAGGACGACCTGTACATCGCGACCTACCTCAGCTCGCTGAAGATGGCCGCCGTGTCGACGCTGCTGTGCCTGCTGATCGGTTACCCGATGGCGTACTACATCGCGCGCTCGGAACCGGCCCGGCGCAACGTGCTGATGATGGCCGTGATGCTGCCGTTCTGGACGTCGTTCCTGATTCGCGTGTACGCATGGATCGGCATCCTGAAGGATGACGGCCTCCTGAACCACACGCTGATCGCACTGGGCATCATCCACACGCCGCTGCGCCTCTATCACAGCGACGCGGGCGTCTACATCGGGATGGTCTATTCGTACCTGCCGTTCATGGTGATGCCGCTGTATGCGCACCTCGTGAAGATGGATCTGACGCTGCTCGAGGCCGCGTACGACCTTGGCGCCAGACCGTGGGTCGCGTTCACGCGCATCACGCTGCCGCTGTCGAAGAACGGGATCATCGCCGGCAGCCTGCTGGTGTTCATTCCGGCGGTCGGCGAGTACGTGATTCCGGAGCTGCTCGGCGGCGCCGACACGCTGATGATCGGCCGCGTGATGTGGGACGAGTTCTTCAACAACATGGACTGGCCGATGGCGTCCGCGGTGACGGTCGCGATGGTGCTGCTGTTGCTGGTGCCGATGGCGCTGTTCCAGTACTACCAGGTCAAGGAACTGGAGGAAGCGAAATGATCAAGCCGAGCAAACCGCTGTCGACAGGCGTCCTCGCCTTCGGCTTTCTGTTCCTGTACATCCCGATCATCAGCCTGGTCGTGTACTCGTTCAACGAGTCGAAGCTGGTGACGGTGTGGTCGGGCTTCTCGCTGAAGTGGTACGCGGCGCTGTGGCAGGACGACGAGCTGCTCACGGCCGCGTGGCTGTCGCTGAAGATCGGCCTGCTGACGGCCACCGCGTCGGTCGTGATCGGCACGTGGGCGGGCTTCGTGCTCGCGCGCTTCGGCCGCTTCAAGGGCTTCACGCTGTACACGGGGATGATCAACGCGCCACTCGTGATTCCCGAGGTGATCCAGGGCATCTCGCTGCTGCTGCTTTTCGTGGCGCTGGAGCAGATGTTCGGCTGGCCGAAGGGTCGCGGGATGGTGACGATCTGGATCGGCCACGTGATGCTCTGCGTGTCGTACGTGGCGATCATCGTGCAGTCGCGCGTGAAGGAGATGAACAAGTCGCTGGAGGAAGCGGCGCTCGATCTGGGCGCGACGCCGCTGAAGGTGTTCTTCGTGGTGACGCTGCCGCTGATCTCGCAGGCGCTGCTGTCGGGCTGGCTGCTGTCGTTCACGCTGTCGATCGACGATCTGGTGCTGTCGGCGTTCCTGTCCGGGCCCGGCTCGACGACGCTGCCGCTGGTGGTGTTCTCGCGTGTGCGTCTTGGCCTGAACCCTGAAATGAATGCACTCGCGACGCTGTTCATCACCGCTGTGACGATCGGCGTGATCGTCGTGAACCAGATGATGATCGCGCGCGAGCGACGCCGCGTGGCCGACATGAAGGCGGCGTTCGCGGCGGCCTGACTTCCCTCTTCCCGTTCCATCGATAACAAGACCCGCGCGCCGCGTGATGCGGCGCGCAAACCGATCACACATTGACAGGCCCACGACAAGGAGAATCCGCAATGAAGAAGAAACTGATCTGCCTGCTGGTGGCCGGCGCGTTGCCGGGCATCGCGCTGGCCGACTCGACCTCCGCCGAAATCAAGGCACTGCAGGCGCAGGTCGCCGCGCTGCAGAAGCAGATGAAGGCCATGCAGGCGCAGCTCGCCGCGAAACCGGGCGGCACGCCGGTCGCGCAGGCCGGCGCGACGGCCTCGGCCAAGCCGGCGATGGTGGCCGCCGATCCGTCCTCGCCGGACTACGGCCGTGCCCAGGCCACGCTGACCAACGACGAAGTCAGTGAAATGAAGCAGCAGATCGCGAACCAGCAGCTGAAGGTCGACTCGCTGACGGACGCGGCCAACACCGGGCCGCTCGCGGGCCTGTCGGTCACGGGCTACATCGACCCGACCTACATCTACAACCGCGCGGCCGGCACGTCGTCGTTCCTGTTCGCGAACCACGAGAACGCGTACAACTACTTCAACAGCACGTTCGGCGATCTCTACCTCGACATCAAGAAGACCTTCGGCGTCGGCCCGATGGCGCCGTCGGCGGAGATCACGCTGATGCCGAACCGCGGCAACGGCATCACGCTGCTGCAGAACTCGCGCGGCTCGATCACCGACAACCTGCTGAACACGGCGGTCGTCAACGTGCCGATCACCGCGTCGACGACGCTCGTCGCCGGTTTGATCCCGAGCTTCGGCGGCTACGAGGTGCAGCAGTCGAACCAGATGCTCACGCTCACGCACAACCTGCTGTACGATTTCTCGGATCCGGGCAGCTACGTCGGCGTCGGCGCGAACTACACGAAGGGCAACTGGGCGTGGAAGTTCTTCCTCGGCAACGAGCAGTACCGCACGTACGGCTCGGTCACGCAGACGGGCACCAATGCGCTCGGCGACCCGATCAGCACGAGCAACAAGGTGCCGACCTTCACCGCGCGCGCGGACTACACGTGGTCGAGCGCACTCGATATCGGCGGGTCGTTCAACATCGGGCGGCAGACGCTGGCGAGCGCGATCGACGACCAGGGCGTCGTCCACTACGGCCCGGGCGGTGCGGCACCGAGCGCCTATGGTTCGTTCTTCTTCGGCGAACTCGATGCGACCTACACGCTTGCCGATATTCAGTACAACGCCGAAGTCGACTACGGCCGGCAGCAGCATGCGGCGTTCAACGGCGGGCTCGCGCAGTGGTACGGTCTGTCGCTGCTCGCGCACCGCAAGTTCAACGCGCCGGTGGTCGGTCGCATGGGCGTGACGCTGCGCTACGACCTGCTCGCCAACACGAAGAACGGCGGCGGCGGTGGCGGCATCGCGCTGAACGGCAACGGGATGGATCCGAACAACGGCTTCGGCGTCGACGCGGACTGCCTCGCGATGTCGAAGGCCGGCGGCGGCCTGGGCTTCGAGTGCAAGGGCGCGGTGCGCCAGGACGTCGCGCTCGACCTGCTGTTCTATCCGACCCAGCAGATCACCGTGAAGGTCGAATACCGGCACGACTGGGCGAACAACAAGGTGTTCCTGCGCAACGACGGCTCGTACGGCAAGTCCAACGACCTGCTCGCGACGCAGTTCATCTATTCGTTCTGATGCTGGCCGCGCGGGACGCCGTGCCGCGTGCATGGCGTCCCGCATCGTTTCACCCGGCCGGATTGCGGTGCGTCGCGCACCGGCGCCGGCCGTCCTCGAGGGAGTCGGTCTGATGACGCAGTCTTTCACCCGCCGCGCCGACGCGCTCGCGCGCGACTCGTACTACGAAGCGACCGCCGCGCGACCCGCGGCCGACGATCCCGTGCTGGAAGACGCGATCGACGTCGATGTGTGCGTGATCGGCGCGGGCTTCGCGGGCCTGTCGACGGCGCTCGACTGCCGCGCGCGCGGGCTGTCGGTCGCCGTGATCGATGCGCACCGGCCCGGCTGGGGCGCGTCGGGCCGCAACGGCGGCCAGGCAATCACGGGCTTCGCGAAAGACGAGGTGATCGAGCGGCAGCTCGGCGCCGCCGGCGCGCGTGCCGCGTGGTCGCTGTCGCTCGACGGCGTCGCGCTGATCGCCGAGCGCATCGCGCGCCACGGCATCGACTGCGACTTCACGCGCGGCTACCTCACGGTCGCGACGAAGCCGCGCCGCATCGACGACCTGCGCGCATGGATGGATGCCGCGACGTCGCGCTGGGGCCATCCGTCGCTGTCGTGGCTCGACACCGGCGCGATTCGCGCGCGCATCGCGTCGTCCCGTTATCTGGCGGGCGTCTACGATCCGCTGTCGGGTCACCTGCATCCGCTCAAATATTGCCTGGGCCTCGCCGATGCCGCGCGCCGCGAAGGCGTCGCGCTCCATGCGCACACGCCCGCGCTCGACGTCGTTCGCGGCGCGCGGCCGGTCGTGCGCACACCGTCGGGCGAAGTGCGCTGCCGCTTCGTCGTGTCGTGCTGCAACGCAGGCCCCGGCGGCATCCTGCCGGCCGCCACCGCCGCGCGCATCGCGCCGATCGCGTCGTACATCATCGCGACCGAACCACTCGGCCGCACGCGCGCCGACGCGCTGATCGCGCAGCGCGAAGCCGTGTGCGACAACAACTTCTTCCTCGACTACTTCCGGCTGTCGGCCGACCATCGAATGCTGTTCGGCGGCCGCGCGAACTCCGCGGGCGCGTCGCCCGACACGCTCGCGGAAACGATCCGGCAGCGCATGGTCGGCGTGTTCCCGCAGCTCGCCGACGTGCGCGTCGACCACGCGTGGGGCGGCTTCGTCGACGTCACGCGCAACCGCGCGCCGGACTTCGGCGCGCTCGATCCGAACTTCTTCTACGTCCAGGGCTTCAGCGGGCACGGCGTCGCGCTGACCGGAGTCGCCGGACGCGCGATCGCCGGCGCGATCGCGGGCGACACGCGCGCGTTCGACCTGTTCGCGCAGCTGCGCCACCGGCGCTTTCCCGGCGGCGACGCGTGGCGGCAACCCGCGCTCGAACTCGGGATGCTGTACCACCGCTTGCGCGAGCTGTTCTGAGCCCCCTTCATTCGCTTTCCTCATCATGCAGACATTCGCCAACCAGCCGCACGTCGCGTCGTACTACGCGGCGACCGCCAACGATACGACCCGCCATGCGCCGCTCGCCGGCACGACCGACGCCGACGTGTGCGTGATCGGCGCGGGCCTCACCGGTTTGTCCGCCGCGCTCAACCTCGCCGAGCGCGGCCATTCGGTGACCGTGCTCGAAGCGTCGCGGGTCGGATGGGCGGCGAGCGGGCGCAACGGCGGCCAGCTGATCGGCGGCTTTGCATGCGACATCGACACGTTCGGCAACTTCATGCCGGAAGGCGACGTGAGGCGGATCTGGGACATGGGGCTCGAAACGCTGTCACTCGTGAAGTCCCGCATCGCGCGGCACGACATCGACTGCGCGCTCGTACCGGGCTACCTGACCGCCGCGAACACCGAGCGCGACGCGGATGCGCTGAAGCGCTGGCGCGACGAGGCAGCGAAGCGCTTCGGCTACGACCGCTTCCATTTCGTGGAGGCAGACGAGCTCGGCGACTACGTGCAGTCGGCGCGCTATCGCGGCGGTCTGTACGACCCCGACAGCGGCCACCTGCATCCGCTGAACTACACGCTCGGGCTCGCGCGTGCGGCCACCGACGCCGGCGTGCGGATCCACGAGGACAGCTGCGTGACGCGCGTGCGCGACATGTCGGGCGGCCACGTCGTCGAAACCGCCCAGGGGCAGGTGCGCGCGCGCTTCGTCGTGCTCGCGTGCAATACGTACGTGGGTACGCTCGCGCCCGCGCTGTCGAAAAAGATCATGCCGGTCGGCACCTACGTGATCGCCACCGAGCCGCTCGGCGAAGCGCGCGCCGCCGCTCTGATGCCCGCGCGCGCGGCGATCTGCGACAGCCGCTTCGTGCTCGACTATTTCCGGCCGGCGCCCGACACGCGGCTCGTGTGGGGCGGCAAGGTCAGCTATTCGACGCGGGAACCGCGCGATCTCGCGGCGGCAATGCGCGCGGACATGCTGAAGACGTTCCCGCAGCTCGCGGACGTCAAGGTCGACTACGCATGGGGCGGCTTCGTCGACATCACGATGAACCGCGCGCCGCACTTCGGGCGCGTCGCGCCGACGATGTACTTCGCGCAGGGCTTCTCGGGGCACGGCGTGAACACGACGGCGCTTGCCGGCAAGCTGATCGCCGAGGCGATCGACGGCCAGGCGAGCCGCTTCGACCTGTTCGGCAAGATCCGGCATCGCGACTTCCCCGGCGGCGCGACGCTGCGCACGCCGGCGCTGGTGCTCGCCATGAGCTGGTACCGGCTGCTCGATGCGTTCGGCATGCATTGAGCGGACCGCGTCGGAGCGATGCGAGCCGTAAGCGCGTCGCACACCGCGCGTCTCACGCCACACACCGATGCAAAATGAAAAACGGCCGCGCAACCAGCGCGGCCGTGCAATCGATTCGCATGGCATCGGTGCATCGGGCACATACCGTGCCCACGCACCGCGCACGACATGCACCGATCAGTCCGTCCCGTACTTCGGCGAATGCGGACCGTACAGCAGCCCGTTCGGCGGACCGGCCGACAGCAGCCGCGTGCTGGTGAACGCGGCGACGTCATGGCTCTGGTCGATCAGCGTGTTCGCGATCTGCTTGACCGCTGCCGTCACCAGCATGCCGATCAGGCCGCCGCCGCCGTTGTTGCCGCCCTCGTCGCTGCTCGCGCTCGCCCGGCCCTGCCACAGCACGTCGCCGGTGCGCAGGTCGACGAGCTTCGCCGAGGCCGACACGACCGTTGCGCTCGCAAGGATCCGGTAGACGGTGCCGTACTGCGACACCTTCGAATACAGCGCGGCATCCGCACCGAAAATCTCGCGCAGCTTCGCGGGCGACGTCTGCTGGATCTCGGCCGCGTTGGTCAGGCCGTTCTGCTTGAACGTCTCGTCCATCACGGCAACCGGCACCACGTAGTAGCCGGATTCGGCGAGCGGAAGCGTCATCTGCGACAGCATCCCGTAGGTTGCCGCCACGTCGGACGTCTCGTTGAGGGGCGGCAGGACGAGGATCGAGCGCGGCTGGCTCTTCTTGAACGCCGTGTAGTCGGGTCGTTTCACCGGCTGCGCGCACGCGCTCAACAGCGCGACGATCGACAGCACGGACATCAGCTTGAATGAGAGTGTCTTGAACATGGCGGGCGCGTTACGGTTTGGCGGTGGTCGGGGCGATATCCTTCTGGCCGGCGATCGCCTGGGCGGCTGGCTTCTGATCCGCGGTCTTCGACGCGCCGGTCTTTTTCTTCATCAGGAAATCCATGAAGGTCGACGATTCCGGGAACGACTGCTTCTCGGCCTGCAGTTCCTGTTCGGCCTGCTGCTCGTTGCCGACGCTCGCGTACAGCATCCCCAGATGCGCATGGAAGCCCGGCGGCGGCATGTTGCCCTTCGCGCGAATCTCCTGCAGCGCCTTTTCGAGCGCGTCGATTTGCTCCTGCGGCGACTTCTGCCCCTTGAAGTACTCGTACACCTGCGGCTGATAGCCGGTCCACTGATAAAGCGGCGGCGTGGAGCTCGCGCAGCCGGCGAGCAGCAAGGCGGCGGCCGTTGCCGGCAGCCAGTTACCCCGTTTCATGGTCTGTTCTCTTTTGATGTCGTTGTCAATCGGTCCAGCGCGGCGCCGGCCCCGGCGCCGCGCTGCTACATGGGCTGCGACGCTTACTGCGGTACCTTCAGCGTGCCGGCGTCGACCTGGTCGACGAGATGATTCACGGCTTCCTGGATCGCGAGGTCCAGCACCTTGCCGTTGAGCGTCGAGTCGTAACCGGCCGTGCCGCCGAAGCCGATCACTTCCCGGTTCGACAGGCTGAACTCGCCCGCACCCTGGCTCGACGCGACGACTTCCGACGTCGTCGTGTCGACGATGTTCAGGTTGACCTTCGCATACGCGACCTGCGTCTTGCCGCGGCCGAGAATGCCGAACAGCTGGTGATCGCCGACGTCCTTGCGGCCGAACTCGGTCACGTCGCCGGTCACGACGTAGTTCGCGCCCTTCACGGCCTGTGCCTTCTTCATGAAGCCGGCTTCCTGCTTGATCTCGTCGAGGTTCTCGCGATCGAGCACGTTGAAGCGGCGGCTCTGCTGCAGGCGCGTGACGAGGATCGTCTTCGCCTGTCCGCCGAGGCGGTCGATGCCGTCCGAGAAGATGCCGCGCATGTAGCTCGAGCGATTGTCGAACTTGCCGACCGCGATCGCGACGGGCTTGCCCGCATACGGCTTCTGCGCGCTGCTCACTGCCGGCACGTCGAGCGTGCGCGACGATTCGGTCGCGCAGCCGGACAGCGCCGCGACGAGCGCCGCCGCCACGAGAACGGTGCGTCGTGTCTGAATGTTCACTGCTGGTCTCCTTGCGTGAAAAGATTGCCCGGAACGGGCGCGCCGGCGCGTTGACGAGCCGGCGGTCGATGCGGTGATTGAAACGGTTGGGGCACGCATTGGCGCGCGCGACTTCATCGCCCGGACGGCGACGGAGATGGCGGCATGCGAAGGGAAAGTGCGCGCAACGGACGTGCTGCGGCAAGACGCGAACGCGCGGCGCATGGATCGACCACCCCGCTTGCGCCGGCTACCCCTTGATTTTGTTTACTGCGCTGTTGATCGCGCATGATCGGCCCCGAATATGATTTTGGCCGATGATACCAAGCCTGATTATCGAGACGGGGATTCTTTGGAAGAATTGACGTTCTTTACGAATCATCGCGGATCCGTGGTGCGTCACACGCCAGCCGGGCGCGCGGAACACGCGCGCCGGCCGGCGAGCCGGCGCACCGGTTGCGGTCAGTCGGCCACTTTCTGGCGCATCGTCACGAATTCCTCCGCTGCGGTCGGGTGAATGCCGATCGTGTCGTCGAACTGCGCCTTCGTCGCGCCCGCGCGGATCGCGATCGCGATGCCCTGGATGATCTCGCCCGCGTCGCGGCCGACCATGTGCGCGCCGATCACGCGCTGGCTGTCGCGCGCGACCACGAGCTTCATCAGCGTGCGCTCGTCGCGGCCCGACAGCGTGTGGCGCAGCGCCTTGAACGACGCGCGGTAGATGTCGACCTCCCCGTGCAGGCGACGCGCATCGGCCTCGGTCAGGCCGACCGTCGCGACCTCGGGCTGGCTGAACACGGCCGACGGCACATAATCGTGATCGGCCGCGACACGCGCGCCGCCGAACAATGTCCGCGCGAGCAGTCCGCCGTCGCGCGTCGCCACCGGGGTGAGCTGCGGCCGCGACGTGACATCGCCGATCGCATGGATCGAGGGCACCGACGTCGCCGAATACGCATCGACGGCGATCGCACCACGCGCGTCGAGCACGACGCCCGCCCGTTCGAGCCCCAGCCCGTCGACGTTCGGCACGCGGCCGGTCGCGTAGAGCACCGCGTCGTACGGCCCGTGCTGCGCGTCGCCGACACGCACGGAGAGCGTGCCGTCGTCCGCGCGCGCGATCGATTCGACCACCGCGCGCGCATGGATCGCGACGCCCTGCCTGGTCATCTCGTCGGTCAGGAATTGACGCACGTCGTCGTCGAAGCCGCGCAGGATCTTCTCGCCGCGATAGAAGAGATCGACATGGCTGCCGACGCCGTTGAAGATGCCCGCGAACTCGACCGCGATATAGCCGCCGCCGACCACCGCGATGCGTGCGGGCAGCGTCGCGAGCGACAGCGCCTCGCGCGACGTGATCGCATGCTCGATGCCGGGCCGCGACGGCAGCGACGGGCGCGAACCGGTCGCGATCGCGATGTGGCGCGCACGGATCGTGCGTTCGCCGATCGCGACGGTATGCGCATCGACGAGCGTCGCGCGCCCTGCGTGCATCGCGACGCCGGATTGCCGCAGCAGGTTGATGTAGATGTCGCTGAGCCGGTTGATCTCGCGATCCTTCGCGGCGATCAGCGCGGGCCAGTCGAGCGTGCCGGCGCCGAAGGTCCAGCCGAAGCCCTTCGCGTCCTCGAGCTCGTGCGGATAGTGCGATGCGTAGACGAGCAGCTTCTTCGGAATGCAGCCGCGCAGCACGCAGGTCCCGCCGATCTGCTCTTCTTCCGCTATGCCGACGCGCGCGCCGTATGACGCCGACATCCGGGCGAGCCTCACGCCGCCGGAGCCGGCCCCGATGACGAACAGGTCGTAGTCGAAATCCATCGCAAGCCCTCATCTCGATTCGGATGACGGCACGATAACAAGATTCGGGAATTCGTGTGGACCGTGGCGCCGCAGGACGCGCGCGCCATAAAAAACGGCGAGAGACGTTGCCTCTCGCCGGTCAAACCAGCTGCCGGGTTTGCCATGCGTCACCGATCGACCGCATGCCCGGCCTGCCGGCCGCGCGGCACCGGTCCGTCCGGGCGCGCGAGGGGCGCACCCGCGGCGGGACCGGCCGCCATGCTCAGGCCTGCGACGTGTCGCTGCCGTCCGTCGCCTGCGTATCGTCTGCCTGCTGGGGCTGCTCTTCCTTCTTCTCGAGCATGCCTTCGATCGCCTCGGCGCCCTTGAAGCCGGCGACGGCCGCCGCCGCCTTGGTCAGCAGGCCCGCATCCGGATCGACCTTCTCGGCCGCCTCGACGGCTGCCACTGCGCCAGCGATTTCACCCACGGTGTTCAGGATACCCATCGTCATCCCCTTTCAAGAAAATCGTGAGCGCATCGTCCCACGAAAAAAACCGGCAGACCGTGTTTGTCATCACCGGATACACAAGTTACGCACGAGGCCGGCCGCACGCGAAACGTACGCCGGAACGACGCCCGCGCGTGCGTTGCGGCACGCGGCGGACCCTGCACGCAGCGTAGCGGAATCGCCTCGCGCGCACTGTCAAAGTATGTTCTGGAATGCCGACGGAATCCTTACGGGCTGGCAGTTCCCGATGGAGCGGTCGCTGAATGGTCGGCCACGCGCATGAAGGTCGCGTGACGAAAAAAAAGGCTCCCGCAGGAGCCTCTTCGATGCGCGCCGAGCCTGGGCCGGCGCATGCATGCCGACTATCGTCAGAAGATATTGCGCAGGCCGATCGCGATGCCGGTCTGGTTGCTGCGACCCGGCAGTTCGACGTTCGCCGCGCCGTTCGTCTTGTTGAAGTCGATGGTGCCGTAGACTTCCGTGCGCTTGCTGAGCGCGTATTCGGCGATGCCGACGATCGCGTAGCGGTTGCCGCTCGCGAGCGTGCCGTTCGTGGTCATCGCGTTGCGCATGTGGTCGTAGTAGAACGCGCCCGTCAGCGTCAGCGGTGTGCTGACCTGCCAGCTCACGCCCGCGAACGGACCGTCGTCGATCCGGCCCGTGCCCTTCGCGACCGGAATCGACTGCTGCGCGAGCAGGCTGTCGACGAAACCGGTGTCGTCCTTCGAGCGCAGGTAGCCGGCATAGACCTTCGCCTTGCTGAACGCGTACACGACGTTCGCGTGGTAGATCGTCTGCTTGCGTGCGGAGTTGTCGCTGTTCTGCTGCGCGCCGGCCGCGATGCTGAGCGGGCCCATCACGTACGACAGCGAGACGCCCCACGCATTGCCCTTGCCGAGCGAGCCCGGGATCTGGCCCGAGAAGCCGCCCGCGCCGGTCGATTCGTAGTTCGTGCCCGTCGAATACATCGCCTTCGCGGTCAGGCCCGCGAAAGTGCCCGAGTACTTGATCTGGTTGTCCGCATACAGGCCGCCGCCGAGTGCGACCGGCAGCCAGGCATTTTCGAGGTAGTTGCCGACCGTCAGCGGATCGTAGGTGTCCGACAGCAGGTCGAAGAGCGGCGTCTTCTGGCGGCCGAGCGTCACCGTGCCGTACGGGCTATCCAGGCCGACGTATGCCGCACGGTTGAACAGGCGGCCGCTGTCGGAGAATGCGCCGTTCTGCAGGTTCACGCCGCTTTCGAGCTTGAACACGGCCTTCAGGCCGCTGCCGAGGTCTTCCGTGCCGTAGATGCCGAAGCGGCTGTTGGTGATCGCGCCGTTGGTCATCGACAGCAGGCCGTCGTTCTTGGCGTTTGCGTTGGTCAGGTAGCGGACGCTGACGTCGGCGACGCCCCAGAGCGTGACCGAGCTTTGTGCGGCCGCGTACTGGCTGGCGAATGCGAGCGCGGCGCCCCCTGCGATGACTGCGAGTCGGGTGGTCTGCTTCATGAGCTTTCCTATTTGTAGGTGTCTCCGTTCATTGCCGGCCGCGTGCGCAGCCGGGTGGCGATCGCGCACGTTCATGGCGCGCGCGATATGGGCTGAATCATATGACGACTGCAATCTCTGAAAGAAATTGAAACGCGCGGTAATCGCGCGACTGTCGCCCGGGAACAACGTTTCCCGTACCGGGCTTGCCTCGCGCGCCGTCAGGCCGTTTGCGCCACCCCGTCGCCGTCGCGACCATCGTCGCCGCCGTTCCCCGCGCGACGCCACGCGCGCCGCACGATCTCCGCGAACGCGCCCGCAAGCAGCAGCACGGCGCCCCACAGCGCGACGTCCGGCGCGAGCCGCGTCGCGAGGCCGCCGACCACCGCGCCGGCCAGGAAGCAGAAGCTGATCGTCGCGAGCAGCGCCGAGTCGTGCAGCGCACCCGCGTCGTAGCGCGGGATCAACCCGACGAACAGCTTCTGCGCGGCACGCCGCAGGTTGCCGGTCGTCATCACCGACGTGTACGACAGTTCCTCGAGATGGGTGAACGACAGCGTCTGCAGCGTCGCGACGAACGAGATGCCCGGAATCAGCCACGCGCTCGACGCGCCGACGAGGCCGCTCGCGGCGACGCCGAGAAACGCGATCTCGACGATCAGGCTCGCGAACGCGGTGTGCCGCATCCAGCCGCGCTGCGCGGCGAGACCGAGCAGGTGCGCGACGAACACTGCGATCACGAAGCCGACGAGCGGCGGCACGTGATGCAGCGCGGCGGCCCATTCGCCGGCCGACAGGTTGATGCCGAGCAGCGCGACGTTGCCGGTCATCGTGTTCGCGAACACGTGGCCGTGGCCGACGTACGTGTACGCGTCGAGGTAGCCGCCGGACAGCGTCAGCAACGCGGCGACAGTGAGATTGCGGCTGGCGCCGTCCAGATCCATCGATCCTCCCGTGAATATTCGCGCCAGTATGCTGCACGGGAGATGGCTTGTCCTTGGCTCACTGCCCGATGCCCGTGAGCCCGATCAACGCGCCGCCCGCGAGCAGCCACAGCGGATGGAGGCGCGTGCGCCACGCGACCACCGCGCAGGCGGCCGTGATGCCCCACTGGATCGCCGTGCGGTTCGACGCCTCGGAGATCAGCACCGCGCTGGCCGCGACGAGCCCGACCGTGACCGGCATCAGCCCCTGCTGCACGTAGCGGCGCCACGGCCGGTCGCGAAAGCGCTCCCATGCGTGCAGCGCCAGCACCGTGACGAGCGACGACGGCCCGAACTTCGCGATCGACGCGACCAGCAGCCCGGCCCAGCCGGCCACGTGCCAGCCGACCAGCGACACGATCATCATGTTCGGCCCCGGCGCGGCCTGCGCGAGCGCGAACAGCGCGGTGAACTCGTGCGCGCTCATCCAGTGGTGCACGTCGACGACCTGCCGCTGCATCTCCGGCAGGATCGTGTTGCCGCCGCCAAATGCGAGCAGCGAAAGCTGGCTGAAGATCGTCGCGATCGCGACCAGCGTGTCGTTCATGACTGGCCTCCGTCGCGCGCGGCCGCGTGCTGCGGTGCCGGCGTATCGCGGCGGCGCGACGCGAGCCAGATGCTCGCGGGCGTCAGCACCAGCATCGTGGTCAGGAGCGGCATGCGCAGCACCGCGATCGCGACGAACGCGAGCGCCGCGATGCCGGCCGCGGTGCGCGGCGCGTGCCGCAGCTGTTTCGCGACCTTCACGGCCATCGCGACGAGCAGGCCCGCGGCCGCGGCAGCGAGCCCGCCGAACAGGTGCTGCACACGCGGATCGCCCTGCGTCTTCGCATACAGCACGCCGAGCGCGACGACCACGAGCGTTGGGCCCGCGATCAACCCGAGAATGCCGGCAAACGCGCCCGCGACGCCGCGAAAGCGCATGCCGACGGCGACCGACAGGTTGATCACGTTGCCGCCCGGCAGGAACTGGCACAGCCCGAGCAGATCGGTGAATTCGTCGGCGGTGAGCCATTTGCGCTCGTCGACGATCGTACGCCGTGCGAACGGCAGTGCGCCGCCGAACGACATCAGGCCGAGCGACAGGAAACCGGTGAACAGCTCGGCGAGGCCGATCCGGCGCGGGGACGCGGCGGGCGGCGGAGAAACGGATTGCATTGGGGTCCTCATCAAACGGTGCCTCGAGGTTACCGCCGTTCCGCATCCCGGCAAAACGATTTTATCGGCGCGCCTTTGTGACCTAGAATCACAAGCATGGCACGCGATCTCCCTTCCTTTTCCGCGCTTCGGGCCTTTGAAGCAGCGGCACGACACGAAAGCTTCAGCGCCGCCGGCGACGAGCTGCATGTGACTCACGGTGCCATCAGTCGGCAAATCGCCGGGTTCGAGGCGTGGCTCGGCAAGCCGGTGTTCCACCGCTATGGCAAGCGCGTGAAGCTCACCGACGAAGGCCGCCGCTATCTGGATACCGTCCGTGCCGCGTTCGACAGCATCGCGCTCGCCACCGAGCAGCTGCGCAACACCGGTGCGGCACGCGTGCTGCGCATCAACGCGCTGCCGACCTTCGCGATGAAATGGCTGCTGCCGCGCCTGTCGCGGTTCCAGCGCGACGTGCCGAACGTCGAGCTGAAGCTGTCCACGTCGAACGCGCCGCTCGACGCGCTCGACGGTTTCGACGTCGCGATCCGCCGCGGCCCCGGCCACTGGCCGAACTGCACGAGCGGCCACTTCCTCGACGAAAGCGTGATTCCGGTCTGCAGCCCCGCGCTGCTCAAGCGCGCGCCAATCGCCCGGGCGGACGATCTCGCGCGGCACGTGCTGCTGCATTCGGATACGCGGCCGGAAGGCTGGCGCGACTGGTTCGCGGCGGCCGGCGTGACGATGAAGGGGCGCAAGCGGCAGTCGTTCGATCACTTCTACCTGGCGCTGCAGGCGGCCGTCGACGGGCTGGGCGTCGCGCTCGGCCCGCTGCCGCTGATCGACGACGAGCTCGCGAGCGGCCGCCTCGTGATGCCGCTGCCCGGGCCGCGCATCGCGACGCGCAGCTACTGGTGGATCGCGCCGGGCGCGCCGGCCGGCGATACGCTCGTCGCGCAGTTCTGCGCGTGGCTGCAGGCGCAGTCGAATATCGGCCCGTAAATACGTGCCGGCGGGCGGCATTGCACCGCCCGCTGCCAGATCAGACCACCGGGCCCGGTTCCTTTTCCTTGCGCAGGATCGCGTACAGGATGATTGCGCCGAACGTCGCCGTGCCGATCCCGCCTAGCCCGAAGCCGCCGAACTTCAGCGAGAAGTCGCCGGCGCCGAGCACCAGCGTGACGGCCGCGACGATCAGGTTGCGGTTGTCGGAGAAGTCGACCTTGTTGACGACCCAGATCCGCGCGCCCGTCACCGCGATCAGCCCGAACACGACGATCGACACGCCGCCGAGCACCGGGCCCGGAATCGTCTGGATCACCGCGCCGAACTTCGGCGAGAAGCCCAGCCCGATCGCGATCAGCGCGGCGACCGCGAACACCAGCGTCGAATAGATCCGCGTGACGGCCATGACGCCGATGTTCTCCGCGTAGGTGGTCACGCCCGTGCCGCCGACGCTGCCCGACACGATCGTCGCAAGCCCGTCGCCGATGAACGCGCGACCGACGTAGCGGTCGAGGTTGGTGCCCGTCATCGCGCTCACCGCCTTGATGTGGCCGAGGTTCTCCGCGACCAGGATCACCGCGATCGGCGCGAGCATCAGCATCGCGTGCGGATCGAAGACCGGCGCACGGAAGCTCGGCACGCCGAACCACGCGGCATGCGCGACGATCGAGAAATCGACCGGCTTGCCGAGGCCCATCCCGTTGGTGGCGATCGCATAGATCACGTAGGCGATCACCAGCCCGACGAGGATCAGCAGGCGCTGCATCATCCCGCGCGCGAATACGGCAACGCCGCCGACGCACAGCACCGTGACGAGCGCCATCACCGAGTCGAAGGTCGACGCCGACACGCCCTTGACCGCGATCGGCGCCAGGTTCAGCCCGATCACCGCGACCACCGCGCCGGTGACGACGGGCGGCATCAGCGTCTCGATCCAGCGCGTGCCGATCGCCTGCACCAGCGCGCCGAGCGCGACGTACACGACGCCGCACGCGATGATCCCGCCGAGCGCGACGGGGATGTTCGGGTTCGGCCCGCTGCCGCCGTAGCCCGTCACCGCGATCACGAGGCCGATGAACGCGAAGCTCGAGCCGAGGTAGCTCGGCACGCGACCGCCGACCAGCACGAAGAACAGCAGCGTGCCGATGCCCGACATGAAGATGCACAGGTTCGGGTCGAAGCCCATCAGCAGCGGCGCGAGCACGGTCGAGCCGAACATCGCGACGACGTGCTGCACGCCCATCGCGACCATCTGCGGCCACGCGAGGCGTTCGTCGGGGCCGACCACGCGCGAGGCGGCGCCGGTCGGTTGCACCCGCCAGCGCGGGAAGTAGGAATCGGACATGGGGAAAAGGGCTCCTGTCGAACGCCGGCTGCGGACGGTGCGCCGGTCTGGAATCTGGCGCGAGTTTACGGAGCGGAAATGGGGCTGGCAAGCGCGAACCGCCGGTGCAGCGGTCGTGCCGTCGGGCGGAGTGCCGGACGGCACGATCGCGCCGATGAAGGCAGATGAAGGCCGACGGAGGCCTGCCGGCGCTCGCCGCGATGCAAGCGTGCGCTCACATCGCGGCGGGCGCCACGGGGGTCACGGATTGATGTACTGGAACAGCGACATGTTCTGCAACTGCGCGTACGCCTTCTGCGCGCCGCTCAGCGCGTTCTGCACCTGCAGGTACTGGCTGATGGTCGTCACCATGTTGGTGCTGGTCAGGTCCGACAGGTTGCTGCTCGTCTGCAGCGCCGCGGTCTGGTTGACGGCCTGCATCGCCTTGACTTCCTGCTCGCGGCCGCCGACCGATGCCAGCACCGTCGTGACGTTGCGCATCGTGTTGTTGATCTTCGTCGCGGCCGTGCCCATCGTGTTCGACAGCGCGGCGCTCGCCGTCGGGTTGCCGGTGACGGGCGTCTTCAACGCCGTGATCATCGAATCGAGCGTCGAGAACACGTCGACCCCGCTCGCCTGCGGCGCGGGCGTGACCGAAAAGGTGTCGTTGACCGCCGGCGTGCCCGACACCGCCACCTTCATCCCGCTGCCGAGCGCGATCGCGGTGCCCGACGTGTAGGCCTGCGCGGGCGTGGTCGTCGGCGGCGACGCCGTATTGTCGGTCACCGTGTAGGTCGGCGCGGCCGCCGTGCCGCCGAAGGTGATCGTGAACTGATGCGCGTTCGTCGCGGCCGACGGGTCCGTCACCGTGACGTTGCCGATGGTGGCCGTGCCCGTGTTGCCCACGCCGGCCGCCTGGACCGGCGAGCTGCCCAGCGCCTGCACCGACATGAACACCGAGAGGCCCGAGTCGCCCTGCGGCACGCTGCGCGAATCGTCGATCTGTACCGTGCGCGTGCCCGTATCGCCGACATAGCTGATGCCACCGGCCGCGTTCTTCGTGAACGGCGCCGCCGCATTCTTGTAGCCGGCGAACAGGTAGTTGCCCGCGCCGTCCGTCGAGTTCGCGAGCGACAACAACTGGTCGCGATAGCCCTCGAGCTGCGTCGCGAGCGCCGCGCGGTCGCTGTCCGCGAGCGAACCGTCGCCGGCGCGCACGATCACCGACTGGACGCTGCCGAGCACGGTGCCGACGTTCTGCAGCGTCTGGTCCTCGGCCTGCAGCGACGCGAGCGCCACGTTCTGGTTCGCCGCGTACTGCGACAGCGTGGCCGACGTCATCGACAACTGCACCGCCTGCGCCGCGCCCACCGGGTTGTCGGCCGGCGTCGTCAGGCTCACGCCGCTCGAGATCTGCTGGTAGAGCTGCGCGAGCTGGGCCTGCTGATCGTTCATCTGGCCAACGTTCAGCTGGTAGAACTGGGTCGTGGAAATCCGCATCGTTTCTATCCTCTCGAATCCGCTCAGCTGAACAGGCCCAGCACGGTCTGGAACAGCGACGACGCCGTCTGGATCACTTTCGCGTTCGCCTGGTAGAGCTGCTGGTACTGCATCAGGTTCGCGGCTTCCTCGTTCTGGTTCACGCCCGACACCGACTGCTGCGCGGACGTGATCTGGCCGACCAGCGCCGTCTGTGCCGTGCTCGACGACTTGAGCTGGCTCGCGGCGTTGCCGATGTTGTTCACGTAGTTCGCATAGGCGCCGGTGAGCGTCGTCGTGCCGCCGCCGAGCGTCTTCGCGTTGACGAGCTTCGACAGCGCGAGCGCGTTGCTGCCATCGCTCGTGCCGCCCGCGTACGGCCCGATGGTGAACGAGTCGCCGTCCGACGGCGTGCCCGACAGCGTGACGGTCACGCCGTTCATCGCCCCGGCGGCCGTCCCGGACATCGTCATCGCCGCACCGGTCGTCGGGTCGTACGGCACGGAGTCGGTCGGCGTGTTGATCGTCACCGAAGTCGGCGGCGTGCCCGGGATCGTCACCGTGGTTCCGACAGGGAAGCCCGACAGCGACTTCGTCGCCGCGTCGTAGGTCAGCTTGGTCGACGGCACCTGGTAGCCGGCGCTCACCCCGCTCAGCGCGATCTTGGCGGTGCCGATGTTGGTGCTCGACGGCGACGTGATGGCCGGCGACGCGGCCGCGATCGCCGAGCCGCTCGTCGTCGCGAGGCCGAAGCCCGACAGCGCGCCGCGCGTCGGAAGCACGGTGAACTGGTCGCCGGCATTCATCGCGCCGGACGAGAACGAGAAGTTCAGCCCGCCGAGCGAAAGCGGCATCGGCCCGGCCTTCTGGTCGACCATCGCGCCGCTCGCGCGGTCGGTCAGCGTGTAGTTCGTGCCGTCGTACGACAGCGTGTAGTCGCTCGTCGTCGGCTGCGACGCGTTGGCGAACGAGACGGAAAGCGACGCGTTGCCGGTATTGCCCTGGTTCGAATAGACGGCCGGGGCCGCCACCGTGAACAGGTTGCCGCCCGGCTTGCCCGACAGATCGATGCCGAGTGCGTTCTGCCCGTTGACCTGCGCGGCGAAACTGGCCGCGACCGCGCCGAGTTGCGCCTGCGCGGGGTCGAGCGTCTGGCTGCGGAACGCGAGCAGGCCACCGAGCGTGCCGCCCGACAGCGACGCATCCGGCAGCGCCTGGTTCGGGCCTGGCGGATTCGCGCCGGCGATCCCCTGCGACACGACGGTCAGCTCGCTCGGATCCGACGGCGACGTGACGGTCGCGAGCTGATAGCTCTTGTCGGCGAGAACGAGCGGCTGGCCGCCCGCGAGGAACACGCTGTAGCCGCTGTCGTTGCGCACCACCTGCACGCCTGCGAGGCTCGACAGGTTCGACACCGCGAGGTCGCGCTGGTCCATCAGCTGGTTCGGCGGCTGCCCCTGGCTGCTCGCCGCCGAGATTTGCTGGTTCAGATTCGCGATCTGCGCGGTGTACGTGTTGATCTGCGACACCGTGCTGGTGAGCTGCGTATTCACGCTCTGGCGCAGCGCGTCGTACTGCTGGCCGGCCGCATTGAGCTGATTCGCGAGGATCTGCGCGTTGCTGATCGCGGTCTGCCGCACCGACGGATCGGCGGCGCTGTTCGCCACGTTCTGCAAGCCGGTGAAATAGCCGGTGATCGCGGTCGAGATCCCGGCCGTCGGGCTGCCGACGTAGTTGTTCAGCTGCGCGACGAGCGAATACCACGTCGACAGCGCGCCGCCCTGCGACTGCGCGCTGTTCAGCTGGTCGCTCAGGTACTGGCTGTACTGCCGCTGCACCGTGACGGTGTTCACGCCCTGCGGCATGTAGCCGCTCGACGTGTACTGGCCGCTCGCCTCGGCATAGACCGGGCGTTCGACCGAATAGCCGGGCGTCGCGGCGTTGCTGATGTTCTGACCGGTCGTCGTGAGGCCCCAGAGCGCGGCATTGAGGCCGCTGACACCGAGGTTCATGAGTGTGTTGGACATGCGCGATCCTGATGAGCCGGCCGCGCTGCGGCCGCCGGGTTGCGTAACTCCCGGTATAACGGCCGCGGATCGGAAAAATTGAGGGAAAAATGCGCATGCGACGCGCACGTGCGCGTCGTCTGTCGAACGGCCCGGCGAACGCTGCCGGCACCGGTGCGAAAGCGGCCCCGGGCGGGGCCGCGAGAGGGGCGTAGGTCAGGCCCGCGCGAGCGAGCGGCGCTTCATCTCGAGCTGCGTGATCAGGCGCTGCAGCGTGTTCTCCGCGCTGCCCGGCAGCGACATGAAGCGAAAACCGAGCTGGAAGCGTCGCGAACCGTTCGGCATCTGGGTCGAACGCTGCGACACGAGCCGCAGGTCGAGCGACAGCGTGCCGTGGCCGGTCAGCTCGAGCTCGACGTCCGGCAGCAGCGTGCCGACCTCGAGCGCCTCGACACGCTCGTCGGCCGTGCGCAGGCCGACGCCGCCGAGCGACAGGTTATGCACCTCGAACACGAAGCTCTCGCCGTCCGGCAGCTTGCCGCGACACAGGAACGGATCGACGATCGGCGCATCGACACGGAAATACTCGCGGCGCTGGATGCACATCAGCACGTCGGGGAAATCGGCGACGAACGCGGGCAGCCCCTCGTAGCGCGTCTCGCGCGGCGTGCTCGTGGTGAATTCCACGCGCACGCCTTCGGGCGCCGCCGCGAACGTGCAATGCGACGCGCCGAGGATGCCGGCGTTCTGCTCGGACAGCGCGCCCCAGTCGAACGTGAACGTGCGCGCGCCGACGTCGACCTCGAGCAGGCGCGTGACGAGCTGGCCGCCCGGGTACTGGACGGTCAGGAAGTCGCCTCGGTTCACGAGGTTGCGCAGCTGCACGCCGATCTCCAGCGGATTGCGGCGGGCGTAGTCAGGCCCGGAATGGCCCGCATCCAGGCTCGGATCGGTCGACGTTTCGATATTCATGGCTAGCCGGTTTTCTTTTCATGGGCGCCCGGGCAACCGGTGCGCAGTAAAACCGGGCCAGAACATGGCCCGGTTGCAGGTCTCACACACTTAGCGGCAGTGCTCACCGAAAGTTTAGATCGAAATGCCGGTTTTTTTCGCGCAAACGTTGAAACCGCGCGCGGCAGGGTGCCGGACGCGGTCCGTAAGACTGCAAGAAACGGGCGGCAGGCGGGGCCGTTCCGGCCCCTGCCCCCGTCAGCCGATCTGCTGCATGATCGAGATCAGCTTCTTCGCGTAGTTCGGGTCGGTCGCGTAGCCGGCCTTCTGCATCCCGTGCGCGAAGCCCTCGACGCTGCGGCTCGCGCTCAGCACGCCCGCGTAGCGCGGGTTGTTCTTCAGCAGGTTGGCATAATCGGTCATCGCGTGCTCGTACGAATCGTACGCGCGGAACTTCGCGACGACGCGGCGCGGCGTGCCGTTCACGTATTCGGTCGTCAGCGCCGACACCGTGCGGCCCGTCCAGCCCTTGTTCGCCTTGATGCCGAACACGTTGTAGCTCGTCGAGCCGTCGCTCGCGCGGATCTCGCGCTTGCCCCAGCCCGATTCGAGCGCGGCCTGGCCGACGATGAAGCGCGCCGGGATGCCGGTGGTCGCGCTCGCCGCCTGGGCCGGGCCGGCGAGCCGGTCGACGAACGCGTCGGCGTCCTGCGCGCCGCTCGCGCCCTTCAGCGGCGGCGTCAGCGCGCTGCCGGCCGTGTAGCCGCGCGCGCCGGCGAGCCCGCCGTTGTTCGCCGCGTTCGCGTAGGCCCTCGCCATCGCGTTCATCGCGGCCAGGCTGCCTTCGTTGCCCGACGTGCCCGAGCCGGCCGCACCCAGGCCGACCGCGCCGAGCCCGGCCGCGCCGGCGTCGGCCGCCGTGTCGCCGCCCGCGCCCTGCCCCGCGTTGCGCAGCAGCTGCTTCATCAGCGCGTCGGCCACGCCGATCCCGCGCTTCGACATCTGCTGCGCGAGTTGCTGGTCGAGCATCGACGTGTACATCTTCGACGTGTGCGAATCGAGCAGCCCGCCGTCGGGCGACGCGTCGCGCATGCTCTTGAGCATCATCTCCGTGAACATCGCGTCGAACTGGCCCGCGACCGCTTTCGCGCCGGCCTGCGGCGACTGCTTCGCCTGCGCGCGCAGCGCGTCGAAGCCCTGCACGTCGAGTGCGAAGCGCTGCGTCAGGTCATTCGCGTTCGGGAGGTTCGCTGCCATTTAGATGATCTCCAGATCGGCGCGCAACGCGCCGGCCGCCTTCATCGCCTGCAGGATCGACATCAGGTCCGCCGGCGTCGCGCCGAGCGTGTTCAGCGCCTTCACGACGTCGGCGAGGTTCGCGCCGGCCGTCACCATCTTCAGCGCGCCGTTGTCCTGCTTCAGCTGGATCTGCGATTGCTGCGCGACCACCGTCTGCCCGTTCGAGAACGGCCCCGGCTGCGACACCACGGGCTGCGTGTTGACGACCACCGACAGGTTGCCGTGCGCGACCGCGCAGCTTTGCAGCGTGACCATCTGGTTCATCACGATCGAGCCGGTGCGCGCGTTCAGGATCACCTTCGCGGCGGCCTTGTCCGGGCTCACGTCGAGGTTCTGCAGGCGCGCCATGAACGCGACCTGCTGCGCGGAATCCGCCGGCGCGGCGAGCTGGATCGTGCGGCCGTCGAGCGCCGTCGCGGTGCCCGGGCCGAAGCTCGAATTGACCGCGGACACGATCCGCTGCGCGGTGCCGTAATCCATGTCGTTCAGTTGCAGCTGCAGCACGCCGTTCATCTGCGCGATCGCGTTCGGCACCGAGCGCTCGACGATCGCGCCGCCGACGATCCGGCCGGCCGCGAGCTGGTTCACCTGCACGCGGCTGCCGTTCGCGCTCGCCCCCGCGCCGCCGACCGCCATGTTGCCCTGCGCGAGCGCGTACACCTGGCCGTCCGCGCCCTTCAGCGGCGTGAGCAGCAGCGTGCCGCCGCGCAGGCTCTTGGCGTTGCCGAGCGACGAGACCGTCACGTCGAGCGCCTCGCCCGGCCGCGCGAACGGCGGCAGTGTCGCGGTCACCATCACGGCCGCGACGTTCTTCAGCTGCATGTTGTTCAGCGACGACGTGCCGCCGTTCGCCGAGCCGTTGTTGATCGAGATGCCGAGGTTCGCGAGCATGTTCGCGAGCGTCTGCGTGGTGAACGGCGTCTGCATCGTCTGGTCGCCCGTGCCGTCGAGGCCGACGACGAGGCCATAGCCGATCAGCGGGTTGTCGCGCACGCCCTGGATCTGCGCGAGGTCCTTCAGGCGCTCCGCGTGCGCGGGGGCCGCGCCGAGCGCGCATGCCGCCAGCACGAACGCGGCGGCGAGCCGCGCGACGGCAGGCACGCGCGACACACGGGACGACAGGCGATGGAAAAGAGGCTGCTGCATCGTCATCACCACGGTGCGATGTTGAGGAAGAAGCGCTGCAGCCAGCCCATCGTCTCGGCTTCGTTGATGTAGCCCTTCGACGAGTATTCGATCTTCGCGTCGGCGACCTGCGTCGAGTAGACGGAGTTCGCGCCCGAGATCGTGTTCGGGTTGACGACGCCCGAGAAGCGCACGAATTCGTTGCCCTGGTTGATCAGCATCTGCTTCTCGCCGCTGACGACGAGGTTGCCGTTGGGCAGCACGTTGGTGACGGTCACCGTGATCGTGCCGTTGAACGTGTTCGCCGCGCTCGCGCCGCCCGTCGCCGCGAACTTGTTGTTGCCGGCCGCCGACAGGTTCGCCTTCGCGAACAGCCCGCCGAGGAAGCCGGCCGTCGGCACGTTGAAGTCGGTATTGCCCTGCCGGTTCGTGTTCGCGCCCGACGACTTGGTCGCGTTGATGTTCTCCGCGATCATGATCGTCAGGATGTCGCCGACGTTGCGCGGCCGCTGATCCTCGAACAGCGGCCGGCCCGCGTAGCCCGGGTTGTAGATCGAGCCGGGCGCCTGCATCGCCATCGGCATCGGCGGCTGCGCCGTCATCGGCTGCTGGATGATCGGGTCGCGCGGAATCTGCGCGCAGCCGGCGAGCGCGGCCACCGCGACCGCGCACGCGGCGCGGACGGGGGCTGACGGGAGGAGGCGAACCTGCTTCATGGCGACGACGGGACTTTCCGGTTAGCTCTTCATCTGCGTGACGGTCTGCAGCATCTGGTCGGACGTCGTCACGGCCTTGCTGTTGATCTCGTATGCACGCTGCGTCTGAATCATGTTGACGAGCTCCTGCACGACGTTCACGTTCGACGCCTCGACATAGCCCTGGTTGAGCACGCCGGCGCCGTTCAGGCCCGGC
The DNA here is from genome assembly GCF_003858025.1 of Burkholderia sp. Bp9004. Classification (NCBI taxonomy): domain Bacteria; kingdom Pseudomonadati; phylum Pseudomonadota; class Betaproteobacteria; order Burkholderiales; family Burkholderiaceae; genus Burkholderia; species Burkholderia sp. Bp9004. Next base: position 124,484 of record NZ_QTQD01000016.1, on the reverse strand, counting down.
TGCGACACGTTCGGCGCACCCGACGACGTGGTCTCGGCGAACAGGTTCTCGCCCTTCGCCTCGAGGCCGGCCGGGTTGATGAAGGTCGCGATCTGCAGCGAGCCGATCTGCACCGCGTTGCTCGAGCCCGGCTGCGTGACCGATACGACGCCGTCCTTGCCGATCGTCAGCGACTGCGCGTTCTGCGGCACGGTGATCGCCGGCAGGATCTGGTAGCCGCTCGACGTGACGAGCTGGCCTTGCGCGTTGGTCTGGAACGAGCCGTCGCGCGTGTACGCGTTCGTGCCGTCCGGCATCAGCACCTGGAAGAAGCCCGCGCCGTTGATCGCGACGTCCTTCGAGTTGCCGGTCTGCGTGAGACCGCCCTGCGTGTACAGGCGCTCGGTCGCGACCTGCTGCACGCCGGTGCCGAGCTGCAGGCCCGACGGCAGTTCGGTTTGCTGCGTCGAGTTCGCGCCCGGCTGACGGATGGTCTGGTACAGCAGATCCTCGAACACCGCGCGCGACGCCTTGAAGCCGTTCGTGCTGGTGTTCGCGAGGTTGTTCGAGATCACGTCCATCTGCGCCTGCTGCGCATTCATGCCGGTGGCGGCGATGTAGAGCGATCGGTTCATGTTGAATCTTCTCCTGGTAGCGAGGGCCGTGCCGCTCAGCTGAAGTTGAGCAGCTGGTTCGCCGACTGCTCGTTCTGGTCGGCCGTCTGGATCAGCTTCGACTGCAGCTGGAACGCCCGTGCGTTGTCGATCATCGCGACCATCGCGGTCACCGGGTTCACGTTGCTGCCTTCGAGCGAATTCGGCGTGACGACCACGCCCGGGTCGCTGTCGGCCGGATTGCCGTCGGCGGTGCGGAACAGCCCGTCGTTGCCGCGCGTGAGCGTGGCAGGGTCGGGGTTCACGAGCTTCATCTGGTCGACGATCGCGACCGCCGTCGGCGGGTCGCCCGGCATCAGCGCGGACACCGTGCCGTCCTTGCCGATCGTCACTTCCGCGTTCGGCGGCACCGAGATCGGGCCGCCGTTGCCGATCACCGGCAGGTTGCTCGCGTTGACGAGCTGGCCGTTTTCGTCGACGTGCAGGTTGCCCGCACGCGTGTACGCCTCGCTGCCGTCGGCGGTCTGCACCGACAGCCAGCCGGCGCCCTGCACCGCGACATCGAGCGGGTTGCCGGTGCGCGTGATCGGGCCCGGTGCGTAATCCGCGCCGGGCGTCGACGCGAGCACGTAGGTGCGCGTCGTCGTCGGGTCGATGTTGCTGCCGTCGCCGAAATTCATCGGCACCGCACGATACGTCGCGAGTTGCGCGCGAAAGCCCGTCGTCGACGCGTTCGCGAGGTTGTTCGCGACGATCGCCTGCTGGTCGAGCGACTGCGACGCGCCCGTCATCGCCGTGTAGATCAGTCGGTCCATGGCTGCCGGTTATCCGCGCATTACAGGTTGATGAGCGTCTGGTCGACGGTCTGCTGCGTCTTGATCGTCTGCGCGTTCGCCTGGTAGTTGCGCTGCGCGGTGATCAGGTTGACGAGCTGCGACGTCAGGTCGACGTTCGAGTTCTCGAGCGCACTGCCCTGCAGCGAACCGTGATTCGTGCTGCCCGGCGACGAAATCTGCGGCACGCCCGACGCGGACGATTCGGCGTACTGGTTGCCGCCGAGGTTGACGAGCCCGTTCGGGTTGTTGAAGTTCGCGAGCACGATCTGGCCGAGCACCGCCGTCTGGCCGTTCGAATAGTTGCCGGTCAGCTTGCCGTCGGCGCCGATCGAGAAGGTCGTCAGCGTGCCGCTCGCATAGCCATCCTGCGCGAGGTTGTTCACACCGTCCTTGCCGCCGTACTGCGTGGTGCCGGTCAGGTCGAGCGTGAGCTGCTGCGGCGTCGCCGAGCCGTCGGTGTTCGGGACGGTGAACTGGAACTGGCCGAGCGATGCGGTCGGGGTGGCCGGCGTGCCCGTCGTCGTGCTCTGGATCGCGCCCGACGAGTTGAACGTGACCGTGCCGAGATCCGTCGTGGTGCCGCCCTGCGTGCCTGCGTAGGCTTCCCACGTGCCGGCCGCCGATTTCACGAAGTACATGTTGACCGCCTGCGAGCCACCGAGCGAGTCGTACACCTGGATTGACGTCGAGTAGTTGTACGTCGTGGTGTCGGTCGCGCTGAACGGCGTCTTGGCCGGCACCGTGTCCTGCGAGTTCAGGTTGAACTGGCCGGTGATCTTGGTCGTCGCGGTCGGCGCGATGTTGGTGGTCGGCGCCTGCAGCGGCACGGTCTGCGCGGTGTTGACCACGCCGCCCGTGCTGGCCGCGTAACCCATCAGGTTGCGGCCTTGCGAATCGACGATGAAGCCGTTCTTGTCGCGCTGGAACGTGCCGTCGCGCGAGTACGTCGTCACGCCGTTGTTCGACATCTGAAAGAAGCCGTTGCCGTTGATCGCGACGTCGAGCGACGAGTTCGTCGTGTTGATCGTGCCTTGGCCGAATTGCTGCTGCACCGATGCGAGCGTCGTACCGATCCCGATCTGCGTGTTGACCGACGTCGCGACCGAGTTCGCGTACATGTCGGAGAACTGCGCGGTGCTCGACTTGAAGCCGACCGTGTTCGCGTTCGCGATGTTGTTGCCGATCACGTCGAGCGCGTTCGATGCGCCGGCGAGGCCGCTCAGACCCTGTTGATAACCCATTTCGGTCTCCGTTTTCGAGAAAGCTGGATCAGTTGGTGGTGGTCGTGCCGCCGGACGACGACGACGCGGTGTTCGGGAAGATCGACGCGACCTGGGTCAAGCCCACCGTCGTGCCGTTCGACAGCACGAGCCCCGCCGTGCCGTCGGCCTGCTTGATCACGCTCTGCACCTGCGCGGCCGCGAGCACGGTCGGCGCATACGTCTTGCCGTCCGAGCCCGTGTACTGCGCGCTCACGGTGTAGTTGCCGTCGGGCAGCGCGTTGCCGGCCGCATCCGTCGGCGTCCAGTTGAACGGCACCGTGCCGGCCGACTGCTTGCCCGCGTCGATCGTGTTGACGACGGCGCCCGAGCTGTTCTTCACGGTGATCGTCAGGTTCGACACGTCGCTCGTGAGCGACACGCCGAACGGCGACGCCGCGCCGCTCTTCACCGCCACGCTGTTGCCCGGCGCGAGCACGTTCGTGCCGATCAGCAGCGCGGCCTGCGTCTGCTGCCCGGCCGCGAGCTGCGTCGACAGCGACGTGAGCGACGTGTTCAGCTGCGCGATGCCGCTCACCGTGTTGATCTGCGCGAGCTGCGACGTCATCTGCGAGCTGTCGACCGGGCTCGTCGGATCCTGGTTCTGCAGCTGCGTGACGAGCAGCTTCAGGAACGTCGCCTGCAGATCGCTCGCCGACGTGCCGTTCGTCGACACGTTGTTGGTGTTCATCGTGTCGGTCGGCAGGGTCGACACGTTGGTGCCGCTGCCGCCGATCGTCGTGCTGGAGGAAGTCATCCTGGGTGGCCTTGTTTCGGAACTGTCGGGTCTGGGTCTCGATGGGGAAGCACGCGCTGCGCGCGGCTTACGTGCCGATCGTCAGCGTCTTGAGCATCAGCGTCTTCGCGGTGTTCAGCGTCTCGACGTTGGCCTGGTACGAGCGCGACGCCGAGATCATGTTCACCATCTCCTGCACCGGATCGACGTTCGGCATCTGCACGTAGCCGTTCGCGTCGGCGGCCGGGTTCGCCGGGTCGTAGGTCGACTTCATCGGCGACGGATCATCGACCACCTTCGTCACGCGCACGCCGCCGACGCCCTGGCCGGACGCGGTGCGCGCGCCGCCGATCGGGTCGGTCGCGAACACGACCTGCTTCGCCTTGTACGGCTTGCCGTCGGGGCCGGTCGCGCTGTCGGCGTTCGCGAGGTTCGACGCGGTGACGTTCAGGCGCTGCGATTGCGCGGACAGCGCCGAACCGGCGACGCCGAAGATGTTCATCAACGAGGGCATGAGGGCTCCTTGTGCTCGGATACGGAAGCGGCGCGCGCTTACGAGTTCGTCGAGATCGCGGCGATCATCGCCTTGATCTGCTGGGTCATCACGGTCATCCCGGTTTCGTAGTGCAGCGCGTTGTTCGCGAACTGCACGCGCTCGACGTCGAGATCGACCGTGTTGCCGTCGAGCGACGGCTGCAGCGGCATCCGGTACTGCGCGCGACCGTAGTCGTCGGCCGGGCCGCCCGTCGGAATCAGCTTCGCGGTGCCGGCCATGTGGCCCGGCGCCGTCGACACCATCGTCATCCCGCTCGTCACGCCGGCCGGCTGCGCCATCGGCAACTGCGCGGCGTTGCTCGGCGCGAGGCCGCCGCCGGTCTGCTTCAGCGAGCGCGCGAGGGTCGACGCGAAATCGACGTCGCGGGCCTGGTAGCCGGGCGTGTCGGCGTTCGCGATGTTCGACGACAGCAGTTCCTGCCGATAGGCGCGCACGTCGAGCGCCTGTCGGCCGAACGCGAATTCGGCATCGAGTTTGTCCAGCATGTGTGCGTCTCTCCGTATGAAGCGCTGCACGCCCCCTTGCGCCGGATGGCGACCCAAGGGGCTTTTTTCCATGACAGCGATGGTAGGCGTCAGGCGCAACCGGCAATCGGACGAATAACGCGGCAAAGGCCCCCTCTATTCATCGTTTGCGCGACGGCCCGGCTCCCTAGAATGCGAATCGGATCAACGGCTTCGAGGACACGGCGATGACAGGCGCACTTCGCGGAAACGACGGACGCGGCACGCGCATGGCGCGTGCGTTCGCGCTCGCCGCGGCGCTGTGGCTCGCAGTGCCGCTCGCGCACGCGGACGACGGGATGATCGTGATTCCCGGACGCGGCGAGACGGCCGAGACCGCGCTCGCGCATGCGAACGCGGCGAGCGGCGGGCAGTTCGGCGGGAATGCGGGCACGGCGTCGGGTACGGGCATGGCGATGGCGGGCGGTGCGGGTGGCGCGGGCGGTGGCGCCGGCGTGACCGGCGCGGCCTCGGCCGGCTATGCGGCGCAGCCGGCCGGCGCGATGGTCGTGACGAGCGTCCCGCCGCCGGCCGCCATGCCGGCGCCCGCGCCGCGCCCCGCCTACGCCGCCGCGCGCACGAACGCCGGCGATGATGCGCGGCGCGCTGCCGATCCGGGTGCCGTCGCGACCGTCGTCGCCGGCACGGCCGAACCCGCATCGAATCCCGCGCGCGCGGCCATCGCCGCGCGCATGGCGGCGGCCCGGGCCGCTTCAGCCGCGCCGGCCCCGCGCGCGCCGGGCGCTGCCGTGAACCCGGCCCAGGCCACCACCGCGTCCCAGCCGGCCACGCTGCCCGGCCAGCAGGACCCCGACACGATCCGGCGCACGGCCCTCGCGTTCCTGCAGCAGCAGGTCGCGGGCCTGCCGGGCAAGACCACCGCGACCGTCGCGGCCGCGTTTCCGCGCGGGCTCGCCGCGTGCACGACGCTCGAGCCGTTCCTGCCGACCGGTGCGCGCCTGTGGGGCCGCACGACGGTCGGCGTGCGCTGCGCCGGCGAGCGGCCGTGGACCGTCTATCTGCAGGCGAAGGTCGCCGTGCAGGCCACCTATTACGTCGCCGCGCGGCAGATCGCGCCCGGCGAGCCGCTCACCGCGGCCGACCTCGTCGCGCGCGACGGCGACCTGACGGTGCTGCCGCTGGCGGTGATCACCGATCCCGCGCAGGCGGTCGGCGCGATCGCGCTGGCCCGGATCTCGGCCGGGCTGCCGTTGCGCCAGGACATGCTGAAGAGTGCCGCGTCGGTGTCGGCCGGCCAGACGGTGCGGGTCGTCGCGGCCGGCCCCGGCTTCACGATCTCGGCCGATGGCAGCGCGCTCGCGAATGCGGCGCCGGGCCAGTCGGTGCGGGTCAGGATGGCGGCGGGCCAGATCGTCACGGCGATCGTCAAGGACGCCGGGACCGTGGAAATTCCGCTATAGGGACGGATCGCGCCGCAAGATTGTAAAGAATTGTTTATTCGGAGGATTTCGGGCTCACGATGCTAAAGTTCGGGCCGACCCGGCCGTTATCTGGGTCATACCGTACAGGAAACCCATCGTGAAGATCGATTCCACTCCGAACCCGAGCCCACTCGCGTCGACCGGCAACGGCGCGACCCGCGCGCAATCCGGCGCGGCTTCGTCGTCGTCCGCGCAGGCGGCCGACGCAGGATCGACCGGCGGCGACACGACCGTGAACCTGTCGGGTCTGTCCGGCCAGCTGCGTTCGCTGTCGGCCTCCGGCAGCGCCGACATCGACACGGCCCTCGTCCAGTCGATCAAGGACGCGCTGAACAACGGCACGTTGACGATCGACGTGAACAAGATCGCCGACGGCGTACTGAATACCGCCCGCGACCTGCTGCAAAAGCAGCGCCCGCAGGGCAACTGAGCCGGCCCGGGGCCCGTCACGCCCTGACCGGTCCCCTGGTTTGCCGGCATGCGGACACGCGTGCCGGCGCGACGAGCATGACGCGATGAGAGAAGAGCTGCTGGCCACGGTCAACGACGAACACGCGACGGTCGAAGCGTTCGCGTCCCTGCTCGCCTACGAGGAAAAGGCACTGACGACGCCGGAGCCGCTTGAAATGCTGCCCGGCATCGTCGAGAAGAAAAGCGCGCTGATCGACCGGCTCGCGCAGCTCGAGCGCACGCGCGACACGCAGTTGTCCGCGCTCGGCTTTCCGGCCGGCAAGAAAGGGATGGACCAGGCCGCCGAGCGCGATGCCCGCCTCGCCGGCCGCTGGCAGTTGCTGCTGCAGGCCGCCGAACGCGCGCGCCAGGCCAATGCGACCAACGGGATGCTGATCCGGATCCGGATGGACTACAACGAGCGCGCGCTCGCGGTGCTGCGCTCGGCGCCCGCGCCGGCCGGGGTCTATGGCCCGGACGGGCGCGTGTCGGCGCTGATGCGTTGATGCCCCGACTGCACCGACTGCACCGACTTCACCGATTGCCCCGATTCCACTGACGTACCGATCACGCCGGCGCACCGACGCGCCGGCCGCGCATCGCGCGGCCCTGCCGCGGCCGCGCGCACTTTCCCCGTCTTAAAGCAGCGGACACGCGGTGACCTGCGTGCCGCGTTCCACGCAAAGCCGTTCATAGTCGCGCAGGTACGCGCGCTCGTCGTCGTTCAGCAGCTCGACGTCGATCAGGTCCCAGTCGTAGCCGACCGTGACGATGTTCTCGAACGCCACGGTGTCCGATGCTTCGTCGTCCGCGCGCACGATCACGATGTTCTCGATCCGCACGCCGCCCTTGCCCGGCAGGTAGATGCCCGGCTCGACCGAAATCACCGCGTTCGGCACCAGCCCGTACTGCGCGCCCGGCGCGAACCGCACGCCGCCCTCGTGCACGTGGATCCCGACGCCGTGCCCGGTGCCGTGGCCGAAATCGTAGCCGTGGTCGCGGCACACCTGGCGCACCGTCGCATCGACGTCGCCGCCCGTCGCCGTCTTCGGGAAGCGCGTGACGAGCCCCTTGATGCACGCCTTCAGCGCGACCGTGTAGATCTCGCGCTGCCACGGCTGCGCGACCGTCTCCGGCTGCGTGCGACGCAGCACGACGCGCGTGCAGTCCGTCGCGAAACCGGCGTCGTAGTAAGCGCCGCTGTCGAGCAGCACGAGCTCGCCTTCCGTCAGCTCGACGTCGGCGCTCGCCGCCGTGTAGTGCGCGAATGCGCTGTTCGCGCCGTTCGCCGCGATCGACGGGAACGTCAGCGCGACCGCCGAGCGGGCGCCGTACGCGTCGTTGATCGTGCGGGCCAGGTCGTACTCGGTATGGCGCTGCCCCGGCTCGCCGGCCTTCGCCCAGCGCATCGTTTCGGCGATCGCCGCCGAGCTGCGCGCGAACGCGTCGCGGAACCGGTCGAGCACCGCCGGCGTCTTGCCGGCCCGCAGCGCCTCCACCGGGTTGAAATCGGCGTGGCGCGCATGCGGCCACACGCGGCGCACCGACTCGACGAGCGCGCAGTTGACCGATTCGAACCCGTAGCACACGTGGTCGACCGCGAATTGCGCGAGGAAACGCTCGAGTTCGACGAAGTCGCGCCGGATCACGTGCAGCGCCGGATACGACGCCAGTTCGACCGGACATCGGTCGCAGCCTTCCGGCAGGAACAGCGCGACCTGCTCGCCGACCGCGAACAGGAAGCCCAGGTGCGACGATGCATTCGGGATGTGATAGCCGCGGCTGTTCAGCAGGTAAGCGAGATCGTCGGACGCGCATGTGAAGAACGCGGTCTTGCCGGGCGCCGCGCCGGTGTGCGCGGCGAGCCGCCGGTTCAGCGCGTCGAGGTTGTCCGCGACGCTCGCGCCGGTCATCGCGTCCGGCAGTTCGAAGATCGGCCGCTCGACCACCCAGCCCGGCAGCGCGATCGCGCGGTCGATTTCGCGCTCGACGAGGCTCGTCCAGTCGAGTGACGCCGCCTGCGTGCGCTCGACCAGCCGGTCGCGCTGCGCGACGCTGATCCGCAGCGCGTCGTAGCCGACGCGCGCGAGCCGGCTCGCGTGCGCGAGCAGCCAGTCGGCCAGCGCCTGCCAGATCGTCACGTTCATCCCGAGCTTTTCGATGCGCACGCGCGCCGGGTCGCACTGCTGTTCGGCCTGCAGGTGATAGCGGCCGTCGACGAACAGCACGAACGGCGGCACGCCGAGCGCCTGCGCGGTCGCCGCGCTCAGGAAAATCCCGCAGCCGGCCGAGCCGTCGAAGCCCGACAGCGCGTAGCGCGGGTTGTTGCGGCGCGGCAGGTATTCGGTGATGTATTCGTCCTGCGACGTGACCACGACCGCGTCGAGCCGGGCGGCGTCGAGCAGTCGCGACAGGCCGGCCTGCGTGTCGGCGACGGACGCGTCGTACGAGGGAAGGCCGGAGAAGCTGTATTTCAGTCGATCGATCATCGGATACCCGTTATTGATTGTTGTCGGCGGCCGGCGGCGTCACGCGCCGGCGCATGCCTGGCGCGGCACGCCGCCCGTGCGGGGACGAAGCGCGGCCCGGCGGGCAGCCGTGCCGCGGTGTCGTTCCATCGACGGATTTTCGGGGAAATTTTTGTCTCACTTAACTTTGTTTGATGCGAGCGACAGAATCTAGAGCACGCTGAAATCGAGGTCAAGCCAAAATTTTCGTAGGGCTAAAATTGCCGGCACCGCGCGCGACGGCGGCGCGGCCCCACGTGGCCCTGCCTGGCGCGGGGCGCATGGCGTCTTGGCGTCCGGGCGCCGGCGTGCGCGGTACAATGCGCCGGCATCGTCGTCCCGACGGCCGTGCTTCGTGCGATTCGCGGAAAGCCGCATCCCGGCGACGGCACCGCCCCTCCGCTCGCCTTGCGACTCGTTGCCACGAAAGAGATTCATGGATTCAGACATCATGCGTATCGGCCAGCGCATTCGCCGCCTGCGCCGGGAAGCGAAGAAGACGCTGCTGGAAGTCGCAACCGAAGCGAACCTGTCGGTCGGGTTCCTGTCGCAGGTCGAGCGCCACCTCACCGGCATCTCGCTGTCGTCGCTCGTCAACGTCGCGAAGGCGCTGAACGTGCCGCTCGGCACGCTGATCGACCAGCCGCGCCAGGCGCAGCCCGACTCGCACGCGGGACGCCGCGAACCGTACGCGGTCGATGCCGCGTCGCAGTGGTACGAGCGGCTGTCCACCACCTTCGACGGCAGTCAGATCAACGCGCTCAAGGTCCGGATGATGGAGGGCTACCGATCGGAATGGGTCGCGCATGGCGGCGACGAGTTCGTGTACGTGCTGATCGGCCGGCTTTGCTACACGATCGGCAAGAAGGATTACCCGCTGTCTGCCGGCGACTCGCTGCACTTCGACGCGAGGAAGCGCCACCGCGTCGCGAACGTTGGCGACGGGGCCGCCGAAATGATCGCGGTCGGCACGCTGCCGCTCTTCGACGACAACGGCGCCGAGCTGGGATCCGAGGCGATGAAGATCAGACTGCTCGCACGCGATGCCGGCGCGGCGCCGGGCGAACCGCGCGTGAGCCGCCGCAAACCCGCACCGAAGCGCGAGCGCGACGCGGATTCGATCGCGGCCGCGCCCGTCGACACGCCGGCCCGCGCGGCGGCCAAGCCAGCGGCCGGGAAGCCGCGCGCGGCCGCCGGCAAACGTCCGGCCGCCGCCACCCCGGCCCGCCGCGCCACCGCCCGCACGAAACAATGACGGCAGGCGGCCGGGCGGCGCACCACGCCACCCGGCGCTTGCGCACTATTCCCCGATCGCCAGTGCCTGCTTGACGGCCTCGATGCGCGCGCGATGCACGGCGTCCTTGATCTGCATCGCATCGTTGGCGAAGCCGCGCGCGATCGCGCCCGCGTCGACGCTGCGCGCCGCCACCAGCGCCACGCGCAGCCGCTCGGCCTGCGGATACGGCTGCGTGTCGAGCCCGAGCCGGCCGCGCGCATCCGATTCGCACGCCTGCAGCATCTCGGCGAAGCGCGCGGGCTTGCGCAACGCGTCGCTGCGCTCGAAGAGCCGCACCAGCGCGGCTGCGCCCATTTCCATCACGCGATGCAGGTTGCCGTGCTCGCGCGCGACCACCAGCGCGAGATCGCGGCACTCGTTCGGCACGCGCAGCCGCTCGCACAACGGCTTGATGAGATCGACGCTGCGGCCTTCGTGGCCGACATGGCGCGGCAGCACGTCGGCGGGCGTCGTCGCCTTGCCGAGGTCATGCGTGAGCGCCGCGAAGCGCACCGGCAGCGAGTAGCCCTGCTTCGCCGCGTAGTCGACGACCATCATCACGTGCACGCCCGTGTCGACTTCCGGGTGGTAGTCCGCGCGCTGCGGCACGCCCCACAGCGCGTCGACCTCGGGCAGGATGCGCGCGAGCGCGCCGCACTCGCGCAGCACCGCGAACATCCGCGACGGCTTCGCCTCCATCAGCCCGCGCGCGATCTCCTGCCACACGCGCTCGGGCACCAGCGCGTCCGCTTCGCCCGCGTCGACCATCCGCCGCATCAGCGCGAGCGTATCGTCCGCGACCGTGAAATCCGCGAAGCGCGCGGCAAAGCGCGCGATCCGCAGGATCCGCACCGGATCCTCGACGAACGCGTCGCCGACGTGTCGGAACACACGAGCACGCAGGTCGGCCTGCCCGTCGAACGGATCGATCACCGGGCCGACCAGCGCGCCCTCCGGGCTCACTTCACGCGCCATCGCGTTGATCGTCAGGTCGCGCCGCGCGAGGTCCTCGTCGAGCGTCACGTCCGGCGCGTAGTAGAACTGGAAGCCGTGATAGCCGGCCGCCGTCTTGCGTTCGGTGCGCGCGAGCGCGTATTCCTCCTGCGTGTCCGGATGCAGGAACACGGGGAAATCCTTGCCGACCGGCCGGAAGCCCTGCGCGGCCATCTGCTCGGGCGTCGCGCCCACCACCACGTAGTCGCGGTCCTGCACCGGCACGCCGAGCAATTCGTCGCGGATCGCTCCGCCTACTGCGTAGATGTTCATGGCGTCGGTTCGTATTCGGCGATCACGTGGGTTTCGCGGCGCGCGGCATCGATCCAGCGCTGCACCGCCGGCAGCGCCGTCACGCGCGCGGCATACCCGGCCGCCTCCGGCGACAACTCCGGCGCATACGTGTTGAAACGCATCACGACGGGCGCATACATCGCATCGGCAATCCCGAATTCACCGAACAGGAACGGTCCGCCCGATGCCTCGATGCATGCGCCCCACAGCGCGTCGATGCGCGCGACGTCGGCAAGCGCATCGGGCGTCGCGCCGCGCCCCGGCATCGACGCGCGCACGTTCATCCCCATCTGCGTGCGCAGCGCGGCGAAGCCCGAGTGCATCTCGGCCGAGATGCAGCGCGCATGCACGCGATCGAGCGGATCGGCCGGCCACATCGGGAACTGCGGATAGCGCTCGGCGAGCGTCTCGGCGATCGCGAGCGAATCCCAGATCGCGACGCCGTGGTCGTCGATCAGGCACGGCACCTTGCCGGTCGGCGAATACTCGCGGATGCGCGCGGCCGTGTCGTCGCGGCGCAGCTCGATGGCGATCTCGTCGAACGGGATGCCGAAATGCGCGAGCAGCAGCCACGGCCGCATCGACCACGACGAGTAATTCTTGTCTCCAATGATGAGTTTCATGGCGAGGTTCCGAAAAGCGCGAAAGTGAATGACGGAAGCGACGGCCCGCGACGCCTAGCGGCGCGAGCGGAACCAGTCGAAGCGGGAGCGCCGCGCGGCATGGCCGAGATACGCGGGCGCGATGCTCTCGAGACTCGCGGGCGCGATCCCGAGTTCGGGCGCGAGCGGCCCGGACAGCACGTTCGGCACCGACATCGACGCGAGATTGTCGCGCGTGATCACCGGCTCGCCGGGCAGGCATTCGAACACGCTCGCCTGCAGCCGCGCGAGCGCGTCGGGCAGGCGCACGATGCGTGCCTGACGGCCGACCAGCGTGCCGCAATAGCGCACCAGTTGCTCGAGCGTGTAGACGGTGGGGCCGCCGAGTTCGTAGGTCTTGCCGTGCGCGGCCGCGAGATCGAGCGTGTTGACGAACGCGCGCACGACGTCGCCGACGAACACCGGCTGGAAGCGCGCGTCGGGCATCGCGAGCGGCAGCACCGGCAGCGTGCGCTGCAGGTTCGCGAACGTGTTCAGGAACGCGTCGCCGGGGCCGAACACGACCGACGGGCGGAAGATCGTCAGCGCGAGCGAATCGGTCGCCGCGACCGCATGCAGCGCGGCCTCGCCGTCGCCCTTCGAGCGCTGGTACATGCTCGGGCCGTGCGAATCGGCGCCGAGCGCGCTCATGTGCAGCACGCGCCGCACGCCGACTTCGACGCACGCGGCGGCCAGCGCGGCCGGCAGCGCGACGTGCGCGCGCTCGAACCCGGGCCCGTACGGCGTGCCGCGGCCGCCGTGCAGCACGCCGACGAGGTTGACGGCCGCATGCGCGCCGGCAACGAACCGCGCCAGCGTGCGCGTATCGAGATCGTCGAGCTCGACGATCTCGACCGGCAGCATCTGCAGGTGGCGTGCATGCTCGCGCCGCCGCGTGCCGATCCGTACCTGCTTGCCGGCGTCGATCAGCGCATTGACGAGCCGGCTGCCGATGAAGCCGGTGCCACCCAACAGCGCGACGGTCTGACGATCCATGATGGTGACCTCAAAAGCACACTGCCGCGTCTCGCGCGGCAGTGTGAAGATGGCGGATCAGGGCGAGATCATGCCTAGGCGTTTCTTCAACGACTGCGGTTTGCCCTCGAAGAGCGCCGCGTAGTAGACGGTATTCGACAGCACGTTCTTCACGTAGTCGCGCGTCTCGTTGAATGGAATCGTCTCCGCGAAGATCGCGCCTTCGACCGGCTGCGTCAACACCTGGCGCCACTGGCGCGGCCGGCCCGGGCCCGCGTTGTAGCCGGCCGTCGCCAGCACCGGCGAGCTGTCGAAGTTGTTGTAGATGTCCGACAGGTACCAGGTGCCGAGCTGGATGTTCGTATCGATGTCATGCATCTGCGCACGCGTGATCGTGCCCATCCCGAGCTTCTTCGCGACGATCTGCGCGGTGGCCGGCATCAGCTGCATCAGCCCGCCCGCGCCGACCGACGAACGCGCGTTCGTGATGAAGCGCGATTCCTGGCGGATCAGCCCGTACGCCCATTCGACGTCGAGGCCGGTCGACTGCGCGTAGCGCTCGACGATGTCTCGGTACGGCGACGGGTAGCGCAGCGTGAAATCGTGCTCGGCCTTCGTGCGGTCGGCCGTGTTGACCGTGCGGTCGAGCAGGTCGATGCGCTTGCCGTATTCGGCGGCCGCGAGCAGCTGGCGATCAGTCATCCCGCGCAGCGGCCAGTTCCATTCGCGGTTGCCTTCGAGGCGCAGGTTCAGCCCATAGAAGCGTTGCGCGAGCGCGAAGCCCGGGATCTTGCTCATCGCGTCGACGTCGGCGTCGCTCACCTTCGTGCGCGGCGGGATCGACGTGCGCTGGCCGAGCTCCTCGCCGGCGAGCTGTCCGTAGAAGTTGAACTGGCCCGCGACCTGCTCGAATTCCTGGTTCGCCTGCAGCGTGTCGCCGCTCTGCTTGAGCGCGCGTGCATGCCAGTAGATCCACGCCGGATCGCTGCGCAGCGACGGCGGCATCTGTTCGATCGACCAGCGCACCATCGGCCAGTTGCCGACGAGCAACGCGGCGCGCGTGCGCCATTCGTAACCCGGGTTCGACAGCGGCGCGTTCGCGGATTTCGCATACCAGACCGATGCGAGCGCCGAGCGCTTGATCGCCCCCTGGTAGCCGATCGCACCCCATGCGATCGCCTGCTCCTGCTTCGTCAGCGAGCCGGCGATCGACGTCAGCATTCCCGCCGCGGCGTCCGGATCGTTGCGCGCCATGCGGCCGAGCGCGATCAGCGCGAGCTGGTGCGATGCCGCGTCGGGGCCGACGCCGCGCGCGAGGTACAGCGGCGGCGCGCTGGTTGCCTGGTCGAAGCCGACCGGCCGCGGGCCGAGCGCGTCGACGATCTTCCCGCCGAGTGTCGTGTAGTTCTGCTCGTACGCGAGGCGTGCCTGCAGCCACACGTCGTCGCTCGTGAACTGCTGGTTGACGGTGAGCGCCGTAATCAGGTCGACACAGGCGTCGCCGTAGTATTTCGGCTCGACGAGCAGCGCGCGCGCCGCCTCGGCGACGTTCTCGCCGCGCGCCGCGCGCGATTCGAGCGCGTAGCACTTGACCTGCGTGTCGTCGTCGAGCACGAAGCGCTTGTACTGGTCGTCGAAGCTGCGCCAGTCGTGGCGCGCGCCGAGCACGAGCAGGTAGTCGTTGCGCAGGCGGTCGGCGATTGCCTGGCCGTCGTAGCGCTGCAGGAACGACTGCACGGGGGCGTCGGGGGCGTCGACACGTGCGCGGCCCGTCGAATCGAACAGTTGCGGCTTGATCTGGAAATACTCGACGTAGGACGGGACCGGATAGTTCGGAATCATCGCCGCGAGCTGCGCGGCCTTCGCGGCGTCGTTGCGGCGCGCGGCTTCGCGCAGCTGCACGAAGATCTGGTCGTCCCCGGCGAGCGTGTCGTCGTTCGGTGCGGCGCACGCGGCCGTGCCCGCGACGAGCGCGGCGGCCGAAAGCGCGAACGCGACCGCGCGATATACTCGGAAAAGGCTGTTCGACATCGTTTTGAATGGAGCACGAAGTGAGCGAAAGCATAGCATGCAACCCTGTGCCGAACCCGAAGGTTGCACTGCGCAAAGCGCTGTCCGGCGCGCGTCGCGACGCCGCGTCGCAGCCCGCCGCGAATGCCGCGCTCGACGCGCGGCTGCGCCTGTTGCTCGAACGGCTCGCACCGCGCACGGTCGGCTTCTACTGGCCGCTGCCGGGCGAATTCGACGCACGCGATGCGGTGCTCGCGTGGTCCGCGGCAGGCTCAGGTCGCCGCGCCGCGCTGCCGGTGATCGGCGAGAAGCACACGCCGCTCGCGTTCCATGCGTGGGATGCGCACACGCCGATGCGCGAAGGGCATCACCGGATTCCGGAGCCGGCGTCCGGGGTCGTCGTCGTGCCCGATCTGTTGCTGATTCCGTGTGTGGGATTCGATCTGCAGCGCTACCGGCTCGGCTATGGCGGCGGCTATTACGACCGCACGCTCGCGGTATGGCCGGGCGAGACGCTGCCGGTGACGGTCGGCATTGCGTATGAAGCGTGCCGCGTGGATGCGCTGCCGGCCGAAGCGCACGATCTCGCGATGCGCTGGATCGTGACCGACGGCGCGCTTTACCCGGCCGCCGGATGACGGGGCGCGCGACGCGGCGTCTGCGGCATGCCGCGCGTCACCGCGTCGACCGTCCTGTCCGCAATCGTTTACAGCGACGCCGCCGCGCGCGCGGCGGTGTCGTAGAGGCCCGATGCGTGGCGCAGCAGCTGCGCCGCGTCGCCGATCTGCTCGTTGGTGAGGCCGCTGTCCTTCAGCGTCTCGATCAGGCAATGCTCGCGCACCTCCCGATACTTCATGCACAGCTCGCGGCCCGCGTCGGTCGCGAAGAAGAACACTTCCTTGCCGCTCTTCTCGCTTTTCACATAGCCGCGCGCGATCAGTTTTTTCAGCGCATAGGTCGCGACGTGCGTATCCTCGATATTGAGCACGAAGCAGATGTCGGCGAGCTTCTTCTTGCGTTCGCGATGGCTGACGTGATGCAGCAGCGACACCTCGACCGCCGTCATGTCCTTCGCACCCGCGGCCGACATGCAGCGCACCATCCAGCGGTTGAAGGCATTGCCGGCCATGATGAGCCCGTATTCGAGTTCCGACAGCTCCGCGCTCGAATCGGAAACGAGGTGTTCGGATGACACGATCTTGGTCGGGGGACGCTTCATGGAAAGGCGGCGCAAGCAGGATGTCAGGGTGTGCCGAGTGTACGTCAGAAGCCCGGGTATACGGGCTAGGCGAAAACGCTTATTGGTAAGTTATCGATATGTTATTGACAATGTGCGCTAACATTGCCGTCCGAACCGTGCCAGTCCGATGACGCAACCCCGCATTTATCCGCTCGGCGATGCCGCCCTCGTCTGCGAGGTGCCGCCGCCCGCCACGCTCGATTGCCAGCGCCGCGTCTGGGCCGTCGCCGAGATCGCGCGCGCATGGCCCGACGTGATCGACGTCGTGCCGGGCATGAACAACCTGACGATCGTGTTCGACGCGCTCGCCGCGACGGCCGAGTCGCTCACGCCCGCGCTGCGCGACGCATGGGAAACCGCCGGCGTCGAGCATGCGGACGGCCGCGAGATCGAGATCCCGGTCGAATACGGCGGTGCGGCCGGCCCCGACCTGGCGGCCGTCGCCGCGCATACCGGGCTGCCGGCCGACGAAGTCGTCGCGCGACACGCAGCCGGCGAATACGTCGTGTTCTTCGTCGGCTTCCAGCCGGGCTTCGCCTATCTCGGCGGCCTCGATGCGTCGCTGCACACGCCGCGCCGCGCGGCGCCGCGCCTGGAAGTGCCGGCCGGCTCGGTCGGCATCGGCGGTGCGCAGACGGGCATCTACCCGGCCACGTCGCCCGGCGGCTGGCAGCTGATCGGCCGCACGTCGCACGTGCTGTTCGACCCGGTGCGGCCGCAGCCGACGCTGCTGCTGCCCGGCGACCGCGTGCGCTTCACCATTGCCGGAGTCGACCCGACATGAGCCAGAACACCGCACCGGGCACGATCGAGGTGGTCCGCGCCGGCCCGCTGTCGACCGTGCAGGATCTCGGCCGCCGCGGCATGCGCCATCTCGGCGTTGCGCAGGGCGGCGCGCTCGACGGCCTCGCGCTCGAAGTCGGCAACCGGCTGGTCGGCAATCGCCCCGACGCGGCGGCCGTCGAAATCACGATCGGCCCGGCCGCGTTCCGCTTCACGCGCGCGACGCGCATCGCGATCACCGGCACCGAATTCGGCGCGACGCTCGACGGCAAGCCCGTGTATTCGTGGTGGAGCCTGCCGGTCGACGCCGGGCAGACGCTCGTGCTGCCGGCCGCGAAACGCGGGATGCGCGGCTACCTGTGCATCGCGGGCGGCATCGACGTGCTGCCGATGCTCGGCTCGCGCAGCACCGATCTCGCATCGCGCTTCGGCGGCCTCGGCGGCCGCGCGCTGCGCGATGGCGATCGGCTTCCGGTCGGTGTGCCGCCGGCCGGCGCCGGCTGCCTCGCAGCCGATGCGCCCGAATTCGGCGTGAAGGCGCCTGCGTGGTGCGCGTTCGTGCGCGTCGACGAACCGCCGCGCCGCCACCGGCCCGCGCATGCGCCGTGGGCGATGCCCGTGCGCGTGCTGCCGGGCCCCGACTACGCGTCGTTCGCGGCCGATTCGCAGCAGGCGTTCTGGGACGAGGAATGGCTCGTCACCGCGAACAGCAACCGGATGGGCTATCGTCTCGCCGGCGCCGAGCTGGTGCGCGAGCGGCCGGTCGAGCTGCTGTCGCATGCGGTGCTGCCCGGCACGATCCAGGTGCCGCCGAACGGCCAGCCGATCGTGCTGATGCACGACGCGCAGACCACCGGCGGCTATCCGAAGATCGGCACGGTGATCCGCGCGGATCTCTGGAAACTCGCGCAGGCGCGGCTCAACCTGCCGATCCGCTTCGTGCGCACGACACCCGACGCCGCGCGCGCCGCCCTGACCGCGGAACGCGCCTATCTCCGGCAGATCGACGTCGCGATCGAGATGCGCGAGGAAACCCGCCGCCGCGTTCAATCGCGCGCGGCGTGACAATGGCGGAAGCAGGACGAAGGACGCGCCACGCCATCAGTGGACGAGGAACATCATGGAAATCGATCTGAATGCCGATCTCGGCGAAGGATGCGGATCGGACGAGGCGCTGCTCGACCTCGTCACGTCGGCGAACATCGCGTGCGGCTGGCATGCAGGCGGCGCCAATGCGATGCGCGACTGCGTGCGCTGGGCCGTGCAGAAAGGCGTGTCGATCGGCGCGCACCCGAGCTTTCACGACCCGGAGAATTTCGGCCGCAAGGAGATGCAACTGCCGGCCGGCGACATCTACGCCGGCGTGCTGTACCAGCTCGGCGCGCTGTCGGCGATCGCACAGGCCGAGGGCGGCCGCATCGCGCACGTGAAGCCGCACGGCGCGCTGTACAACCAGGCCGCGCGCGACCCGATGATCGCCGACGCGGTGGTCTCCGCGATCCACGACTTCGATCCGTCGCTTGCCGTGTTCGGGCTGGCGAACAGCGTGTTCGTCGCGGCCGCGCGGCATGCGGGGCTCGCCGCGGTGGAGGAAGTGTTCGCCGATCGCGGCTACCGCGCGGACGGCTCGCTCGTGCCGCGCAGTCAGCCCGGCGCGCTGATCGATGACGAGGAAGCGGTGCTCGCGCGCACGCTCGACATGGTGCGCGATCGGCAGGTGCAGTCGGTGAGCGGCGAGTGGGTGCCGCTCAATGCGCAGACCGTCTGCCTGCACGGCGACGGCCCGCATGCGCTCGCGTTCGCGAAGCGGATCCGCGCGGCGCTCGAAGCGGCCGGTATCGATGTCGTCGCCCCGGGCGCGCTGGAGGCCGACGAAGGCGCCTGACCGGCGCGCAAGCCGCGCTGCCGCCAGATGAAAAACCGCCGCACCAAAGAAAAAAGCGCCCTCGTGGCGCTTTTCTGTTGGCGCAATCGCCGCGGACTTCGCCGTCTGTCGATTCGCCCCCCGAAACCGTCTTTCGACGGTGACCGGAAAAATGCTCCGGAATAAAAAAACGTCCGCCGCCACCCGATTGCTGCTTCCCCCGGTCGGACGACGGAACGTCGCTTATCCGCAAGTCTGTCGCATGCATTTGTTGTACCGACGATGTTTGGCCCCGCCGTGCATGCAGACACTACGCGGCCGGCACGACATCACGTGCCGGCTACGCTAACCCCGCGCATTGTTTTCTGCTACCCCGTAGAACTTTTTCTATTCTTTTCATTTTTTCAACTTGTGGGATGAAGAATAGAGATCGGCAGAACCGGATGTCAATCGTTTTAAACGCTATTTTCTGAGGATTCAAGGGTTTTCCTTATCGAATCGAGCGGCGGCACGGGCACCCGCCGGCACCTCGCAGCGCGTGCGTGTCGTCGATCAAGCAGGGGAGGATCGGTGCACGGCGCCCGGCGCGATCAGTTCGCGTCGACCTGATACCCTTGCTGGCGCAACAATTCGAGCACCCCGCGCGGGCCGCCCAGATGCAGCGCGCCGATGGCGACGAATACCGGCCGGTTCGGCGCGGCGATTGCCGTCATCCGTGCAACGAAGCGCCGGTTGCGTTCGTACAGGATCTTGTTGTCGATCGACGCCGACAGCGCCTTCGAACGGGCCAGCCGCTCGCTCTTCGCGACCGCCCACGCCGAGATCGCATCGGCGTCGCCAATTTGCCACAGCCGGTGCAGCGCCTTGATGTCGTCGGCGTTCTGCGCCGGCGTCTGCACCATGTCCTGCGCGAGCATCTCGCGCTGCTCGGCGAGCGTCAGCCCGGTGAACGCACGCATCTGCTCGGCGAGCGTCTCGAGCCCGATCACGCGGCCGCCCTTCTTCTTCAGGAACACGTTCTGCAGTTGCGCCTCGGTGCCGTACTCGGTCTGCAGGCCGGCCGACAGCGAGTCGTAGGTTTCGACGACGAGCGCCGCGAGCCACGGCCGCATCTTGCGGATCTCGGCAAGCGCCGCCGGATTGCCGCGCAGGCGCCCCGCGAGGCGCTGCCACAGCGGATCGGGCAACAGGCGCTGCAGGCACGGGTAGCGGCACACGCCGTACTTCGACACGTCGTCCTGCGATTCGAGCAGATCGTCCGGCGACAGTTCGAGCGCGAGCGTCGGCGACGCCGCGAGCGCCCCGAGGATGCGCGGCCGGAACGGCTGCGCGGGCGGATAGTCGGACGGGTCGCCCGTATGCAGCGTGCCGAGCACGTACAGCGTGACCCTGCCCCTGGTCGCAACGTAGAACGGCATGCGCGCGGGCTGCACGCGCACGGTGCCGCGCGACACCGTGCCGTCCGACACGGCGGGCGCGTGGAAGCCCGGCAGGCTCATGCCGGGCGGCGGGACTTGCGACGGATGGATCGGTGAAGTGGCCGGCGCGCGCCCTTCGGCGCGCGCGGATTCGACGGGAACAGCAACGCTGGCCGCCACGCACGCGCCGGCCAGCGCCGCGCCCGTGACGGTACGCACGCTCCAGCGCCGCGCGTAGCGGTACGCGCGCATCACGCGCGCGCTGCTTGCCCCCGCACGGCGCACGCCGGACGCGCGCGCCGCCAACGCTTCAGGCATTCGCCTCCCCTACCTCCTCGGCCCGATGGCAGGCTACACGCCGGCCGTCCACTTCGCGCAGTTGCGGCTCCTCGACGCGGCAGCGCTCGACCGCGTACGGGCAGCGCTGGTGGAACGCGCAGCCCGACGGCGGATTGAGCGGCGACGGCAGCTCGCCCTGCAGCTTGATCTGCACACGGCGGTCTTCCTCGAAGATCGCCGGCGTCGCCGACATCAGCGCGCGCGTGTACGGATGGCGCGGCCGCGCGTAGATCGTCGCCTTGTCGCCGAGCTCGGCGACGCTGCCGAAGTACATCACCATCACGTCGTCGGCGACGTGCTCGACCACCGACAGGTTGTGCGAGATGAACACGTAGCTCGTCTTGAACTGCTCCTGCAGATCCATGAACAGGTTCAGGATCTGCGCCTGGATCGACACGTCGAGCGCGGACACCGGCTCGTCGGCGACGACGATCCGCGGATCGAGGATCATCGCGCGCGCGATCGCGACCCGCTGGCGCTGGCCGCCCGAGAACATGTGCGGATAGCGCTTCGCGTGCTCGGGCCGCAGGCCGACCGTGCGCATGATCTGCGCGATGCGCGACGCGCGCTCGGCGGCCGTCAGGTTCGCGTTGATCTCGAGCGGCTCGGAAAGCGTCTGCTCGACGGTCTTGCGCGGGTTCAGCGATGCGAACGGGTTCTGGAACACCATCTGCACGCGGCGGCGCAGCTCGGCGACCCGGTGGCGGTCGGCGCCCGCGACGTCCTTGCCGTCGATCGACAGATGGCCGGACGTCGGCGTCTCGATCATTGTCAGCTGCCGCGCGAGCGTCGACTTCCCGCAACCGGATTCGCCGACGACGGCGAGCGTCTTGCCGCGCTTGAGCGAAAACGACACGCCGTTCAGCGCCTTCACCGTGCCCTGGCCGAACATGCCGCGCTTCACCGTGTAGTGTTTCGCGAGCTGGTCGGCGACCAGCACGACGTCGTCATCGTGCGGCGCACGCGTTTCGTGGACTGCATTCATCGTGCGCCTCCCGTCAGGTCGAGGTTGGAAACATTAAGTGGCTTGATGCAGCGCGCACGCATCGCGTCGTTGGCCGGCACCAATGTGTCGAGCGCCGGCCGCGCCTTGCGGCAGTCGTCGACGACGTATTTGCAGCGCGGCGCGAACAGGCACCCGGACGGGCGATCATCGCGGCCCGGCACCATGCCCGGCAATGCGGCAAGGCGACGCGCCCCCTGATTGTGCTCGGGAATCGCCGCGAGCAGCGCTTCGGTGTACGGATGATGCGGCGCACGGAAGATGTCCGGCACGCGGTTGGTCTCGATGACCTCGCCCGCATACATCACCGCGACGCGCTGCGCGACCTCCGACACCACGGCCAGATCGTGCGAGATCAGCACGAGCGCCATCCCGCGCTCCTTCTGCAGCTTCACGAGCAGGTCCATGATCTGCGCCTGGATCGTCACGTCGAGCGCGGTGGTCGGCTCGTCGGCGATCAGCAGCTTCGGGTTGCACGCCACCGCCATCGCGATCATCACGCGCTGGTTCATCCCGCCCGACATCTGGTGCGGGAACGCCGTGATGCGGTTCTTCGCATCGGGAATGCCGACCTGGTCGAGCAGTTCGAGCGCGCGCCGATGCAGCGCGTCGCCGCGCAGGCCCTCGTGCAGCTTCAGCACTTCCTTGATCTGGTAGCCGACCGTGTAGCTCGGATTCAGGCTCGACAGCGCGTCCTGGAACACCATCGCGATGTCCTTGCCGACGATCTTGCGGCGCGCCTTCGGCGACGCCTTCAGCAGGTCCACGCCGTTGAACGTGACTTCATCCGCCGTCACCTTGCCCGGCGCGTCGATCAGGCCCATCAGCGCCATCATCGTCACGCTCTTGCCCGAGCCCGATTCGCCGACGACGCCCACCACCTCGCCCGGCGCGATCGACAGGTTGATCCGGTCGACGGCGGGCAGGCCGTTGAAGTTCACCGCGAGATTGCGGATGGTCAGAAGATCTTGGCTCATGTTCACGCCATCCGTTTCAGTTTGGGATCGAGCGCGTCGCGCAGCCCGTCGCCGAGCAGGTTGATCGCGAGCACCGAAATCAGGATCGACAGGCCCGGCATCGTCACGATCCACCATGCGTTGTCGATGTAGTCGCGCGCGGAGGCCAGCATCGCGCCCCACTCGGCGGTCGGCGGTTGCACGCCGAGGCCGAGGAAGCCGAGCGCGGCCGCGTCGAGAATGGCCGACGAGAAGCCGAGCGTCGCCTGCACGATCAGCGGCGCCGTGCAGTTCGGCAGCACCTGCGAGAACATCAGGCGCAGCGTGCCGGCACCGGCCACGCGCGACGCCGTCACGTACTCCTTCTGCAACTCGCCGAGCGCCGACGCGCGCGTGAGACGCACATAGGCCGGCAGCGCGACGATCGCGATCGCGAACATCGTGTTGGTGAGGCCCGGGCCGATGATCGCGACGACCGCGACCGCGAGCAGCAGGGACGGCAGCGCGAGCAGCACGTCCATGATGCGCATCACGGGCGTGTCGGCCCACTTCTGGAAGAACGCGGCGACGAGCCCGAGCACGATGCCGGGGATCAGCGCGAGCACGACCGACACGAAGCCGATCCAGAACGACATGCGCGCGCCGAACATCAGGCGCGAAAGAATGTCGCGGCCCGCTTCGTCGGTGCCGAGGATGAACTGCCAGTTGCCGCCCGCGAGCCATGCGGGCGGGATCTTCACGTAGTCGCGGTATTGCTCGACCGGGCTGTGCGGGGCGATCAGCGGCGCAAGGAGCGCGACCAGGATCAGCACGAGCACGACGATGCCGGCGCCGACGGCGCCGCGGTTGCGCGAGAAGTTGGCCCAGAACTCGCGCAGCGCGAGCGCACGGCCGCCGGCCGGCGCGGATTCGCTCGGCAGGGTGTTTTGCAGATTGCTCATGGAATTACCTCGTGTGGCGGATGCGCGGATTCAGCACGCCGTACAGCAGGTCGACGACCAGGTTCACGACGATCACGAGCGTCGCGATCAGCAGGATGCCGCCCTGGACGACCGGATAGTCGCGGCGGCCGATCGCATCGATCAGCCACTTGCCGACACCGGGCCACGAGAAGAGCGTCTCGGTCAGCACGGCGCCCGCGAGCAGCGTGCCGATCTGCAGGCCGATCACGGTGACGACCGGGATCAGCGCATTGCGCAGCGCATGCACGACGACCACGCGCGCGGGCGACAGCCCCTTCGCGCGTGCGGTGCGGATGTAGTCCTCGCGCAGCACTTCGAGCATCGACGAGCGCGTCATCCGCGCGATCACCGCAAGCGGGATCGTGCCGAGCACGATCGCGGGCAGGATCAGGTGGCTGACCGCCGACTTGAACGAGCCTTCATCCGGCGCGAGCAGCGCATCGATCAGCATGAAGCCCGTCGGATGCGGGAAGTCGTATTCGACGGCGATGCGCCCCGACACGGGCGTCCAGCCGAGGTACGACGAAAACACCATGATGAGGATCAGCCCCCACCAGAAGATCGGCATCGAGTAGCCGGTGAGCGCGGTGCCCATCACGCCGTGGTCGACGACGGAGCCGCGCCGCAGCGCGGCAATCACGCCGGCCGGCAGCCCGACCGCGAGCGCGAACACGAGTGCGCACAGCGACAGCTCGACGGTCGCCGGGAAGCGCGCGAAGAATTCGCCCGCGACGCTGGTGTTGGTGATGATCGACGTGCCGAGGTCGCCATGCAGCGCCCGGCCGATGTAGTGGATGTACTGCAGGGGCAGCGGCTGGTCGAGCCCGAGGCGTTTCATCGCCTCCGCATGCATCGCGGGATCGACGCCGCGCTCGCCCATCATCACTTCGATGGGGTCGCCCGGTATCAGGTGAATCAGCGCAAACGCCAGGATGGTGATGCCGATGAAGGTCGGGATCACCATCCCCACGCGGCGCAACACGAATGTGAACATGATGCGTCTCGTATTTTCTTGTGGGAAATGTGCGACCGGCGACGGGAAGCTTTTGGCCTCCCGCCGCCGGATGAATTACCGGTCTCGGTCTTCGGGGACAGCTTACGCCGGTCGTATTACTTCACGCCGACACCGTCGAAGCGTGCGTAGCCGAGCGGCTCGATGCGCATGTCGACCACGTTCTTGCGTACCGGCTGGTAGACCGTCGAGTTCGCGATCGGCGAGAACGGCAGCTGCTGCGCGAAGATCTGCTGGGCCTGCGTGTAGATCTTCGTGCGCGCATCCTGGCCCGTCGTCGTGCGGCCCTTCTGGACCAGCTCGTCGAACGGCTTGTAGCACCAGTGCGAGAAGTTGTTGCCCTTGATCGCCTCGCAGCCGAGCAGCGTGCCGAGCCAGTTGTCGGGGTCGCCGTTGTCGCCCGTCCAGCCGATCAGCATCGTGTCCTGCTCGCCCGTGTGTGCGCGCTTGATGTACTCGCCCCACTCGTACGTGACGATCTTCGCCTTCACGCCGATCTTTGCCCAGTCGGCCTGGATCATCTCGGCCATCAGGCGGGCATTCGGGTTGTACGCGCGCTGCACCGGCATCGCCCACAGCGTGATCTCGAAACCGTTCGGATAGCCTGCCTTCGCGAGCAGCGCCTTCGCCTTCGCGGTGTCGTTCGGCGCCATCTTCAGGTTCTTGTCGTACGACCATTGGGTCGGCGGCATCGGCGCGGTCGCGGCCTGGCCAGCGCCCTGGTACACGGACTCGAGGATCGCCTTCTTGTTGATCGCCATGTCGAGTGCCTGACGCACTTCGAGCTTGTCGACCGGCTTGTGCTCGACGTTGTACGCCAGGTAGCCGAGGTTGAAGCCCGGCTGCGACGGCATGTCGATGCCCGAGTCGGCCTTCAGCGTCGCGATGTCGGCCGGACGCGGATAGCTCATCACCTGGCATTCGTTGCGCTTGATCTTCTGCACGCGCACGCCCGGGTCCGGCGTGATCGAGAAGATCAGCTTCGAGATCTTCACCGCGCCCTTCTTCCAGTAATCAGGATTGCCGTCGAAACGGATCGTCGCGTCCTTCGTGTAGCTGCGGAAGATGAACGGGCCCGTGCCGACCGGCTTCTGGTTGATGTCGGCGGCCTTGCCTGCCTTCATCAGCTGATCGCCGTATTCGGCCGACAGGATCGACGCGAATTCCATCGCCATGTTCTGGATGAACGGCGCGTTCGGCTCGGCCAGCGTGAACTTTACGGTGTACGGATCGACCTTCTCGACCTTCGTGATCAGCTTGTCGAGGCCCATGTCGGTGAAGTACGGGAACGACACCGGGTAGGCCTTGCGGAACGCCTGGTTCGGATCGAGCATGCGTTCGAACGAGAACACGACGTCGTCCGCGTTGAATTCACGCGTCGGCTTGAAGAAGTCGGTCGTGTGGAACTTCACGCCATGGCGCAGGTGGAAGGTGTACACCTTGCCGTCGGACGATACGTCCCACTTCTCGGCGAGGCCCGGCTCGACCTTGGTGCCGCCGCGCTCGAATTCGACGAGGCGGTTGTAGACGGTGAATGTGGCGGCGGTGAAATCGACGCCGGTCGTGAATTGCGCGGAATCGAAACCCGCCGGGCTGCCTTCTGAGCAGTAGACGAGCGTTTTGTTCGGGATCTGTGCGAATGCAGAACCCGCGACGCCGAGCGATGCCGCTGCCACGCCTGCAATGGCGGTAACACGCAGGGTGTGCAACAGACGGTTGTATTCCATGTTTCCTCCAGGTCTCCAGATCGGAACCGGTCCCCCCAGGGGCCGGGTACGCGGATATTACTTGAGCTAGCGATTTTGCAACAAGCTGGAGAAAAAACTCTTCTAGACGCATTCACGCGGGTTTTTGCGGATGTCTCGCGCACGCGAAAAGTGCGTCCGCGCGCACGGGCGACGAATTCGTTCATCCCGCGCGTGTTTCCTTCGACAACTAAACAATTCGTTCGCGGACGCGAACGATCGTTGCACCGATTTCGGGGCCGAGGTCCGCATCGTTGCGGATTTCGAAACGATGATCGCGCTGCAGTGCAGCCGTCAGGCCGGCGCGTCGAGATCCGCGCTGCGCGCGGGCACGAACGCGACCGCGACGATCGACAGCGCGAGCCCGGCCATCACATAGTAGGTCGGCGCCAGCGGCGAACCCGTCGCCTTGATCAGCCACGTGACGATGAACTGCCCGAAACCGCCGAACAGCATCACCGCGACGTTGTACGCGATCGACAGCCCCGTCGAGCGCACGTTGGCCGGGAACAGCTCGGCGATCATCGCGCCGAACGGCCCGTAGTAGCCGGCGAGCGTCACCGACAGCACGGCCTGCACCGCGATCAGCCGCCCGATGCTCGGGGCCGCGTCGAGCCACGCGAACAACGGATACATCAGCGCGAGCGTCAGCACGAGCGACCACAGCGACAGCCCCTTGCGGCCGATGCGATCGGACCACGCGCCCGCGACCGGCGACAGCACCATCAACAGCAGGTTGCCGACGATCACCGCATAGAACGATTCCGCGTACGGCAGCTTCAGCTGCTTCACCGCGAAGGTCGGCAGATAGCTGATCAGCACGTAGATCGTCACCGTCAGCGCGATCACCGAGCCGAGCCCGCACAGCACCTCGCGCGGGTGGCGCGTGAACACTTCGCCGAGCGTCGCGCGGCGTGCGCTTTGCTGCGCATGCAGGAAGGCTTCGGAATCCGCGAGATGGCGGCGGATGTAGAAGCCGATCGGGCCGATCACGAGCCCGAGGATGAACGGCACGCGCCAGCCCCAGTTGCGCAGCGCATCGGGCGACAGCCCGCGCGTGACGGCCGCGCCGACGAGCGCGCCGATCAGCAGCGCGGCCGCCTGGCTCGCCATCTGCCAGCTGCCGTAGAAACCGCGCTTCGAGAATGGCGCGGCTTCGATCAAGAGCGCGGTCGCGCTGCCGAATTCGCCGCCTGCCGAGAAACCCTGCAGCAGGCGGCCAAGCACGATCAGGAGCGGGCCGCCGATGCCGATCGCCGCATAGGGCGGTGCGATCGCGAGCAGGAAGATGCCGCCCGTCATCAGCAGGATCACGAGCGACAGCGCGGCCTTGCGGCCCGCGCGGTCGGCGTACAGGCCGAACACGATGCCGCCGATCGGGCGCATGAAGAACGCGACGCCGAACGTCGCGGTGGTCAGCAGCAGCGACGAGTATTCGCTGGAGGTCGGGAAGAACAGCTCGGCGATCACGACCGTCATGAAGCCGAACACCGTGAAGTCGTACCACTCGAGCGCGTTGCCGATCACGGCCGCCACGACCGCGCGCCGGTTCAGCGCACGCTCGGGCCGGATCGTTTTCGTTGAATTCGCAATCGTCGCCATGCGTGCCTCATCCTCGTGAATTCGCCGTGTCGGGCGACGCGGAGCAATGTGCCGCGGCGCGCTGGTTTGCAGCGAGTGTAGAAAGCGACGGAACCGTTTTCAAGCAATAAAAACGCCCGCCATCTTTCGACGGCGGGCGTTTTGCGGTTTTCGCCACATTGCGGCATCGCACGATGCCGCCACGGACGTCAGCCCATCTTCGTGAATGCGCTGCACCAGCCCTTCGCCGACACCTGCTTGCCGGGGAAGGCGCCGCACGGGCCCGAAGCCGAACCCTTCTTGCCCTGGTACAGCATGCAGGCCGCGCAATCCTGGCCCGCCGCGTATTTCGGATACTTCGCCTTGTCGACCTTCGTGGCATCGGCCTTGTAGCCGAGCGCCACCGCGGCCGGATCGGTTTCCGACAGCATCGGCGCATCGGCCAGCGCTTCACGCGAAAGCGCCAGCGCGGACACGGCACCAATGCTCGTAATCAGGAAACTCCGACGGGATGTTTTCATGGGGGACTCGCTCCAACGTTATCGGTTTGAAAGCTGTTCTGGCGACAGCCGTTCGACAGAATAACGCTCAAGCGAATGAATGTGCGCGCCGAAATGCCGGAGATAAGGGATTTCACACGGGAGCTCACACGGAATTCACACGGCTGGTCCGCACGAATGCGGGCCGCGTGCGTCACCCATGCGACGTCATGTCGCCGACGCGCTGCGCGAGCGCGAGCGACGCGGTCAGCCCCGGCGACTCGATGCCGAACAGGTTCACGAGCCCGCGCACGCCGTGCTGCGCCGCGCCCTGCACGATGAAGTCGGCCGGCGGCTCGCCGGGCCCCGCGAGCTTCGGCCGGATCCCCGCATAGGCCGGCTGCAGCGCATCGTCGGGTAGCCCTGGCCAGTATGTGCGGATCGACGCGTAGAACGCCGGTGCGCGCGCCGGATCGACTTCGTAGCGCAACGCATCGACCCACTCGACGTCCGGGCCGAAACGGGCCTGCCCGGCCAGGTCGAGCGTAAGATGCACGCCGAGCCCGGCGCGGTCGGGCATCGGATAGACGAGGTGCGAGAACGGCGCGCGCCCGGACAGGCTGAAGTAGTTGCCGCGCGCGAGATAGAGCGGCGGCACCCAGCGCGGGTCGAGCCCGCGCGTGCGGCGCGCGAGCGCCTGCGCGCCGAGGCCCGCGCTGTTGATCACGCACGCGGCCTCGATTTCGGTCGGCGCGTCGCCGCCGGTACGCACCACGAAGCGGCCGCCGCGCAGCACGTCGATCGATTCGACCGGGGATTTCACCGCGCACATCGCGCCGTCGCGCTCGGCGTCGCCGAGCAGCGCCAGCATCAGCTGGTGGCTGTCCACGATACCTGTGCTCGGCGAGAACAGCGCCTCCGCGCATTCGAGCGCGGGCTCGAGCGTCTGCGCCTCGGCACGCGTGAGCGGCATCAGATCGAGCACGCCGTTTTCCGCCGCGCGCGCGGCGATCGCCTTCAACTGCTTCACCTGCGCGGC
This sequence comes from Burkholderia sp. Bp9004, assembly GCF_003858025.1. NCBI lineage: Bacteria > Pseudomonadati > Pseudomonadota > Betaproteobacteria > Burkholderiales > Burkholderiaceae > Burkholderia > Burkholderia sp. Bp9004. Next base: position 94,992 of record NZ_QTQD01000016.1, on the reverse strand, counting down.
GCTCGTCGCGACGAGCAGCTTGCCCACACGCCGGTGCGGCACGTGGCGTGTCTCGCAGAACTCGTACAACAGGTCGCGCCCGTGCACGCACGACAGCGCCTTCAGCGAACCGCGCGGGTAATAGAGCCCCGCATGAATCACCTCGCTGTTGCGCGAGCTCGTGCCCGTGCCGATCGCGTCGGCCGCCTCGAGCACGATGGTTTCGTGCCCGCGCGCGGCCAGTTCCCGCGCAATCGCAAGGCCGACGACACCCGCGCCGATCACCACACAGTCCGTCTGCTCCATGGCGTTTCGCGCCGCTTGCGCATCGAGGGGAGAGAAGGGAATTGTACGTCCCGGTCCGCCCGCTTGCCGAACGTCTCCGTATCGGCCTGCACGCGCCACGCGGCGAGGCGCGCGCGGCCGGCTCAGAATCCGATCGGCCGGCGCTTCGTCGCGCCCTCGTCGGCGCGGATGTCGGACGGCGCGATCACGTCGCGGCCGCCGAGCCGCGCGGCGCCGAACGCATGCAGCAGCGCACGGCGCATCGTGCGCGGCGGCGTCGCGGCCAGCACGTCGAGCGCGTCGTCGTCGAGCGTGTCGGGGAAGCGCCGCCCCCACGCGTGCGACGTGCGGATCTCGTCGTAGATCGTCTGCGCGATACGGCGCGCGCCGGCCGCGTCCGGCGGCGCGATCTCGTACACGTTCATCCGGTTCAGCAGCGGCTCCGGAATCGCCTGCGCATCGTTCGCGGTCGCGACCCAGATCACGTTGCCCGCATTGATCGGCACTTCGGCGAATTCGTCGACGAACGCGCGCGCGGTGTCGTGCTCGAGCAACGCGTACAGCGCGCCGAGCGGATCGTATTGCGCGTCGCTGCCGGCCTTGTCGATCTCGTCGACCGCGATCACCGGGTTCGCATAGCTGCCGTTGACGAGCGCCTCGAACACCTTGCCGGGCTTCGCGTTCTTCCATTGCGACGATGCGCCCGACAGGATCCAGCCGGCCGTCAGCGAACTCATCGGCACGTAGTGATACGCGGTGCCGAGCAGTTGCGCGAGCGCCTTCGCGAAATGCGTCTTGCCGATGCCGGGCGGCCCGAGCAGCAGGATCGGCATCAGTTCGAGCCGGTCGTCCGTCTCGAGGCACAGCGCGACCTGCTTGCGCACGTCGTCGAGCGGCTCGGTGAAATTGGGCAGCGCGCCGCCGAGTTCGTCGAATGACGGCATCCGGTTCGGCTTCACGCAAAAGCGCAGATTGCCGGTCTTGAGCATCCGCTCGTAGGTGGCGCGCAGTGCGTCGCTCGCGCTCTCGTTCAAGTCGTTCAACGCGGTCTCGACCTGCTCGAGGTCGTACACCGTGCTCAAGGACGCTACCGCCAGTTCCTGTTTCACCATCGCCGTCGTCATACCAACCTCGCTACCGCTACCGTCACACGATCATCAGACCCTTACGATTTCAGTGTAGCGATCCCGCACCGGCGTGCAAGCAAGCAGCCGCCCCGGTCTGCTGCTAACACCACGCGCACACTGCAGCGCCGCGCGGTGCGGCGTATGATCGATGATTCACCGGCCGCCGCGCCGGCCATGCCACGGTGCCCGCGCGGCGCCGTGCGCTTCGTTTCGAAGGTATGCCGATGTCCATCCCTGCTGCCGTCCCGCGCGCCGACACCGATGCGATCGACGCCGTCGACTCCGCGCTCAAGTCGCGCCGCGCGATTCGCGCGTTCCTGCCGACGCCCGTGCCGCGCGACACGCTCGAGGCGATCCTCGAAGCCGCGAGCCGCGCGCCGTCGGGCACCAACATCCAGCCGTGGCGCGTGTACGTCGCGACCGGCGCGACCCGCGACGCACTCGCCGCGGCCCTGAGCGCCGCGTACGACGATCCGGCGCGCGACGAGAAATACGTCGCCGAGTACGACTACTATCCGCGCGAATGGGTGTCGCCGTATATCGACCGGCGCCGCAAGGTCGGCTGGGACCTGTATGGTCTGTTGAACATCGGCCGCGACGAAAAAGCCCGCATGCACGCGCAGCATGCGCGCAACTTCCGCTTCTTCGATGCGCCCGTCGCGCTGTTCTTCACGCTCGACCGCGTGATGACGCACGGCGCATGGCTCGACTGCGGAATGTTCCTGCAGGGCGTGATGACGGCCGCGCGCGCACGCGGCCTCGACACCTGCCCGCAGGCCGCGTTCGTGCCGTTCCACCGGATCATCGCCGAGCATCTCGGGATGCCGCCCAATGAGCAGCTCGTCTGCGGGATGTCGCTCGGCCATGCGGACCCGGATGCGATCGAGAACCGTCTCGTCACCGAGCGCGCGAGCGTCGCCGAGTTCGCGCGCTTTTTCGCTTGAAAACGCATGACGCGGACCTACCTTTCGATCAGGACCGGATCGTGCTGCGAACCTGCGGCGATACGTCCTGTCACACCACCGTCCCGATCCATCGGGCGTAAGATGTGCGTCCGTTCCCCGCTACCCCGCGTTTCCGGAGAAGTTTCATGCTGAAACACGGCCTGGCCGTCCTGCTCGCGAGCGCCGCGCTCGCGGCCCATGCGCAGAGCCCCACACCGGCCGTCGTCGCGTGGGAGATCCAGGTGGTGCGCGACGGTCAGACGATCGACACGTTCCAGCAACGCACCACCGTGGGTCAAACCCGTACCGACACCCATCGCTACCCGTCCGCCGTGCCCGTCGGCTGCGGCAATGCCGCGCGCGTCGTGCCGACCGAGCGCTCGCGCTCGGTGACGGTCGCGCCGCTCACCGTCGACGACGCCGCGCACACGGTGTCGCTCGCGCTCGACGTGCAGGAAACCCTCGACGACGAAAACGCGACGCGCAGCGATCCGTGCCTGCCCGCGTCGCCGCGGCAGATCGTCGCGAGCCATCCGGGCCTGTCGGTCGGCGGCGACGCATGGACCGACTGGACGCTCGTCGAGCAGCGCCCGCATCTCGTCTACCGCGTGCGCGCGCACGTCACGAAGGACTGAGCGCCATGTCCGCCGACGCCCTGTCCTTGCCGTTCGCCGAGCCGCACGCCGCGCCCGACGAAATCACCGCGGTCAGCTGGAACCTGCACAAGGGCCGCTCGCCGCTCGGCTTCACCGCATGGAACGCGATGCGCAACTGGATGCAGTCGACGCACGCGGACGTGTATTTCCTGCAGGAGGCGATGGCGCGCCGCATGCCGCGCCCGATGCTCGCCCCCGGCTTCGGCGCGCCGATGGACGACACGGTCGACGACGTGTGGCACTGCCAGGCCACCGAGATCGCGCAGGCGCTCGACTGGCAGATCGCGCTCGGACCGAACGTGTTCAAGCCGTCGTGGCGGCACGGCAACGCGATCCTGTCGCCGCATCCGCTCGACCTCGGCGGCCGCTGGGACATCTCCGCGCACCGCTTCGAGCGGCGCGGGCTGCTGGTTGCGCGCGCGACGCTCGCGGGCGCACGGCCCGTCACGCTGCTGTGCGCGCACCTCGCGCTCACGCGCGCGGCGCGGCTGCGCCAGATGCACTGGATCGCGCACTGGATCGTGCGCAACGCGGGCGACGACCCGCTCGTGCTCGCCGGCGACTTCAACGACTGGCGCAACGATTCGGTCGCGCTGTTCGGCGAGATCGGGCTGTCCGAGGTCGCGACGCTGCTCGGCCAGTCGGGCCGCACGTTCCCCGCGTTCTCCCCGGCGCTCGCGCTCGACAAGATGTTCGTGCGCGGGCTGACGCCGCTCGAATGGCAGGCGCCGTCCGGCGAAACCGCGTGGCTGTCGGACCACCTGCCGTATATCGCGCGGCTGCGCCTCGATCCGCAGTGACGCGGTAGCGCGGCAGCAGGGCTGCGCGCTAGAGTAGCGATTTGCCGGCCCGCCGCCGCGCCCGCCATGAGTATTCGTGCGTCGCGTTCCTGTTCGCGAGCCCGCGTGCGCAGCGCGGCTATCGACGCGCTGTGCGGCACCGCGCTCGTCGGCCTGGGCGCGAAGCTCGCGGCCGATCGCTGAAAGCCGGTTGCAAGATTTCGTTGCGCCAAATCCGCGCAGCCGCGCGGGTCAAGCCCGCATCTGCCCCAAGCAGGGTAAAATAACCAGTTCCTCAATCGTCTGTCATCGAGAAGGCGCGTGTCCGACGCGCCGGCCGGCCGATCCGCGATCGGGCCGACGCACTCGGTTTTTTGCCCGTTTTTGGGCCCGTTACACGCGTCCGCTACGCGCGTCCGTTTTCAAAGCCATGAGCAAATACGACACCGCCACCGTCCAATCCGTCCATCACTGGACCGACACGCTTTTCAGCTTCACCTGCACCCGTGAGCCGAGCCTGCGCTTCAACAACGGCGAATTCACGATGGTCGGCCTCGAGGTCGACGGCAAGCCGCTCGCGCGTGCCTACTCGATCGTCAGCCCGAACTACGAAGAGCACCTCGAATTCTTCAGCATCAAGGTCCAGAACGGCCCGCTGACGTCGCGCCTGCAGCACCTGAAGGTGGGCGACTCGGTGCTGATCGGCAAGAAGCCGACCGGCACGCTCGTCGCCGACAACCTGCTGCCCGGCAAGACGCTGTGGATGCTGTCGACCGGCACGGGCCTCGCCCCATTCATGTCGATCATCCGCGACCCGGACATCTACGAACGCTTCGACAAGGTCATCCTGACGCACACCTGCCGCCTGAAGGGCGAGCTGGCGTACATGGACTACATCAAGCACGACCTGCCGGGCCACGAGTACCTCGGCGACATCATCAAGGAAAAGCTCGTCTACTACCCGACGGTCACGCGCGAGGCGTTCGACAACGAGGGCCGGATCACCGACCTGATCGCGACGGGCAAGCTGTTCACGGACCTCGGCGTGCCGGCGTTCTCGCCGGAAAACGACCGCGTGATGCTGTGCGGCAGCACCGCGATGCTGAAGGACACGACGGACCTGCTGAAGCAGGCCGGCCTGGTCGAAGGCAAGAACAGCGCGCCGGGTCACTACGTGATCGAACGCGCATTCGTGGACTGATCGATCCCCGAATTTGTGCAGCATCAAGAACCGGAGCAATAGCTCCGGTTTTTTTTCGCCCCTACTTGGCGAATTCGTAACAAACCACGATCATTCCATGGCAAATCGTTACATTTTGATACGCACCATCCAGGTGCTTCCGTGTCAGTGTTTTTCCTACAACAGCTTCACTCGGATTATTCACATTTACCCTTAAATGTCCGCCTGGCATGACGTTTTCCAAATTTTTGAGATATTATTCGCCCCGCGCGGTCGCCGATTCGGCGACCATTGGAGGGTCGGACTCAAACGTTACAAGATGTAACTTTTGTTACCTCGGTACGGGGCGATTCTCTGGCGGCTGCCGTCATCGAAACGGCAGCCGATCCAGGCAGCCAGCCGGTGTCCGAACCGCTTTCTGATAGCAGGGAGAGTCATGGTTACGTCGCTCAATGCGCCCACGGGCGCTCACGCCCCGTTCCCGTCGCAGCCGCTCGACTGCGACGCAGCCGCGCCCGCGCCCGTGGCCGAAGCCCTGCCCGAACACGACACGTCCGCCGCCCGGATCGCGGCGCTGTCCCTCCAGCTGATGGTTGCCGACGAGGCGGCCCGCCGCCATCTCGCCGGCGAACTGCATGACGGACTCGGCGCCGAACTCACCGCCGCGCGTTTCGCGCTGGCAAACGTTCAAACGTGGCTGCCGGCCGATGCGCCGGACGGCTGCCTGCGCGCGCTCGAGCTGGCGCAGCAGGCGCTCGACTCCGCCACCGACGCCAACCGCCAGCTGATCGACGAGCGCGACACGCCGGCACTCGACGGCGGCGTCGTCGGCGCCCTGTCGACGTGGGTCGACAGCCACACGGCCCGCACCGGCCTGCGCACGAGCTTCGTCTGCGCGGCCGACGCGCGACTCACGCAACTCGGCGGCGCCGGCGCGCTCGCCATCTTCCGCGTCGCGCAGGAAGCGCTGTCGAACGTCGCGAAGCATGCGCGCGCGACATCCGTCGACGTGCAGATCGACACCGACGACTCGCATATGTCCCTGATCGTCACCGACGATGGGACCGGTCTTGCACGTAGCCGGCGCACCGGCTACGGTCTCGCCGGAATGCGCGCACGCTGCGAGGCGTTCGGCGGCAGCTTCGACGCGAGCGCACCGGAAGCAGGCCGCGGCACGCGCGTCACCGCGCGCTTCGCGTGGGACTCGCTGTTCGCGGAGCCGGCGGCCGCGCGCCGCGCATCGCTTTCGTGAGGCCCTCATGAGCCTGAACATCCTGCTCGTGGACGATCACGCGATCGTCCGGCAAGGGATCCGCCATCTGCTGATCGACCGCGGCATCGCGCGTAACGTGACCGAAGCCGAGACCGGCAGCGATGCGGTGGCCGCCGTCGACCGCCAGGCCTTCGACGTGATCCTGCTCGACATCTCCTTGCCGGACACGAACGGCATCGAGGTGCTCAAGCGCATCAAGCGCAAGCTGCCGGGCGCGCCGGTGCTGATGTTCTCGATGTATCGCGAGGACCAGTACGCGGTGCGCGCGCTGAAGGCCGGCGCGGCAGGCTACCTGTCGAAGACGGTGAATGCCGCGCAGATGATCGGCGCGATCCAGCAGGTCGCGGCCGGCCGCAAGTACGTGAGCCCGGCGATGGCCGAGGCGCTTGCCGAATACGTGTCGTTCGAGAACGAACCGCTGCCGCACGAGAAGCTGTCCGACCGCGAATACCAGACGCTCTGCATGCTGGCGTCGGGCAAGCGCCTCACCGACATCGCGAACACGCTGTCGCTGTCGGTGAAGACGGTCAGCGTGTACCGGTCGCGGCTGCTCGAGAAGATGCGGCTGTCGAACAACGCGGAACTGACGTTCTACGTGATGAGCAACCGGCTCGTCGACATGGCGCCCGCGTCGGGCGCCTGATTCATCGTCCTCGCCGCGCCGGCCGGCTCCGCGCCGGGCCCGGTGCGCCGAACGACGCACACAAGCGCTTGTTTTATCGGACGATTCCCGAGCGCGCCGCTGCGCCGCAGCGGGTCTTCCACGCCAAATCGGCTAAAATTACGGGTTTTCACTCACTCGGCGCCGCCGCGCTCGCGCGCGCTGGAGACTCATCCGCAATGTCCCTCTTCCGCAAGAAAAACGTCGATCGCATGATCGCCGGCGCACACGGCGCCGGGCTCAAGAAAGCGCTCGGCGCAATCGACCTCACCTTCCTCGGCATCGGCGCGATCATCGGCACCGGCATCTTCGTGCTGACCGGCACGGGCGCCGTGCAGGCCGGCCCCGCGCTGATGCTGTCGTTCGTGATCGCCGCGATCGCGTGCGGCCTCGCGGCGCTGTCGTACGCCGAATTCGCGTCGACGATTCCGGTCGCGGGCTCGATCTACACGTACTCGTACGCGACGCTCGGCGAGCTCGTCGCCTGGATCATCGGCTGGGACCTGATGCTCGAATACGGCCTCGCGGCGTCGGCCGTGTCGGTCGGCTGGTCGGGCTACCTGCAGTCGCTGCTGCAGGGCTTCGGGCTCACGCTGCCGACCGTGCTGACGGCCGCGCCCGGCGCGATTCCGGGCGTCGTCACGTGGTTCAACCTGCCGGCGTTCCTCGTGATGGTGGTGATCACGACGCTGCTGTCGATCGGCATCCGCGAGTCGACCCGCATCAACAACATCATGGTGTTCATCAAGGTGTCGGTCGTGCTGCTCGTGATCGCGGTCGGCGTCTTCCACGTCACGCCAGCGAACTGGAAACCGTTCATGCCGCACGGCTGGAACGGCGTGTTCGGCGCGGCGGCCGTGATGTTCTTCGCGTTCATCGGCTTCGACGCGGTGTCGTCGGCGGCCGAGGAAGTGAAGAATCCGAAACGCGACCTGCCGATCGGCATCATCGCGTCGCTCGCGGTGTGCGCGGTGCTGTACGTGACGGTCGCGGCGGTCGCGACCGGCATCGTGCCGTCGGCGCAGTACGCGAACGTGTCGCACCCGATCTCGTATGCGCTGCAGATCGCCGGCGAGAAGTGGGTCGCGGGCTTCATCGATCTCGGCGCGGTGCTCGGCATGCTGACCGTGATCCTCGTGATGAGCTACGGCCAGACGCGCATCATCTTCGCGATGTCGCGCGACGGGCTGCTGCCGGCGGCGCTGTCGCGCGTGCATCCGCGCTACGCGACGCCGTTCCTGACGACCTGGCTCGTCGGCCTGTTCTTCGGGCTGATCGCCGCGCTCGTGCCGCTCAACGTGCTCGCCGAGCTGATCAACATCGGCACGCTCGCCGCGTTCTCGATGGTGTCGATCGCGGTGCTGGTGCTGCGCCGCACGCACCCGGAACTGCCGCGCGCATTCCGCTGCCCGGGCGTGCCGGTGGTGCCGATCCTCGCGGTCGGCGCGTGCCTGTTCCTGATGCTGAACCTGCAACCCGTCACGTGGGCCGCGTTCGGCATCTGGCTCGTCATCGGCCTCGTGATCTACTTCCTGTATTCGCGGCACCACTCGAAGCTCGCGCACGGTCAGCACGACGCGCATTGACCACCGTCGCTGCGCGCGCACGCCGCGCGCAGCGGCACGACGCCACGCCGGGCCGTCACCGGCCCCGTGGGCGCCCCCTCCCCGCCGGAGCCCGCCCGGCCATCGGCGCCCCTAGAGCGTGGCGCACCACACGCACCACACGCGCCGCCGCGCCCCGCCCGCACCCGATCGCTGCCCGATCGTCGCGATTTCTTGCCCGATCGTCCGGATTTGCCTGCACGATTTGCGCGCTGCCAGCACGCGCGCGCCGGGCGGTTCATAATCCGGCCATCGAACGATGGCCCGGCCCGGCGGGCCGTCCGGCAACAGGAACGGAATGATGGAAAGCGTCGATCTCGATGTACTGAAATCCAGCGCGCGCTGGCTCGACGAAGGGCGCCGCGTGCTGCTCGTGACGGTCGTGAAGACGTGGGGTTCGTCACCCCGCCCCGAGGGCGCGATGCTCGCGGTGCGCGAGGACGGCCTCGTGGTCGGCTCCGTGTCAGGCGGCTGCATCGAGGACGACCTGATCGCCCGCGTGCATGCGAGCGGGATCGCGGCCGATGCACGCCCGGAAGCCGTCAAGTACGGCGTGACGGCCGAGGAAGCACACCGCTTCGGGCTGCCCTGCGGCGGCACGATCCAGCTCGTGCTGGAGCCGCTCACGCCCGACAGCGGGATCGCCGCGCTGTGCGCGGAAGTCGAGGCCGGCCGCCTCGTCACGCGCACGATGACGCTCGCGACCGGCCGCGCGTCGCTGTCGCCCGCGCAGGCGACCGACGGGCTCGCGTTCGACGGCGACCGGCTCGTGACGATACACGGGCCGCGCTACCGGATGCTCGTGATCGGCGCGGGGCAGTTGTCGCGCTATCTGTGCCAGATCGCGGTCGGGCTCGATTATCAGGTGACGGTCTGCGATCCGCGCGAGGAGTACACGGATGCGTGGGACGTGACGGGCACGCGCGTCGTACACACGATGCCCGACGACACGGTGCTCGACATGAAACTCGACGCGCGTTCGGCCGTGATCGCGCTCACGCACGACCCGAAGCTCGACGATCTCGCGCTGATGGAGGCACTGAAGACGCCCGCGTTCTACGTGGGCGCGCTCGGCTCGCGGCGCAACAACGCCGCCCGGCGCGAGCGGCTGCTCGAATTCGACCTGAGCGAGGCGGAACTGGCGCGGCTGCACGGGCCGGCCGGCATCTACATCGGCAGCCGCACGCCGCCGGAAATCGCGATCTCGATCCTCGCCGAGATCACGGCCGCGAAGAACAACGTGTCGCTGCCGACGATCCTGCAGGTCGAGGGCGCGAAGGCCGCCCGCGAGATCGCGGCGAACAGCGGCGCGACCTGCGGCCTCTGAAGCTGGTTGCCCCGTGGCGCATGGCCGTGCCGGGCGCCGTCATGCGCCGGCGGACAACCGGCGCACGTCGATGGTCAAGTCAGGCGAGACCCGCGGCGAGCGCCGCGGCGACGGAGCCTGCCACCAGCACGACGCCGACCGTGCGGCGCTTGTTCAACTCCGTCCACAGCAGCACGCCCGTCAGCGACAACAGGATCAGCGAACCGGCGATCGTGTCCATCAGCAACACCCAGCCGAGATTCATGCCGACGCCGCGATGCAGGTTGTTCAGCGTGGTCAGGAACGTATTGCCGGTGCGCTTCACCGATACGTAGCCATTGCCGACCCAATATTCGGCCTGCAGGCTCTGGTGCGGACCGAACAGGCCCATCTGCCAGTGCTCCGGCTGCATCACGCGCTTGTCGCCCCAGGCGACCGGCTGCGCAGGCTCCTTGCGCACGCGGCCCGGCCGGCCGTCGAAGTACAGTTCGTGCTGCAGCCACTTCGTCATCGCGGCCGGCGACTTCGGCGCCGGATCCGGCAACGCGATCTGCATCTGCTCGACCTGCGGTTCGCCGGTCGGGATCTTCAGCGGCGGCGCACGGTGGTTGAGCAGCACGCCCGTCACGCCGAACAGCAGGCCGAGCACCGCGCCCCAGAGCCCGACCCAGCCATGCACCTTGCGCAGCCATTTGATGAAGGTCGCGCGGCGCGAGCGCCGGCGGCGCGTCGCCAGTTCGGCGTCGCTCAGGGTTCGTGCGGCCGGATGCAGCACGGTGACGCCCGCTGGGGGCCTGCCCGCCTGCGGCGGGGCGATCGTTTCGGGCGCGTTCACGCGAGAGTATCCATTCGTTCAAAGCAACGGGCAGCGCACGAAAAACGCGCGCCGCCCGGATAACATGAAAATGAGAATGGATATCATTACACAAATGACGCGCCCGCTCAATCCCACGGCGAACGTCGGCCGACAAGAATATCAGGCGATAACCGACGAAGCGCGCGGATTCCACGCCAATCCAGGTCAATAGAAGGAAATGCCGGCGAAATGATTGTGAAAGACTGTGACAACATCTCGCAAGAAAAACGGGCCGGCGAACGCTCAGCGGCGCAGCGGCGGTAGTGGAAAATGCGGGGCGACGTCGCCCGGCCCGGGCTCGGTCCGATCGAGCGCGTACAGCCATGCCAGCAAATCCGCGACGGCCTGGTAAAGCTGCGGCGGAATCCGGTCGTCGAGATCGACCTGCATCAGCAGCGACACCATCTCCGGCGCGGTATGCACGTACAGCCCGGCATCCCGCGCACGAGCGACGATCATCTCGGCGAGCAGGCCGTACCCCTTCGCAACCACGCGCGGCGCGGTATCGCCCCCCTTCGGATCGTAGACGAGCGCGGTCGCGCGCTTGCGGGACGCCATGCTCATCGCGGCACCTCGTCGTCGGCGCCCGGCGTGCCGCCCGCCGCGCTGCGCGCATACGCGGCGGCTGCCGCCTGCGCGACGAGCGGGTCGAAGCCGTCCGGTTCGTCGCCGACCGCACGGATCGACAGTCCGCCGAGCTGCAGCCCCGATCCCTCGAACCGCTGCCGCAGCGCGGCCTCGTTCCGCGTGAGCCGGTCGGCGCCGGCCGAATTCGCGCGCAGTCGCGCGACGAGTTGCGCGCCATTGAGCACCAGCTCCGCGTCGACCGTGCCGAGCGACGGTAACGTGAGCGTCAGCCGCGTGCGCCATGCGATCCCGCTTCCTGCATCGTCGCCGCCGCGCGACGCGTGGCCGCCCGGATCGTCGGGCTCGATCGTCCAGTCGAGGCGCGCCCCGGGCCACGCCTCGCCCGCCCAGCGGAATTGGTCGGTCGCGAGCGCATCGAGCTGCTGCCGGACGATCGGCACGGCGGCCGGATGCACGGGAGCCGGTGCCTGCGCCTGCGGATCGGCCGACGCGGCGGCCAGTTCGGCGCGCGCGGGCGTCCAGCGCGTGTCGGGGCGGTCGCCGAGCGGGTCGGTCGTCGCGGCCGTGGCCGACGCCGCACCTTGCCGAGTGGCGGCAGCCGCGTTCTGTGCAAGCTCGCGCGGCACCGCACCGCCGGACGCGGGCGTGCCCGGCTGCGTGGCCGTTCGCGCTGTCGTCGGTAGCGGCAGGCGCTGCGCGAGCAGTTCGTCGAGCACGTCGGGTGCGTCCTGCTGCGCGGCATCCGGGGCGGGCTGCACCGGCGCGGTCGTGAGCCGCGCCTGCGGTTCGCGCATCAGCGCGGCGAGCGGGCGCTGGCCGGCCAGCCACTGCGCGAGATGGGATTCGTAAAAGAGGCCGCTTTCGCTCACGGCCTGCGCGAGCGCCGCACGCAGCGCCGCGACGGGCGGCGCGGCCGCCGCATCGCGCGCGGCCGCGACGTCAGACGCAGGCGTTGCAGTGGAAAGCGTGGCGGCGGACGCAGCCGGACCGGCGGCCGGCTGCCCGTCCGGCGGCACGGCCGCCGCCGTGCTCAGCAACACGGCAGGATCGGCCAGCAGCGGCGTGCGCCCGGCGATCACGGGCGTCGCGATGCCGCCCGAGCGCGAGATCGCGTCGAGCACGAGCGCGACCTCGGACAGCGCGGTCTGCGCGGATGCCGGTGGTGCCGCCGGCGGGGCCCCGGTCGAAGACGGCGACGACGCGCCGGCGCCCGGCGTGCCGACCTGCGCGGTCGCGCCGCCGCCAGCGGGCGCCGTCACGGAGCCGGTCAGCAGGCTGTCGAGGCGACTCGCCAGCAGGGCGGCCGCAACGGAGTCGATACCGGTCATGATCGGAGCCTGCTCACCTCAGCCACATCGTTGGGAAGCCGGGCAGGCGGCAACCGCCGCCCCGGCAAACGGGCACTACCCGCGAGCGCGGTAGAGATCGGTCAATACCTGGGTCGAGCGCCGCGCCTCGAACAGCGCGGACAGCCGGGCGACTTCCGGACTCGCGAGATCGCGGATCGCGGCGTCGTCGGCGAGGATGCGGCGGATCAGCCCGAGCTTGCGACCGAGGTCGGCCTGGTCGAGCGCGACGCCCGGATCGGCCTCCTTCAGCCCATCGACGAGACGCAGGAATTCGGCCTGCAACTCCGGCAGCGCGCTCCACTCCGCGCCGCGCGCCGCGGACAGCATGCGGCCCGAAACGGCCGCGAGCGCCTCGTAGCGTGCGAAGTATTCGGCCTTGAGATTCATCGTGCCGCGCCCGCCGCCTGTTGCGCGGCCATGCGTGCGACTTCCGGAGCGATACCCGTCCACGCTTCCTCGAGCGTCGCGAGCAACCCGTCGACCTCGACCAGCATCGCGTCGCTCGCGTGCATGTTGGCTTCCAGCAGGCGCCGGCCGATATACGTGTACAGCGCGTCGAGGCGCCCGGCGATCTGGCCCCCCGCGTCGCGGTTCAGCGATGCCTGCAGGCCGCTCTCGACGATCCCGATCGCCTTGCCGATCGCTTCGCCGCGTGCGGGCACGTTGCCCTGCTGCAGATGCATGCGCGCGAGCGCGATGGCCTGGCGCGCGCCCTGGTACAGCATCGCGATCAGCCGGTGCGGGGAGGCGCCCATCACCCCCGTCTCGACGCCGACACGCGCGTATGCACTGGCTCCAGCGTGTCCTGGGGAAAACATGCGCTTCTCCTTGTGTTGCGTTGGCTATGCGGTGGCCGCCTCCCTGCAATGCATGACGCGGCCTTCTTCCAGAGTTATCGGAAGGGAATTGAAAAGCTTTAGGCGCACGGGCCGCCGGCCGGACCGGCAGGCCGCTCACCGGGCGCGTCGCCGGTCGGCCGCCCGCGGATGTCCATCGCCGGCTGGCCGTCCCGGGTTGCCGGGCCCGTCACACGGACATCTGCATGATGTCGTTGTAGGCGCTCACGAGCTTGTTGCGGACCTGGAGCCCGAACTGGAAACCGATGTTGGCCTTCTGCATGTCGACCATCACGTCGTTCAGCGACACGTTCGCCGCGCCGACCTCGAACGCCTGCGCCTCGCCGAGCGCGTGCTTCTGGTCGCCGCTGATCTTGTCCAGCGACGCCTTCATCGCGCTCGCGAACGTGCCGGCCGTCGCCGCGCCCGAACCGGCGAGCGCCGCCGTCGGGCTCGCGACCCCGCCGCTCGCCTGCGCGGCCATCGCCTGCATCTGTTGCAACACCGAACCGATTCCGCTGACGTTGGCAGCCATGCTGTCCCCAGACATATGAGAGTAGAGACCCGGACGCACCGGGCGCTCCGACGGGCGCCGCACGACGCGCACCATGCCGGATCGCGAAAAAGGATAGCAGCGCGGCGCGCGCCAAAGCCGCGAAAGTACGGGGGAAACCCCGCTCTTTTCAGTCGATCGGAGTCGGGCCCCGGTCCCGATAATCGCATCGTGTCATTGTCCGTCCGCTCGTCCGAGCGGCTCAGTCGTCCCGCTCCGGAGAAATTCCACGCATGGATTCGCAGGCCAACTCGCTGATCAACCCCGACGCCCGCACGGGCCTCGCCAGCCCGGTGCCAGGCGCCACCGCGGCCGCCGCGTTGCCGGGAGCAGGCGGCGCCGGCGCGGACTTCGGGTTCGGCGGCTTCGCGGAACGCATCCCCGGCATCACGCGGATGAAGGGCAACCCGAAACTGCCGTTCGTGATCGCCGTCGCGCTCGCCATCGCCGCGATCACCGCGCTCGTGCTGTGGAGCCGCGCGCCCGACTATCGCGTGCTGTACAGCAACCTGTCGGACCGCGACGGCGGCGCGATCATCACCGCGCTCCAGCAGGCAAACGTTCCCTACAAGTTCGCCGACGCCGGCGGCGCGATCCTCGTGCCGTCGAACCAGGTACACGAAACGCGCCTGAAGCTCGCCGCGATGGGCCTGCCCAAGGGCGGCTCGGTCGGCTTCGAGCTGATGGACAGCCAGAAATTCGGCATCAGCCAGTTCGCCGAGCAGGTGAACTACCAGCGCGCGCTCGAAGGCGAGCTGCAACGCACGATCGAGTCGATCAACGCCGTGAAGACGGCGCGCGTGCATCTGGCGATCCCGAAGCCGTCGGTATTCGTGCGCGACAAGGAAGCGCCGAGCGCATCCGTGTTCGTCGATCTCTACCCGGGCCGCGTGCTCGACGAGGGCCAGGTGCAGGCGGTCACGCGGATGGTGTCGTCCGGCGTGCCCGACATGCCGGCCAAGAACGTGACGATCGTCGACCAGGACGGCAACCTGCTGACGCAGACCGCGTCGGCCACCGGCCTCGACGCGAGCCAGCTCAAGTACGTGCAGCAGGTCGAGCACAACACGCAAAAGCGCATCGACGCGATCCTCGCGCCGATCTTCGGCACCGGCAACGCGCGCTCGCAGGTCAGCGCGGACATCGATTTCTCGAAGCTCGAGCAGACCTCGGAAAGCTACGGCCCGAACGGCGCGCCGCAACAGGCCGCGATCCGCAGCCAGCAGACCAGCAGCGCGACCGAACTCGCGCAGGGCGGCGCATCGGGCGTGCCGGGCGCGCTGTCGAACACGCCGCCGCAGCCGGCCTCCGCGCCGATCGTCGCCGGCAACGGCCAGAACGGGCCGCAGTCGACGCCCGTCAGCGACCGCAAGGACCAGACGACCAACTACGAGCTCGACAAGACAATCCGCCACGTGGAGCAGCCGATGGGCAACGTGAAGCGGTTGTCGGTCGCCGTCGTGGTCAACTACCAGCCGGTCGCCGACGCGAAGGGCCACGTGACGATGCAGCCGCTGCCGCCCGCGAAGCTCGCGCAGATCGAGCAGCTCGTGAAGGACGCGATGGGCTACGACGAGAAGCGCGGCGACTCGGTCAACGTCGTGAACAGCGCGTTCTCGACCGCCACTGACCCGTACGCCGACCTGCCGTGGTGGCGCCAGCCGGACATGATCGCGATGGCGAAGGAAGCCGCGAAGTGGCTCGGCATCGCGGCGGCCGCGGCGGCGCTCTATTTCATGTTCGTGCGCCCGGCGATGCGCCGCGCGTTCCCGCCGCCCGAGCCGGCCGCACCGGCACTCGCGGCGCCGGAGGATCCGGTCGCGCTCGACGGCCTGCCCGCCCTGGAACAGGCGGACGAGCCCGATCCGCTGCTGCTCGGCTTCGAGAACGAAAAGAACCGCTACGAACGCAACCTCGACTACGCGCGCACGATCGCCCGCCAGGATCCGAAGATCGTCGCCACCGTCGTGAAGAACTGGGTGTCCGATGAACGCTGAAGGCCTGACCAAGAGCGCGCTGCTGCTGATGTCGATCGGCGAGGAAGAGGCCGCTGAAGTATTCAAGTTCCTCGCGCCGCGCGAGGTGCAGAAGATCGGCGCCGCGATGGCCGCGCTGAAGAACGTCACGCGCGAGCAGGTCGAGGAGGTGCTGCACGAGTTCGCGAAGGAAGCCGAGCAGCACACCGCGCTGTCGCTCGATTCGAGCGAGTACATCCGCTCGGTGCTGACCAAGGCGCTCGGCGAGGACAAGGCCGGCGTGCTGATCGACCGGATCCTGCAGGGCAGCGACACGAGCGGCATCGAGGGCCTGAAGTGGATGGACTCGGCCGCCGTCGCGGAACTGATCAAGAACGAGCATCCGCAGATCATCGCGACGATCCTCGTGCACCTCGACCGCGACCAGGCGTCCGAGATCGCGTCGTGCTTCACCGAGCGGCTGCGCAACGACGTGCTGCTGCGGATCGCGACGCTCGACGGCATCCAGCCGGCCGCGCTGCGCGAGCTCGACGACGTGCTGACCGGCCTGCTGTCCGGCAGCGACAACCTGAAGCGCAGCCCGATGGGCGGCATCCGCACCGCGGCCGAGATCCTGAACTTCATGACGAGCAATCACGAGGAAGGCGTGCTCGAAAGCGTGCGCCAGTACGACGCCGACCTCGCGCAGAAGATCGTCGACCAGATGTTCGTGTTCGAGAACCTGCTCGACCTCGAGGATCGCGCAATCCAGATGGTGCTGAAGGAAGTCGAGTCGGAAACGCTGATCATCGCGCTCAAGGGCGCGCCGCCCGCGCTGCGCCAGAAATTCCTCGCGAACATGTCGCAACGCGCGGCCGAACTGCTCGCCGAGGATCTCGACGCGCGCGGCCCGGTGCGCGTGTCCGAAGTCGAGACGCAGCAGCGCCGCATCCTGCAGATCGTGCGCAACCTCGCCGAGAGCGGTCAGATCGTGATCGGCGGCAAGGCGGAAGACGCGTATGTCTGATTCCGCGCGCGAGCACGCCGGCACCCTCACCGCGTACCAGCGGTGGGAGATGGCGTCGTTCGATCCGCCGCCGCCCCCGCCGCCGCCCGACGATGCGGCAGCGGCGGCCGCCGCGCTCGCCGAGGAGTTGCAGCGCGTGCGCGACGCCGCGCATGCCGAAGGCCATGCGGCCGGCCACGTCGAAGGCCAGGCACTGGGTTACCAGGCCGGGTTCGATCAGGGGCGCGAACAAGGCTTCGAGGCCGGCCAGGCCGAAGCACGCGAACAGGCCGCGCAGCTTGCGGCGCTGGCCGCGTCGTTTCGCGAGGCCGTGTCGGGCGTCGAGCACGATCTCGCGTCCGAGCTCGCGCAGCTCGCGCTCGACATCGCGCAGCAGGTCGTGCGCCAGCACGTGAAGCACGATCCGGCCGCGCTCGTCGCGGCCGTGCGCGACGTGCTCGCCGCCGAGCCGGCGTTGTCCGGCGCGCCGCATCTCGTGGTGAATCCGGCCGACCTGCCCGTCGTCGAAGCCTATCTGCAGGACGATCTCGATACGCTCGGCTGGAACGTGCGCACCGACGCGTCGATCGAGCGCGGCGGCTGCCGCGCGCACGCCGCGACCGGCGAGGTCGACGCGACGCTGCCGACCCGCTGGCAGCGCGTCGCCGCCGCGATCGGCAAGGTGAGCGCATGGTGACGCCCACGCCCGAATCGGTGCTGCACGACGGGATGACACCGCTCGAGCGCGAGCTCGCACTCGCGTCGTTCGGCCCCGATGCGTCGTTCGACCTCGAAGCATCGCATGGCGCTGCGCACGGCACGCACGCGCCCGCGACGGATACCGCCGGCGATGCGCCGCGCGCGCCGCACAATCCGCACCTCGCGCACTGGCGCACGCACCTGAACGGGCTCGCGGCCCGCAGTCACCGCGCGCTGCCGCTGCGCCCGTGCGGGCGCCTCACGCGCGCCGCGGGCCTCGTGCTCGAGGCGATCGGGCTGCGCCTGTCGGTCGGCGCCGAATGCACGATCGAATTGCCGCCCGGCAGCACGCTGCCGCACGCGGAAGCGGAAGTCGTCGGCTTCGCCGGCGATCGCCTGTTCCTGATGCCGACCACCGACGTCGCAGGCGTCTTGCCGGGTGCGCGTGTGTGGCCACGGGAAAGCGCGCCCGTCGCCGATCCGCTCGCCGGTGCGAAGCGGCTGCCGGTCGGCTGGGAAATGCTCGGGCGCGTGGTCGACGCGTCGGGCCGCCCGCTCGACGGCCTCGGCCCCCTCGCGTCGAAGGTCGACGCACCGCTGTCGGCGCCGTCGATCAACCCGCTCGATCGCGAGCCGATCCATCACGTGCTCGACGTCGGCGTGCGCGCGATCAACGGGCTGCTCACCGTCGGCCGCGGGCAGCGGATGGGCCTGTTCGCGGGTTCCGGCGTCGGCAAGTCGGTGCTGCTCGGCACGATGGCGCGCTACACCAGCGCGGAAGTGATCGTGATCGGGCTGATCGGCGAACGCGGCCGCGAAGTGAAGGAGTTCATCGAACAGATCCTCGGCGAGGACGGGCTCGCGCGCTCGGTCGTCGTCGCAGCGCCGGCCGACGTGTCGCCGCTGCTGCGGATGCAGGGCGCGGCCTACGCGACGTCGCTCGCCGAGTATTTCCGCGACCAGGGCAAGCACGTGCTGCTGCTGATGGATTCGCTGACGCGTTACGCGATGGCGCAGCGCGAGATCGCGCTTGCGATCGGCGAGCCGCCCGCGACCAAGGGCTATCCGCCGTCGGTGTTCGCGAAGCTGCCCGCGCTCGTCGAGCGCACCGGCAACGGGCCCGAAGGCGGCGGCTCGATCACCGCGTTCTACACGGTGCTGACCGAAGGCGACGACCAGCAGGACCCGATCGCCGATTCGGCGCGCGCGATCCTCGACGGCCATATCGTGCTGTCGCGCGCGCTCGCCGAAGCCGGCCACTATCCGGCGATCGACATCGAGGCGTCGATCAGCCGCGCGATGACCGCGCTGATCGACGAAACGCATCTCGACCGCGTGCGGCAGTTCAAGCAGATGCTGTCGCGCTACCAGCGCAATCGCGACCTGATCGCGGTCGGCGCCTATGCGCCCGGCCGCGACGCGCAGCTCGACCGCGCGATCGCGCTCTACCCGCGCATCGAATCGTTCCTGCAGCAGGGCTTTCGCGAATGCGCGCCGTTCGCGTCGAGCCTCGGCGCGCTCGATGCGCTGTTCGACGTACACGGAGGCTGACCCCGATGGCACACGGCTTTCCCCTTCAACTCCTGCTCGACCGCGCGCAGGAAGATCTCGACACGGCCGCGAAGCAGCTCGGCACCGCGCAGCGCGACCGCACCGCGGCCGCCGACCAGCTCGATGCACTGCTGCGCTATCGCGACGAGTATCACGCGCGCTTCGCGCAGTCCGCGCAACACGGGATGCCGGCCGGCAACTGGCGCAACTTCCAGGCGTTCATCGATACGCTCGACGCGGCGATCGTGCAGCAACGCAACGTGCTGGCCGCAGCCGAAGTCCGCATCGACGAGGCGCGCCCCAACTGGCAACAGAAGAAACGCACCGTCGGTTCATACGAAATCCTGCAGGCGCGCGGCGTCGCGCAGGAAGCGCAGCGTACGGCGAAGCGCGAACAGCGCGACGCCGACGAACACGCCGCGAAGATCCTGCGCATGCGGGCCGATGCGGCCCGTTCAGCGTAACCGCTCACCGCTTTCGAACGAGAGAATCGTCATGCCTCCCCTGCCCCTGCTCGGCGTGCTGCTCGACACCGCCGGCACCGCACTCAAGGCGATCCGCGACGCGGGTTCGTCCGCCTCCGCCAAGTCCGCCGGCAACGATGCCGCAAGCAGCCCTGCCGCCATGCCGTTCGCGCAGACGCTGAAGCAAAGCGTCGTCACGCGGCACGACGCGGCAATCGCCGGCAAGCCGGACGTCTCGACGAAACAGGCATCGTCGACATCCGCTGCCGGCACGAAGTCCGCCGACCACGGCGACGACGACCAGTCGACCGAAGACGCCATCGCGACGCTCAACCCGGACGCTGCCGCGCTCGCCGCGGCAGCCGCCGTGCAGGCGCAGCTGCAGACGCGCGCGAACGACGCGGCGCCGGCCGGCGCCGATACCGCTGCCACCGCCGCGCAAACGACGGCCGTGTCCGGCCAGCCCGACGCCACGGCCGTGCTGACGAACCACGCAAGCAAGGATGCGGCCGCCGAGCCTGCCGTGCCGGTGTCGGGTCGCGACACGCTGCAGGCGGCACTTGCGAAGCTGACCGGCGGCGCGGGCGCGATCGCGATGCCCGCGACGGGCACGGCTGCGACAGCGGCAGCACCCGCGGCGGCGACGTCCGCCTCGGCTGCCGCTACGCCGCCGACGCCGAAAGTCCCGACCTTCGACCGCACGCTCGCCGACGCGAAAGGCGCGCTCGCGACGCAGCAGGCGCCCACGCAAGCCACCGCACCGGCGCTGCAGGCCGGCGCAACGGCCCAGCCCGCCGCGCAGCACGCATTCGCGGCCGCCGAGGAAACCGCCAGCCCGGCCGCCGACGCGACGGTCGCTGCCGCCGCAACGGCTGCGGCAGCCGCACAGGCGAACCTCCAGGCATCGCCCGCCGCAAGCTCGATCGCCGCGGCCAACGCACACGTGCTGGCGCCGCACGTCGGCACCGCCGACTGGACCGATGCGCTGAGCCAGAAAGTCGTGTTCCTGTCGAATGCGCACCAGCAGAGCGCCGAGCTGACGCTGAACCCGCCGGACCTCGGCCCGCTGCAGGTCGTGCTGCGCGTCGCGGACAACCACGCGCATGCGCTGTTCGTGTCGCAGCACGCGCAGGTGCGCGACGCGGTGGAAGCCGCGCTGCCGAAACTGCGTGAAGCGATGGAAGCGGGCGGGCTCGGCCTGGGCAGCGCGAGCGTCAGCGATGGCGGCTTCGCGTCGCAGCAGCAGAACCCGCAGCAAAGCTTCGCCGGCGGCCGGCCGTCGCCGCGCGCGCGCGCCGGGTCGTCAGCCGTCGACGCACCGGTCGACGCCGTGCAATCCGCAGCGGCCGGCGCGACCGTGAGCCGCGCGGGCCTCGTCGATACGTTCGCCTGAGCATCGCGTCGGTCGTGTGCCGGTGCGCGCCGCTCAGCGGCCGTGCGCCGCCGCGGCCGCCTCGTTGCGCGGCACGCCGCCGCCCCGGCGTGTCGCGACGATGAAGTCCGCCGCGCGTTCGCCGATCATCACCGACGGCGCATTCGTGTTCCCGCCGATCAGCGTCGGCATCACCGACGCATCCACCACCCGCAGCCCTTCGACGCCCCGCACGCGCAGTTGCGGATCCACGACCGCGCGCGCATCCGAGCCCATCCGGCAGGTGCCGACCGGGTGATAGATCGTGTCGGCATGCTCGACGATCGTCGCGCGCAGCTCGGCTTCGCTCTGGTCCGCCCGGGTGTACAGCTCGCGCCCGCCCTGCGACGCGAGCGGCGCCTGCGACAGGATCCGGCGCATCGCCTGCGCGCCGCGCACGAGCAGATCGAGATCACGCGTATCGCTGAAGAAGCGCGGATCGATCAGCGGTGCGTCGCGCGCATCGCCGCTCGCGAGCGCGACCGTGCCGCGGCTGAACGGGCGCAGCGCGCACACGTGCAGCGAATAGCCGAAGCCCCAGTGCATCTTGCGGTTGTGGTCGTCGACGAGCGCCGTGCAGAAATGCAGCTGCAGGTCCGGACGATCGAGCGACGGGTCGCTCTTGATGAAGCCGCCGGCCTCCGCGACGTTGCTCGTCATCATCCCGGTGCGGCTCGAGAAGTAGCGCACGAGCGCCGGCGTCATCTTCGCGATCCCGCGCAGGCAGACGCCGACCAGCTCCGACGAATTCACGCGCGTGTTGATGATGAAATCGATATGGTCGATCAGGTTCGTGCCGACGTCCGGCGCGTCCTGCACGACGGCGATCCCGTGCCGGCGCAGCTGTTCCGCCGGACCGATCCCCGAGCACATCAGCAGTTGCGGCGAATTGAACGCGCCGGCCGACAGGATCACTTCCGCGCGTGCACCGAGCGTCTCGACGCGTCCGTCGCGCGACACCACGACCCCGACCGCGCGCTTGCCGTCGAAGCCCACGCGCAGCACCGTCGCGTCGGTGATCACGTGCAGGTTCGGCCGCTCGCGGCCGTAGATGTATGCGCGCGCGACGCTGCAGCGCGAGCCGTCGCGATGCGTGACCTGATAGAAGCCGACGCCTTCCTGCGTCGCGCCGTTGAAGTCGTTGTTGAGCGGATAGCCGGCCGCGTGCGCCGCCTGGATGAATCGTTCGGAAAACGGATTGCGAAAGCGCAGGTCGGACACCGTCAGCGGGCCGTCCGCGCCGTGCCACGCATCGGCACCGCGCGCGTTGCCCTCCGCGCGGCGGAAATACGGCAGCACGTCCTGCCAGCCCCAGCCCGTCGCGCCGAGTTGCGCCCATTCATCGTAGTCGCCCGGGTGGCCACGCGTGTAGATCATCGCGTTGATCGCGCTCGAGCCGCCCATTCCGCGCCCGCGCGGCTGATATCCGCGGCGGCCGCCGAGGCCCGGCTGCGGCACCGTCTCGTAACCGTAGTTCGTGCCGAGCTTGAACGGCACGAGCGCCGCGATTCCCACCGGCATGTTGACGAGCAGGTTGCGCTCCGTGTGCGAGCCGGCCTCGATCAACGCGATCGTCGCGTCGGGGCATGCGTCGGCGAGGCGGCTGGCGAGGCTCGAGCCGCCCGACCCTCCGCCTACGATGATGTAGTCGTATTGCATGTCACGTCTCCTTCGTGTCATGAACGGCGCCCGGCGCGGCCGGCTCCCGCTTGTAATGTTCGGGCATTGTAGGAATGGCCGCCGCGCGCGCGGCACGCCGATTCAAGAGCGATTCCTCTAAACGCCCGCGTGAACTAAATTTAAGATGTATCGATTGATGCGACGCGATGCACCGGCCGCCAGAAGCCGCGCCGTCGCGAAACTGGGGAGACGACGATGCAGCGCGACGCTCTGCAGGCCGCGTGCCGACCGGGTTGTCCGGACGCACCGCGCGCGGCCCGCATTTCATTTCAAACGGATGCCCGGACGGTGACGTGCAACACCGTGCGCGCGGCCGGTCGAAATCGAACGACGCCACGTATCGCCGACCGTTTGGACGGCTCGTCGCACGCGCGGCACGACCTGCCGGTGCGCACGTCGCCGCACGCACCGCGCTGCCCTGCTTCGGTGCGCCGGCAAGTACTCGCCGCGCGCCATCGCACACCGGCCGGACATCGCGTCCGGCCGTACGCGCGGACCGCGCAATCCCGTTTTCGGACACGAACACCGTCGCGCGGATGCGACGCTTGCCGCACGCTGCACCCTGTTTTCGACCGTGCATCGCATCCGGCACCCTGCCGGGCGACGCGCGCCATCCTGCCCCGCCCCGCCACGCTCGCCGAGCGGGTACGTGCGGCCTGACTGCTGGCCGACGTGCCACGCCCAACTGGAGGAGACGAAATGAAGAACGATTTGCCCGAACTGGCCCCGCAAGCGCAGCCGTCGGTCGATGCCTTGACGTCGCTGCTGCGCGACCAGCGCGCGGCCTACCTGCGCGCGCCATACCCGGAGTGGGACACCCGCGCGCAGCACCTGCGCGCGCTGCGCACGATGCTGATCGATCACGCGGATGCGCTCGCCGATGCGATCAGCGCCGACTTCGGGCATCGCGCGAAGCAGGAAGTGCTGCTGTCGGAAATCTGGATGGCGAAGGAAGAGATCGACGACGCGCTCAAGCACGGCAAGCGCTGGATGAAGCCGATCCGCAAGCCGATGAACAAGTGGCTACGGCCGGCGCGCGCGAAGGTGCTGCCGCAGCCGCTCGGCGTGGTCGGCATCGTCGTGCCGTGGAACTATCCGGTCCTGCTCGCGGCCGGGCCGCTGATCTGCGCACTCGCCGCCGGCAACCGCGCGATCGTCAAGATGTCCGAACTAACGCCGCGCACGTCGGCGCTATTTGAACAGCTGATCGCGAAGACCTTCTCGCGTGACCATGTCGCGGTCGTGAACGGCGATGCGGAGATCGGCGCCGCGTTCACCGCACTGCCGTTCGATCACCTGCTGTTCACCGGCTCGACGCACGTCGGCCGCCACGTGATGCGCGCCGCGGCCGACAATCTCACCCCCGTCACGCTCGAGCTCGGCGGCAAGTCGCCGGCGATCGTCGGGCCGAATGCGCGCTTCGACGCAGCCGTCGACGCGATCATCGGCGGCAAGACGTTGAACGCGGGCCAGACCTGCATCGCGCCCGACTACGTGCTGCTGCCGCGCGGGATGGAAGCCGCGTTCATCGAGCGCGCACGGGAGCGCTTCGCGAAGCTGTATCCGGACCTGTCGGCCAACGGCGACTACACGACGATCGTGTCGCCGCGCCATTACGCCCGGCTGCAACAGCTCGCGACCGACGCGCAGGCCGCCGGCGCGCAACTGCATCCGCTGTCGGATGCGCCGTCCGACCCCGCGTCGCGCCGCTTCGTGCCGTGCGCGGTCACGCACGTGCCGGCCGCGTCGCAGCTGATGCAGGAGGAAATTTTCGGGCCGCTGCTGCCGCTCGTACCGTACGAGCGGCTCGACGAGGCGATCGCGTACGTGAACGCGCGCCCGCGGCCGCTCGCGCTGTACCTGTTCGACGAGGATGGGGGCACGATCGACCGCGTGATGCGCGAAACGATCTCCGGCGGCGTGACGGTCAACGATGCGTTGCTGCACATCGCGTGCGGCAGTTTGCCGTTCGGCGGTGTCGGCGCGAGCGGGATGGGCGCGTATCACGGCTACGACGGCTTCGTGACGTTCTCGAAGATGAAGCCCGTGCTCACGCAGGCACGCCTGAATACCCGCGGGCTGATCGCACCGCCCTATGGCAAGCGCTTCGCCGCGGTGATCAAGATGATGTTGAAGTTCTGAGCGGCGCGGGCCGCGAGCAACGCGCGCCGGCCCACCCGAAAATGCCGCGCGGCGAGGTTGCCGCGCGCGCCGTCACACGGGCCAGAGCGGCCCTTCCTGCATCGCGCCGATCTGCTCGCGCAGCTCGAGCACGCGTGCTTCCCAGTATCGATGCGTGTTGAACCACGGGAACGCGGCTGGAAACGCCGGATCGTCCCAGCGGCGTGCGAGCCATGCCGCGTAGTGGATCAAGCGCAGCGTGCGCAGCGCTTCGACCAGATGCAGTTCGCGCGGCTCGAATTCGCAGAAGTCCTCATAACCGGCGAGCAGGTCCGCGAGCGCGCGCGACGCGCCTTCGCGATCGCCGGGCAGCAGTAGCCACAGATCCTGGACCGCGGGCGCCATCCGGCTGTCGTCGAAGTCGACGAAATGCGGGCCCGCGTCGGTCCACAGCACGTTGCTCGGATGGCAGTCGCCGTGCGTGCGCAGCAGGCGAATCTCGCCCGCGCGCTCGAATGCGGCCTCGACGCCTTCGAGCGCGAGCGTCACCGCCGTCTCGTAGGCGGGCCTTACGTCGTCGGGAATGAAATCGTGCGCGAGCAGGTAGTCGCGCGGCTCGTAGCCGAACGCGCGGATGTCGAGCACGGGACGCGCGACATACGGCCGCGTCGCGCCGACCGCGTGAATCCGGCCGATGAAGCGGCCGAGCCATTCGAGCGTGTCGCTGCGGTCGAGGTCGGGCGCACGGCCGCCGCGCCGCTCGAAGATCGAGAAGCGGAAGCCGTCGAACGCGTGCAGCGTGCGGCCGTCGACGACGCGCGCGGGCACCGCCGGAATCTCGCGCGCGGCGAGTTCGGCGACGAACGCGTGTTCTTCCAGAATCGCTTCGTCCGACCAGCGCGCGGGCCGGTAGAACTTCGCGACGACGGGCGGGCCGTCCTCGATGCCGACCTGGTAGACGCGGTTTTCGTAGCTGTTGAGGGCGAGCAGGCGCCCGTCGGTGCGCAGCCCGGCCGGCATCAGCACGCTGTCGAGCGCATCGAGCACGCACTCGGGCGTGAGGCCGGCGAACGGCGGGCCGGCGGGAGCTGCGGAGGCGGAAGTGACGTCTTTCATGCCCCGCATTGTGCCGTCAGCCGCGCCGAAACACGAGCGTCCGATACGGCACGCGCGCTCAGTGGATCGCGGCGCCGGCCGGCAGCACGGATTCGCCGGTGTCGATCAGGTCCTCGAGAAAGAACGGCTCGGTGTTGAGTTCCTTCGACTCGCCTGGCACGCCCGCGTACCAGGTCACCATGGCCATGTCGCCCAGAACGCGCTGAACGATGCCGCGCGCGCCCTTCGGCACGGCGATATGGGTAGTGCAGACAATCGACCCGACATGCATGATGGTTCCCCACTCTTGAAACTTGAAACCCGGCTCGCTCGCGAGCCGGCAAATGCACGATCCGCGCCGCCCTCGTCGGGGTGTTGCGCGTAATCCCATTGTTCACGGTTTATCGAAGCGCGAAAAGAAGAAGAAGCAGGCGAAGTGCCGCGAATTCGTCGAATGTCTCCAATCAACCACTGCGCCGCGCGTGCGCTTGCACGGACGGATACCCCCATCATACCCTGTCGAATGTGACCGTCCGCCGAAACCGGCGACACGCGCGGCGCCG
Organism: Burkholderia sp. Bp9004; assembly: GCF_003858025.1. NCBI lineage: Bacteria > Pseudomonadati > Pseudomonadota > Betaproteobacteria > Burkholderiales > Burkholderiaceae > Burkholderia > Burkholderia sp. Bp9004. Next base: position 68,471 of record NZ_QTQD01000016.1, on the reverse strand, counting down.
GCCTCCCGCCGACGGTGGTTGCGCCCGGCGGCCGCCTTGCGTTACCTTTGACGCTCATTCGCGTTCAAGCGCATTTCGACCCGATGCAACCGCTCACGTCCGCTCTCGCAACATCCCGGCCGCAGTTCGACTCGCGACCGCAGGCGTGCGCGCATCCATCCGTCCTCCCTCCTCCTGTCGCACCGCCGCTCGTCGGCGCCGCGCCGCCCCCGCCGGCGGCACGCGTCGGCTGACCAGCCGGCTTTCGGTTTCCGTTTTCCATTCGCCCGTTTGCGGCCGTTCGTGCGTCATTGCGCACGGCGCGTTGCCACGTGCGCGACTTGGGACGTTTCGATCCGTTCGACAGGTGGATTCACATGATTTCGTTCAAACGCGCGCTCGCCGCGCATGGCGTGACGTCGCTCTTCGTCTTGCTGTGGAGCAGCGGCGCGATCTTCGCTGAACTCGGTCTGCGTCACGCATCCGCGTTCGTCTTTCTCGCCGCGCGATTCGCGCTCGCATCACTCGTGCTGCTCGTGCCGGCCATCATGCGCGGACGCTGGCTGCCGCCGCGCGGCGAGCGGCGCATGGCCGCGCTGACCGGCCTGCTCATGATGGGCGGCTATTCGATCTTCTACCTGCTCGCGCTCGAGCGCGGGATCGCGCCGGGCGTGCTTGCGACGATCCTCGGCGTGCAGCCGATCCTCACGCTGGCGATCATCGAGCGGCGCTGGCAACCGATGCGCGTCGCGGGGCTCGGGCTGTCGCTCGCGGGTCTCGCGCTCATCGTGTGCCGCGGCGTGGGCGGTGCGGGTCTGCCGATCATGGGCGTCGCCTGCGCGCTCACGGCGCTCGTCGCGCTGACCGCCGGCTCGCTGCTGCAAAAGCACGTGCGCGCGGCGCCTGCCGACGTGCTGCCGCTGCAGAACGCGATCGGCCTCGCGCTGTGCGTGGCGATCCTGCCATTCCGGCCGGTCTCGCTCGAGGTCGGCTGGGCGTTCATCGTCCCGCTGCTGTGGCTCGGCATCGTGATCTCGGTGATCGCGCAGTTGCTGTTCTACCGGTTGATGCAACGTGGCGATCTCGTCAACGTGACGAGCCTGTTCTATCTCGTGCCCGTCCTCACCACGCTGATGGACGCGGTCTGGCTCGGCAACCGGCCCGAACCGCTCGCGCTCGCCGGCATGGGCGCGATCGTGGCGGGGCTCGCGCTCGTGTTCCGCACCCCGGCCGTTCGCGCGCGCCCCGATCGCGCGTAGGCGGACGGGCCGCCGCGCCCGCGGGTGCGGCGGCCCGTATCGAACATGTACGACGTTTCAGCGCGAATCGAAAGGGGCGGGAAAGAATGGTGCAAGGCATTCGTCCGACTCGCCGGAAAAATGCAGATTCTCCGGGGTTTTCCGCATACTTTTAATGGTTCGGATAGCGAAAAACGCAGCGAGGTTGCCTATACTCGAACTGACCGCCCCGTTCGCAATCGGGGTCGGCCCAACACGAGAAATGCCCGGCATGGGGCTGGAAGACGCGCGTGCGCCTGTTCCGGCCGGCTATGGAGACACGCATGACCACCTATTTCACGATCGGCGACTTCATCCTGTTGATTCCGATGGCGCTGGCCGGCGCGCTGTTTCTCGGCGCGGTGCCGTGCGCAACCGAATTCCGCCACAACCTGCTGCGCGTGCTCGGCGTCATCCTCGGCGTCGGCGTTGCGGTATTGCTCGTCGAAGGCCTGCCTGCGCTGCTCTAGCGACGCGTTGGCGCGCGCCGGTCACGCCGCGGCATCGCAGCGACGTAGCCGTTTGTGTGCGTGCGCAGCGATACGGCATGCAATGGTTCGCATCCCGTATCGACTATCCTTGATGCCGATCAGATCGCCTGATCGGTGGACGGTTTTTCCCACAGATTGATGCCACCCTCGGTCGCGTAGCGATCGATCTCCGCGAGTTCGTCGGCCGAGAATTCGAGATTCTTCAGCGCGCCGACGTTTTCGCGCACTTGCTCCGGACGGCTTGCGCCGATCAGTGCGGACGTCACGCGGCCATTGCGCAACACCCAGGCGAGCGCCATCTGCGCGAGGCTCTGCCCGCGCCGTTGGGCGATGCCGTCGAGTTTGCGCACGTGCTCGAGGTTGTCCGCGCTCAGGTGATCCTGCTTCAGCGAGCCGCCGCCCGGCTTGTTCACGCGCGCATCGGCCGGCACGCCGTTCAGGTATTTCGACGTCAGCAGCCCCTGCGCGAGCGGCGTGAACGCGATGCTGCCCGTGCCGATGTCGTCGAGCGTGCCGAGCAGATCCTCCTCGACCCAGCGGTTCAGCAGGTTGTACGACGGCTGGTGGATCAGCAGCGGCACCTTGTATTGCGCGAGCAGTTCGGCCATCTCGCGCGTCTTCGCGGCCGAGTACGACGAAATGCCGATGTACAGCGCCTTGCCCTGCTGCACGGCCGATGCGAGCGCGCCGGCGGTTTCCTCGAGCGGCGTGTGCGCGTCGAAGCGGTGCGAATAGAAGATGTCGACGTAGTCGAGCCCCATCCGCTGCAGGCTCTGGTCGAGGCTCGCGAGCACGTACTTGCGCGACCCGCCGCCGCTGCCGTAAGGCCCCGGCCACATGTCCCAGCCGGCCTTCGTCGAGATCAGCAGCTCGTCGCGGTACGGCCGGAAATCTTCCTTCAGCAGCCGGCCGAAGTTGGTTTCGGCGCTGCCGTACGGCGGCCCATAGTTGTTCGCGAGGTCGAAATGATTGATGCCGAGGTCGAACGCGGTGCGCAGGATGTCGCGCTGCGTCGCGATCGGCGTCGAGTCGCCGAAGTTGTGCCACAGGCCGAGCGACAGGGCGGGCAGTTTGAGCCCGGATTTGCCGCAGGTGCGGTATTGCATGTCGGCATAACGTTCGGAAGCTGCTTCGTAGGCCATGAGTCGGTTCCGTGAAGACGTCGGGGATGGGACGCGCGCCGCGCGCGAACATCGCGCGCCGGCGGCGAGGGAAACGTACGACGGTTATGGTATCGAACGTGGGCGAAGCGCGCACGGCAATGGACGCAGCCGCGTGCGTCGCCTACACTGCGGCGTCTCGAATCACCGTTACAGCGAGGTTGGTATGTCCCGGGTCATCTCGGTTGCGCTGCTCGTCGGCGGCGTCGTGCTGCTGTATTTCGGCGGCCAGTCGTTCCATTCGATCAACGACAACGTGTCGCGCTTCTTCACCGGCTCGCCCGCCACGAAGACGATCCTGCTGATCGTCGGCGGCGCCGTCGCATCGCTGATCGGCCTGATCGGCCTCGCGATGCCGGCCAGCAAGCGCTGATCGCGCAGCCGCGCGATGGCGGCCCGCATTGCGGAGCGGGCTGCACGAAATGCAACGGGCGGCCCAGGCCGCCCGTTTGTTCATCCGCCCGCGCGGCCGCAGTGCCCCATCGGACAAGCGGCGCGGCTGCATCGCCGCCCGAACCGCCGCTAGAACTGCACCTCCGGCTTCGCCGCCGAACGCGTGCCCGGCATCGGCCGGTTGCTCACGCCGTGGTACGTATAGACGAGCGAGAACTTCACCTGGTCGGAGCGGTTCTGCCCCGCCGAATGCAGCGTGTTGCAGTGGAAGAACACGACGTCGCCCGTCTGGAGCGACGGGCAGGTTGCCGCGTCGATCATCTTGCGGTTTTCCGGCAGGTCGCTGCGGAAGAACTTCGCGTCGTCGAACGCTTCCGGCCCGAATTCGGCCGTGTGCGAACCCGGCACCAGCCAGAGCGCACCGTTTTCATTCGTTTCCGGCCCGAGCGCGAGCCACACCGACACCATGTCCGCGCGTTCGAACGACCAGTAGCGGAAGTCGCGATGCCAGCCCGTCAGGCTGCCGTACGCGGGGTGCTTCGTCATCATGCAGTTGTGATGCGCGCGTGACAGCACCGGCTGCTCGCCGAAGTACTCGCGCATCCACTCGCCGATTTCGGGTGCGATCGCGCGCGCGGCGAACGCCGGATCGCGCGTGTAGGCGTCCAGCAGCCGCCGCACCGTATGCCCGCCCGGCGCATGCTTCGACTCGGGCGCGCCCGGGTAGCGCAAATCCGCCTCGAACTCGATCGGCTCCGCCGCTTCCTGCAACTGGCGCGCCGCGATCTGCTTGAGCGCCGCGCACTGCGCCTCGTCAACAAGGCCGCGCGCGACGACGAAGCCGCGTTCGCGCAATTCCGCGACTTGCGCGCGGATCGATTCCAACTGCAATGGAGACGACATGGGATGCCAGACGTTTATCGTGTGAATGTGACGATTGTAAATCGGCGCCGGATGCCGCGAACAGCGCCATTGTCGTGCGCAGGGGCATGCCAATCGTCGTTTTGATCTGGCGCAAGGGAACTGTGCGGCGCGGCGCGAGCCTCAGCGACAGGCGGTATGCAGCGACACGCTTGCGGCACAAGGGTTTATCGCGACTTTTGCACGTCACGAATCCCTTGTAGCCTGTCGCGGCCTGTCAATTCTGGCGGGCGCGGCGCGCAACGACTTTCGGTAAGATCCGTTGCGCCATCCGAGGCCGTTCATACCAGTGCGCTTTTCAAGAGCGCCATCCATACAAGCGAAGCATCGTTCACATGCCACTCCGTCTGACTTCCCGTCTCAACCGCACTGCGAAGCGCGTCGCACCGTCCGCTCCCGCCCGTCCGCTGCGCCATCACCGCGCACGCACACAGGCGCTCGCCGAGCAAACGCACGCGCACAGCCGGCTGGACGGCATCCGCGCCTGGTTCCACGCGTTCTTCTCGATGATGAGCGCGCAGGCGTTCGCACGCCGCGCCGGCCTGCGCTCGCTGCTGCAGAAGCCGTCGTCGCTGCGCGCGCTCGCGCTGCGCCGCACGCTGGGCCCGCAGCGCCGCATCAACCGCCCGCGCCGCCTCGCGGCCAGCAACGGCTGGTTCGGGTTCAGCGCACGCTGAAGCCGCGCCGGCGGGCAGTGCTCGCCACGACCGCAGCGATGCCGTCATCCCGCCGGCGATCGACGCGCATAAAAAAACCCCGGCATGCCGGGGTTTTTTGTTTCGGGCGGACGACGCTTATGCGACGCGTGCCGTCGGCTCCACGCCGGCCGCTTCGGCCAGTGCGAGCGCCTTGTCGGTCGCTTCCCACGAGAATTCCGGCTCTTCGCGGCCGAAGTGGCCGTAAGCTGCCGTCTTCTCGTAGATCGGGCGCAGCAGGTCGAGCATCTTGATGATGCCCTTCGGACGCAGGTCGAAATGCTCGCGCACGAGCTTCGTGATCACCGCATCCGACACGCGGCCCGTGCCGAACGTGTTGACCATCACCGAGGTCGGCTCGGCCACGCCGATCGCGTACGACACCTGGATCAGCGCGCGCGAGGCGAGGCCTGCCGCGACGATGTTCTTCGCGACGTAACGGCCGGCATACGCTGCCGAACGGTCGACCTTCGACGGATCCTTGCCCGAGAACGCGCCGCCGCCGTGCGGTGCGGCACCGCCGTAGGTGTCGACGATGATCTTGCGGCCCGTCAGGCCGCAGTCGCCCTGCGGACCGCCGATCACGAACCGGCCGGTCGGGTTCACCAGGAACTTGATGTCGCCCTTGATCAGGTCGGCCGGCAGCGTCGGCTTGATGATTTCCTCGATCACGGCTTCGCGCAGCGCCGGCAGTTCGATGTCCGGTGCATGCTGCGTCGACAGCACGACGGTGTCGATCGAATCGGGCTTGCCGTCGACGTAGCGGATCGTCACCTGCGACTTCGCGTCCGGGCGCAGCCACGGCAGGCGGCCGTCGCGGCGCAGGCTCGCCTGGCGCTCGACGAGACGGTGCGACAGGTGGATCGGCAGCGGCATCAGTTCCGGCGTTTCGTCGCATGCGTAACCGAACATCAGACCCTGGTCGCCCGCGCCTTGATCGAGGTTGTCGTCATGCGCGCGGTCGACGCCTTGCGCGATGTCCGGCGACTGCTTGTCGTACGCGACGAGCACCGCGCAACCCTTGTAGTCGATGCCGTAGTCGGTGTTGTCGTAGCCGATGCGCTTGATGGTGTCGCGCGCGATCTGGATGTAATCGATGTTGGCCGTCGTGGTGATTTCACCGGCCAGAACGACGAGACCCGTGTTGCACAGCGTTTCGGCTGCAACGCGGGAGTATTTGTCCTGCTCGAGGATGGCGTCGAGAATCGCGTCCGAGATTTGGTCCGCGACTTTGTCCGGATGGCCTTCGGAGACGGATTCGGACGTGAAGAGATAATCGTTTGCCACTTTTTCAGGCTCCTGTGTGGTTACGGTTGGTTTCACGTAGCCAGCTTCGTTGGGCCTGAAGCGGCGACGCTTTAGCGGATTACCAGGACCGGGCAGCGCGCTTCGCGCCAGCCGGCTTCGCCCCGCAAGTTGTCAGTTAACTCGGCGAAGCCCGTATTATAGCGGCTTTCGTGAATTGTCACAGAGCGCCACTCGTGCTGCATCGTCCGCTGTCCTACCCCCCTGTTCGCAACGTGCCGGCCAGCCGGCCCCACGGAGATTCCGCATGCTAGGCCGCCTCGGCACGCACCTCGCCATCGGCTTGCTGAAGCTGCTCGCCCTGCTGCCGTACGGCTTGACCGCACGGTTCGGCGACGGCCTCGGCTGGCTGCTGTACCAGATTCCCAGCCGGCGAAAGCGCATCGTACATACCAATCTGAAACTCTGCTTCCCCGACTGGAGCGACGAACGGCGCGAGGAAGTGGCGGGCCAGCACTTCCGCCACGCGATCCGCAGCTACGTCGAGCGCAGCGTCCAGTGGTTCGGCTCCGAGCGCAAGCTCGCGAAGCTGATCCAGGTCGACAGCGCAGTCGACCTCACCGATCCGGATCTGCCCCCGACGCTGTTCCTGGGCCTGCATTTCGTCGGCATCGAAGCCGGCTCGATCTGGCTGAACCGTTCGCTGCAGCGCCGCTGCGGGTCGCTGTACCAGCCGTTCTCGAATGCCGTGCTCGAGGAAGAGGCGAAAAAGGCCCGCGGGCGTTTCGACGCCGAGATGGTCGGCCGCGCGGACAGCGCCCGCGTCGTGCTGCGCTGGCTGCGCGACCGCAAGCCGGTGATGCTCGGCGCCGACATGGACTATGGTCTGCGCAATTCGACGTTCGTCCCCTTCTTCGGCGTGCCGGCGTGCACGCTGACGGCCGTCGGCCGGCTCGCCAAGACGGGCCGCGCGCAGGTCGTGCCGTTCATCGGCGAGGTGCTGCCGAACTACAAGGGCTACCGGCTGAAGGTGTTCAAGCCGTGGGACAACTACCCGACCGGCGACGACGATCTCGACGCGCGGCGGATGAACGAATTCCTCGAGGAGCAGATTCCGCTGATGCCGGAGCAGTATTACTGGGTGCACAAGCGCTTCAAGACGCGCCCGCCCGGCGAGCCGAGCCTCTACTGAGTCGAACCCGCGGGCGCGCGGCACGATGCGCGCCTGCAGCCGTGCCACCTTCGGCGCGCCTTGCGCGCGCCCCTGCCAGAGATCGTGGGCCGATTGCTGCGCGAGCCACGGATCCGCCGTCCCGCCGCTTTCCCCGCCCAGCCACCCGAATGACGCCCCGCCCGCGCAGGACGCCCCTGTCGGCTGCATGTATCATTTGCGGTTGAGATCAGCACGACGAACGACGCCGCACGCCATCGCGGCACGCCGCGTCCGCCGTGCCGACCGCCCTGTTCGCCATGGAATTCCGGACCCAGTGAAACTCTCGTTCACCAAGATGCACGGCGCGGGCAACGACTTCGTCGTGCTCGACAGCTATTCGCGCGCGCTGCCGCCGCTCACCGAGGCGCAGGTGCGCGCGCTCGCCGACCGACACTTCGGCATCGGCGCCGACCAGTTGCTACTCGTCGAGAAACCGACCGTCGACGGCGCGGATTTCAAGTACCGGATCTTCAATTGCGACGGCGGCGAGGTCGAGCACTGCGGCAACGGCGCGCGCTGCTTCGTGAAGTTCGTCAGCGACCGCGGCCTGACCGACAAGCGCAGCGTGCGCGTGCAGGTGATGAAGGGCCTGATCACACTGACGATGCAGGACGATGGCGAAGTCGTCGTCGACATGGGCGCACCCATATTCGCGCCGGCGCAGGTGCCGTTCGACGCCTCGGGGCTTGACGGCCGGACGGAAGGCAACGACACGCTCTGGGCGCTCGACGTCGGCGGCGCGACGCGCTGGATCTCGACGGTGTCGATGGGCAACCCGCACGCGGTGCAGGTCGTCGAAGACGCCGAAGCGTATCCGGTGCTCGAAGAAGGCCCGCTGATCGAGCTTCACGCCCGCTTCCCGCAGCGCGTGAATGCCGGCTTCATGCAGATCGTGTCGCGCAACGAGGTGAAGCTGCGCGTGTACGAGCGCGGCGCGGGCGAGACGCTCGCGTGCGGCACCGGCGCATGCGCGGCGGTGGCGGCCGGCATCCGGCGCGGCCTGCTCGATTCGCCGGTAACCGTGCACACGCACGGCGGCACGCTGACGATCAGCTGGGACGGCGCGCGCGACGAAACCGCCGCGCTGATGATGGCCGGGCCCGCCGCGACCGTGTTCGAAGGCGAGATCGACCTGAACGTCTGACCCTGCAACGTCCTGATAACTGAACGCTCCAGCCACATGAACGATCGCGAAGTCGCTGACTACCTGCTCGCCAATCCCGAATTCTTCGCGCAACACGCGGAACTGCTCGCGACGATCCGTCTCGCGAATCCGCACGGCAAGGCCGCGATCTCGCTGCAGGAGCGGCAGATGGAAATGCTGCGCGACAAGAACAAGCATCTCGAGCGCCGGCTCGCCGAGCTCGTGCGCTACGGCCACGAGAACGACAGCCTGTCCGCGAAGTTCAGCCGCTGGACCGCGCGCGTGATCGCGGAACGCGATCCGTACGCGCTGCCGCGCACGATCGCCGACGGCATCGCCGAGGTGTTCGACGTGCCGCAAACCGCGCTGCGCGTGTGGGACGTCGCCGACACCTACTCGCAGGCCGACTTCGCGCGCCAGGTCGGCGAGGAAGTGCGCCTGTTCACGAACGGGCTGTCGACGCCGTACTGCGGCGCGAACACCGGATTCGAAGCGGCCCAGTGGCTCGCACCCGCGCTCGCGGCGCCGGCCGCGAATGCGGCGGAAGGCGCTGAAGCCGCGCCGGCCGGCGACGGCGCGGCCACGTCGGTCGCGCTGCTCGCGCTGCGCGCGCCGCTCGGCGGCACCGACGCCCCCGCGTTCGGCCTGCTGGTGCTCGGCTCGCCCGATCCGCGCCGCTTCCACGACGGGATGGCGACCGACTTCCTCGCGCAGATCGCGACGCTCGCGAGCGCCGCGCTCACGCGCCTGCTGCCGCACTGATGCCGCGCCCATGACCGACGATCCGATCGCCGCCTACCTGTCGAACCTGAAGCACGTCAGGCAGCTGTCGGAACACACGCTGCGTGCGTATACGCACGAACTCGACGAACTGAAGAAGCTCGCCGCCGGCCGCCCGCTCGAGGCGCTCACGGCTGCCGACATGCGCGGCGCGGTCGCGCGCGCGCATGCGGGCGGGCTGTCCGCGCGCTCGATCTCGCACCGGCTGTCCGCGTGGCGCGCGTTCTACCGCTGGCTCGCGCAGCGCATCGAGATGCCGGCGAACCCCGTCGCCGCGGTGCGTGCGCCGAAGCGCCCGAAAACCCTGCCGAAGGCACTTTCGGTCGACGACGCATCGGCACTGATGGACGCGCCGCTCGCCGGTACGACCGAAGGCATCCGCGATCACGCGATCCTCGAACTCTTCTATTCGTCCGGGCTGCGCCTCGCCGAACTGGTCGGGCTCGACGTCATGTACACGCAGGCGGACGGCTACCGCTCGGCCGGCTGGCTCGATCTCGCCGAGGCCGAAGTCACCGTGCGCGGCAAGGGCAACAAGGAACGCAAGGTGCCGGTCGGCCGCAAGGCGATCGAGGCGCTGAACGCGTGGCTCGCCGTGCGCGGCGAATTCGTGAAGCACGATCCGCATCCGCTGTTCGTGTCCGTGCGCGGCAACCGGATGGCACCCGGCGTCGTGCGCGACCGCGTGAAGCGCGCGGCGCTGGCCGCGGGCATTCCCGCCAACGTCCACCCGCACGTGCTGCGCCATTCGTTCGCAACGCACGTGCTGCAGTCGAGCGGCGACCTGCGCGCGGTGCAGGAACTGCTGGGCCACGCGAGCGTCTCCGCCACGCAGGTCTATACGTCGCTCGACTTCCAGCATCTCGCAAAAATTTACGACAGCGCGCATCCGCGCGCGAAGAAGCGCGACTGACGCGCTTCCCGTGTTACCCGCCGCGCGCGGCGACCGGCCACGGTCGGCTTCGCGCACGGCCCCTTTCGATCTCATCATGCAAACCGTCACCCTCAAGCCGTCCAAGGAAAAATCGCTGCTGCGCCGCCATCCGTGGATCTACGCCAATGCGATCGACCGCGTCGACGGCAAGCCCGCGCCCGGCGCGACCGTGATCGTCCGCGCGCACGACGGCCGCTTCCTCGCGCGCGGCGCGTACAGCCCGCAGTCGCAGATCCGCGTGCGCGTGTGGAGCTTCGACGAGAACGAACCGATCGATCACGCCTTCTTCAAGCGCCGCGTGCAGCGCGCGGTCGCGCACCGCACGACGATGGTGTCGGGCACGGGCGCGGTGCGGCTCGTGTTCGGCGAAGCCGACGGGCTGCCGGGGCTGATCGTCGACTATTACGTCGCGGACACGGCCGAGCCGGGCGCCGCACCGCGCGGCCAGCTCGTGTGCCAGTTCATGGCGGCGGGCGTCGAGGCGTGGAAGGACGCGATCGTCGCGGCACTCAGCGGCGCGACCGGCTGCCCGAACGTGTACGAACGCTCGGACGTGTCGATCCGCGACAAGGAAGGGCTCGAACAGACGACCGGCGTGCTGGCAGGAGATGCGCCGCCCGCGACGCTGATCGCGAACGAAAACGGCGTGCGTTATCACGTCGACGTGCCGAACGGCCACAAGACCGGCTTCTACGTCGACCAGCGCGACAACCGCGCACTCGTCGCGCAGTACGCGGCCGGCCGCGACGTGCTCAACTGCTTCTGCTACACGGGCGGCTTCTCGCTCGCGGCGCTCAAGGGCGGCGCGAACCGTGTCGTGTCGATCGACTCGTCGGGCGACGCGCTCGCGCTCGCGCAGCAGAACGTCGTCGCGAACGGCTTCGATGCCGAGCGCGCGACCTGGCTCGACGCGGACGCGTTCAAGACGCTGCGCCGCCTCGTCGACGAAGGCGAGCGCTTCGACCTGATCGTGCTCGATCCGCCGAAGTTCGCGCCGACCCGCGACAGCGTCGACCGCGCATCACGCGCATACAAGGACATCAACCTGAGCGGCTTCAAGCTGCTGCGTCCGGGCGGCCTGCTGTTCACGTATTCGTGCTCGGGCGCGATCGACATGGACCTGTTCCAGAAGATCGTCGCGGGCGCGGCCGCCGACGCGAAGGTCGACGCGCGGATCCTGAAGCGGCTCGGCGCGGGCGTCGATCACCCGCTGCTCGCCGCGTTCCCGGAAGGCGAATATCTGAAGGGCCTGCTGTTGCAAATCGTCTGATCGCCCCGATCTACGCGCACACCCGCGTCCGCCGGGCCGCCCGGCTGGCGGCCACGCGCTCGAGCCTGTCGTCCGGACGACGGGCGAAGGCTTGACAGGTATGTTTCAATGGATGGTTGTGCGCCCCGGCTTGCGAGTCGACGGCGCGACGCACACATCCTGGTTTTGACCCCGATTCACGAACCACAGGCGACCGACATGGCCACTCCCGTCACCATCCTCACCGGCTTCCTCGGCAGCGGCAAGACGACCCTGCTCAAGCGCATCCTGAACGAACAGCACGGCATGAAGATCGCCGTGATCGAGAACGAGTTCGGCGAAGAAAACATCGACAACGAGATCCTCGTTCAGGACACGAACGAGCAGATCATCCAGATGAGCAACGGCTGCATCTGCTGCACGATCCGCGGCGACCTCGCACGCGCGCTCGGCGATCTGGCCGCGAAGAAGCGCGAAGGCAAACTCGACTTCGACCGCATCGTGATCGAAACGACCGGCCTTGCGAACCCGGGCCCCGTCGCGCAAACCTTCTTCATCGACAGCGAAATCGCCGACGATTTCCTGCTCGACGCGGTCATCACGCTGGTCGACGCCAAGCACGCGAACGCGCAGCTCGACGAACACGAAGTGGTGCAGCGCCAGGTCGGCTTCGCCGATCGCCTGTTCATCACGAAGTCGGACCTGGTCGACGACCAGGCCGTCGCGGCGCTCAAGCACCGCCTGATGCACATGAACCCGAAGGCGACGATCAAGGTCGTGAACTTCGGCGAAGCCGACATCAAGGAAATCTTCGACCTGCGCGGCTTCAACCTGAACGCGAAGCTCGAGATCGACCCGGACTTCCTCGCCGAGGACGACCACGCGCACCATCACCACGATCACGACCATGATCACGATCACGCGCATTGCGACCACGATCACGGTCAATGCGCGCACGATCACGACCACGGCCACCACCACGCGCACCACGACGACAAGATCAAGTCGTTCGTGTACCGCAACGACCGCCCGTTCGACCCGAACAAGCTGGAAGACTTCCTCGGCGGCATCCTGCAGATCTACGGCGAACGGATGCTGCGCTACAAGGGCGTGCTGTACATGAAGGGCGTCGACCGCAAGGTCGTGTTCCAGGGCGTGCACCAGATGATGGGCAGCGACCTCGCCGCGAAGTGGCTGCCGGTCGAGAAGAAGACCAACAAGATGGTGTTCATCGGCGTCGACCTGCCGCAGGACCTGATCACCGACGGCCTCGACGCCTGCCTCGCCTGAGCCTTCTGGCCCGGCGTCGCGCGCCTTCCATGCGGCCGCCTTCCGGGGCGGCCGCGGCGCTTGCGCGGTGCCTTTTCCGGGCAGGGTTTCGCCGTCATCGCTTTTTCGCGATTTGCGCGTTATATTTTCTAGATATTGGCGCAGCCGACGGGGATCGACCCGATACGGCGCCCGCTTGCGATTCAGTTACAATACGTGCCCGCTGGAGTACGGCAATAACAGGCCCGGTTCTTGCTGAACCATTGACCGGGCATCGCAACCGCGCCGGATCGCCCATCCGCCACCCGGCCGCGGCCGATGCGATCTGCCGCGCAGCACACCGGTTCGCCGCGCGCGCAAATCCGCGCCAGGGCTATCCTGGTATTTGAGAACCGGTTTTCCAGAGGCTTTCGGCCCCGCGGCGGCATATCGCAAATGATTGCAAGCGCAGTTGCGGGTAATCCCAAAGTGCAGGCAATATCTCTTGATTTGCCGCACATTGAAGAAGCAAGCAGATGACGAAGAAACTCTTGACCGAAGCCGAAATCCTGAAGATGAGCGACAAGGATTACATGAATGAGGATCAGCTCGCCTTCTTCAAAAATCGGCTCGAACAGTTGCAGGCGGACATCCTCAAGAACGCAGGCCAGACGACCGAGAACCTGCGCGAGACGGTGATCGTGCCCGATCCCGCCGATCGCGCGACGATCGAGGAAGAGCACGCGCTCGAACTGCGCACGCGCGATCGCGAACGCAAGCTCCTCAAGAAGGTTCAACAGTCGCTCGCCCGCATCGATTCCGGCGATTACGGCTGGTGCGAGGAAACCGGCGAGCCGATCGGCATCCCGCGCCTGCTCGCGCGCCCGACGGCCACGCTGTCGCTCGAGGCGCAAGAGCGCCGCGAACTGCGCCAGAAGCTGTTCGGCGACTGATCGAGCGGCGTTCCGCTCCGACACGCTGCTTCCCGAAAGCGCGCGGCCTGCCGCGCGCTTTTTGTTTTTCCGGCACCGGTTTCCGGCCCGCCGGCCGATTTGCCTCCCCCTCTTGATATCCCGGCGCCCGCCCTAAAATGAATCGGACGCGCGCCGGGCCGCTCCCCGGCGCACTGCGATTCAAGCGGCGGCGCCCCGCGCCGCCCGACTCTTCCCCGTTTTTCTCAAGGAACGCAGATGGAGCAATTTCACGGCACGACCATCGTTTCGGTCCGGCGCGGCGACAAGGTCGCGCTTGGCGGCGACGGCCAGGTAACCCTCGGCAACATCGTCATGAAGGGTGGCGCGCGGAAAGTGCGGCGGATCTACAACAACCAGGTACTGGTCGGATTCGCGGGCGGCACCGCCGATGCGTTCTCGCTGCTCGATCGCTTCGAGGCGAAGCTCGAGAAGCACCAGGGCAACCTGACCCGCGCGGCCGTCGAGCTCGCGAAGGACTGGCGCACCGACCGGATGCTGCGCCGCCTCGAGGCGATGCTGATCACGGCCGATGCGACCACCACGCTCGTGATCACCGGCAACGGCGACGTGCTCGACCCGGAAGGCGGCATTTGTGCGATCGGTTCGGGCGGCGCCTATGCGCAAGCTGCGGCCCGCGCGCTCGCGGAGAACACCGAGCTGTCCCCGCGCGAGATCGTCGAGAAATCGCTCGAGATCGCCGGCGACATGTGCATCTACACGAACCACAACCGCATCATCGAAACGATCGAGTAAGGACCGCACCATGAGCACCATGACCCCTGCCGAGATCGTCTCGGAACTCGACAAGCACATCATCGGCCAGAACAAGGCGAAGAAGGCCGTCGCGGTCGCGCTGCGCAACCGCTGGCGCCGCCAGCAGGTCGCCGATCCGCTGCGCACGGAAATCACGCCGAAGAACATCCTGATGATCGGGCCGACGGGTGTCGGCAAGACCGAAATCGCGCGCCGCCTTGCGAAGCTCGCCGACGCGCCGTTCATCAAGATCGAGGCGACCAAGTTCACCGAAGTCGGCTACGTCGGCCGCGACGTCGACAGCATCGTGCGCGACCTGATCGAGATCTCGGTCAAGCAGACGCGCGAATCCGAGATGCGCAAGGTGCGCAGCAAGGCAACCGACCAAGCGGAAGACCGCATCCTCGACATCCTGCTGCCGCAACCGCGCGCGGTGGGCTTCGGCGGCAACGCGGATCACGCGAACGACGACAACAACGCGACGCGCCAGACCTTCCGCAAGCGCCTGCGCGAAGGCCAGCTCGACGACAAGGAAGTCGAACTCGACCTCGAGCAGCCGACGGCCGGCATGGAAATCATGGCGCCGCCGGGGATGGAGGAAATGACCGAGCAGATCCGCTCGATGTTCTCGAACCTCGGCAGCGGCAAGAAGCAGCGCCGCAAGGTGAAGATCAAGGAAGCGCTGAAGCTGCTGACCGACGAGGAAGCGGCGAAGATGCTCAACGACGAGGAAGTGAAGACGAAGGCCGTGCAGAACGTCGAGCAGAACGGCATCGTGTTCCTCGACGAGATCGACAAGATCACGTCGCGCAACAACGAAGGCAGCGGCGGCGAAGTGTCGCGCCAGGGCGTGCAGCGCGACCTGCTGCCACTCGTCGAAGGCACGACAATCAACACGAAGTACGGGATGGTGAAGACCGATCACATCCTGTTCATCGCGAGCGGCGCGTTCCACCTGGCCAAGCCGAGCGACCTGATTCCCGAACTGCAGGGGCGCTTTCCGATCCGCGTCGAACTCGATTCGCTGTCGGTGGAAGACTTCGAGGCGATCCTCGACGCGACCGACGCGAGCCTAGTCAAGCAGTACCAGGCGCTGCTCGCCACCGAAGACGTGCAGCTCGAGTTCGCCGAAGACGGCATCCGCCGCCTCGCCGAGATCGCGTACGCGGTCAACGAGAAGACCGAGAACATCGGTGCGCGCCGGCTGTATACGGTGATCGAGAAGCTGCTCGAGGAGGTGTCGTTCTCGGCCGGCAATCACGCCAGCGAGCGCGTGACGATCGATGCGAAGTACGTCGATCGCGCGCTCGGCGAAGTGTCGCAGGACGAAGACCTGTCGCGCTACGTGCTGTAACGCATGCGGCGTCGAATGCGAAACGGGCGGCCCGGCGGGCCGCCCGTTTTCGTTGGTGCGCCCGGCCGATGCCGCCGCGCCCTTACTGCCGCACCGGCTTCTTCGCGAGCTTGCGTTGCAGCGTGCGGCGGTGCATGTTCAGCGCGCGCGCGGTCGCCGAGATGTTGTTGTTGTTCTCCGCCAGCACGCGCTGGATGTGCTCCCATTCGAGCCGGTCGACCGACAGCACGACCGGATTCTCGAGCGCCTCGTCTGCCTGCACTTCGCTCGCGTTGGTCTGCAGCGCGGCCAGGATCGACTCGATGTTCGCGGGCTTCGCCAGATAGTTGTCAGCGCCTTCCTTCACCGCCTGCACGGCGGTCGCGATGCTCGCGTAGCCGGTCAGCACGAGAATCCGCGCGTCGGGCTGCAGGTCGCACAGCGGCGCGATCAGGCTCAGGCCCGAATCGTCGCCGAGATGCAGGTCGACGGTGATGAACTGGAACTTGCCGCCGGCCGCCAGCCGCAGCGCCGCCTCCTTGTCGTGCGCCTGCTGGACCGCATAGCCGCGGCGCTCGAGGCCGCGCGCGAGCGTGCCCGCGAACACCTCGTTGTCGTCGATCACCAGGAAATTGTTCTCGCTCATGTGGTTTCTCCGTCTACGTGTTGGTTGAGGCGGCCGGCACCGCGATACGCGCCACCGGCAGGCGCAGCACCGCGCGCGTGCCGCGGCCGGGGGTGCCGGCCGGGCGGCCGTCCGGCGTGGCCGCCGCTCGTTCGGTCGCGCGCTGGCCCGACGCACCTGCCGCGTGTCCGTTCGCGCCGCCATGGCTGCGCCCGTTGCCGCCCCCCGCGCGCGGCGTGACATCGGACAGCTCGATCTCGCCGCCGAGACGCACGGCCGCGCTGAACGCGAGGTACAGGCCGACCCCGTGGCCGCCCTGCGTGCTGTCGACCGGCATCGAGCCGAGCGATTCGCGCAGCGCGGCCGGAATGCCGGGGCCGTCGTCGCATACCTCGAATTCGATCTGGTCCGCAGCCCGCTCGTGGTGCGCAAGCTTCGCGGCCAGCGTCACGCGGTGCGGGCTCGCCCGCGCGGCGTTGTCGAGCAGGATCGTCAGGATCTGGCCGGCCGCGACCGTGTCGTCGAGCCCAACGCCCGACGGGCGCGCGCCGAGCAGTTCGAACTGCACGTGCGGATGCCTCAGGCGCCAGTGCTCGACGAACGTGTCGAGCCAGTCGTCCACCGGCTGGCGGCTCGCCGGCGCGCTCGCCCGGCTGCGCAGGCGCGCGAGCGCCGACGTGCAGAGCGTCATCTGTTCTTCCAGCACCTTCAGGTCGGCCTCGTAGCGCGCGAGCCCAGGATCGGCGCGCGCCGCATCGCGCAGCTCCTCCGCAAGCATTGCGATCGTCGACAGCGGCGTACCCATCTCGTGCGCGACGGTGGCGGCCTGCACGCCGAGCGCGACCGCCCGCTCGTCGCGCAGCAGGTGCGCCTGCGCTTCGCCGAGCGCCGCATCGCGCTGGCGCAGCGCGTTCGACATGCGCGCGACGAACCATGCGATCAGCCCGACGCTGACCATGAAGTTCGCCCACATCCCCGTGCGGTAGTAGTCGAACAGATTCGCCGGGTTGTCCATGTTGAGCGGCACCGAATCGAATCCGAGCGCCGCGTAGCACGCGACCGCGAACGCCGCGAGCCAGATCATCAGGTGCCACGGCAGCACGGCCGCCGCGATCGCGAGCGACGGCAGGTATAGCGACACGAACGGGTTGGTCGTGCCGCCCGACAGGAACAGCAGCGCCGACAGCGCGCCGAGGTCGACCCACAGCTGGCCGAGCAGCTCGAAATTGGTCTCGGGCCGCGCGCGCAGCACGCGCACCCAGGTCAGCGCGTTGAAAACGATTTCGAGCGCGATGACCATCAGCATCGCCGGCAACGGCAGATGCACGCCGAAATAGGTCTGCACGACGCCGATCGTCACGAGCTGGCCGATGATCGCGAGATTGCGCAGCCAGAACAGGTGACTGAGGTTGACGCGCCCGGTGGTGGTAATTCGTTGCATCCGGGCAGTTTACCCGTTTAGCGCCCGGCACCTCTATCGGGGGCCGGTTCAGCGCGGACGGACGGCGCACCGGACGAGCCGGCGTCGAGTCGGGTTGCACGGGCCCGCGCCGTCAGCCGGCCTCGCGTGCCATGCGCTGCGCGATCTCGGCGGCGAGGCACTCCGGGCAGAGGCAGCGCGTACCGGCCACCGGCGGCGCGCCGCCGGACAGGGTCGGCATCGACGCGCACCAGCAGTCGAATGGCTGGGTGCGCGCGCCGCAGTCGAAGCCGCGCCCGCAGCGTGGGCAACGCGCGCGGCGCGGCGTCGAACGGGCGTCGGCGGCGGTATCGGTCATGGCGGAAACGCGGAAGCGGGCAGGAACGTCACCCTACGCGACAAGCATAGCGCGGCGGACGGATTTTGCACGTCGGCCGCTCGGCCGATGCATGCCGCCGACGCAGGCCGTCGCGCTGTCCACCCCGCCGCCGCGGGCGCGCCGCGCGGGGTCCGGCACCATGGCCGGCGGGCCGCCGCGCGCGGCGACCGGCCCGCGCGATCGGCCGTCCGGCCAGCCCAAAAACCCGATGCTGCGCTGCGCCACTCCTGTACAATTCGCCCTGTTTCAACCGTTCCCAGCCAGAGCCGCCGCCATGTCCGAGCCCATCGACCTCTCGCAGATCGCCCCCACGCTGAAGGCAGAAATCCTCGCGGAGGCACTGCCGTACATCCGCCGCTACCACGGCAAGACCGTGGTGATCAAATACGGCGGCAACGCGATGACGGAAGAGCGGCTCAAGCAAGGCTTCGCGCGTGACGTGATCCTGCTGAAACTGGTCGGCATCAATCCGGTGATCGTCCACGGCGGCGGCCCACAGATCGATCACGCGCTGAAGAAGATCGGCAAGGCCGGCACCTTCATCCAGGGCATGCGCGTGACCGACGAAGAGACGATGGAAGTCGTCGAATGGGTGCTGGGCGGCGAAGTCCAGCAGGACATCGTGATGCTGATCAACCACTTCGGCGGCCATGCGGTGGGCCTGACGGGCAAGGACGGCGGCCTGATCCACGCACGCAAGCTGCTGATGCCGGACCGCGACAATCCGGGCCAGTACATCGACATCGGCCAGGTCGGCGAAGTCGAGGCGATCAACCCGGCGGTCGTGAAAGCGCTGCAGGACGACGCGTTCATCCCGGTGATCTCGCCGATCGGCTTCGGCGAGGACGGCCTCTCGTACAACATCAACGCGGACCTCGTCGCGGGCAAGCTCGCGACGGTGCTGAACGCCGAGAAGCTGCTGATGATGACCAACATCCCCGGCGTGATGGACAAGGACGGCAACCTGCTGACCGACCTGTCGGCGCGCGAGATCGACGCGCTGTTCGCGGACGGCACGATCTCGGGCGGCATGCTGCCGAAGATCTCGTCGGCGCTCGACGCTGCAAAGAGCGGCGTGAAGTCGGTGCACATCGTCGACGGCCGGATCGAGCACTCGGTGCTGCTGGAAATCCTGACCGAGCAGCCGTTCGGCACGATGATCCGCTCGCATTGAGCGCGCGCCGCAAAACCTCCAGCCCCGACCTGCCGGCGTCGCTGCGACGCCGGCGCATCTCCCGCAGCCGGCCGCGCGCCGGCGCGCCCGTCTGGCTGTTCGATCTCGACAACACGCTCCATCACGCATCGCACGCGATCTTTCCGGAGATCAACCGCGCGATGACGCAGTACATCATCGACACGCTCCACGTCGGGCGTGCCGAAGCCGACCGGCTGCGCACCGGCTACACGCAGCGCTACGGCGCCGCGCTCCTCGGCCTCGCGCGCCATCACCCGATCGATCCGCACGACTTCCTGCGCGTCGTCCACACGTTTTCCGACCTGCCCGCGATGCTGCGCGCCGAGCGCGGCCTCGCGCGCATCGTCGCCGCGCTGCCGGGCCGCAAGTTCGTGCTGACCAACGCGCCCGAGAACTACGCGCGCGCGGTGCTGCGCGAGTTGCGCATCGAGCGCCTGTTCGAGCGCGTGATCGCGATCGAGCACATGCGCGACCGTCGCACATGGCGCGCGAAGCCCGACCACACGATGCTGCGCCGGATTCTGCGCGCCGCGCATGCGCGGCTCGAAGACGCGATCCTCGTCGAAGATACCCGCAGCCACCTGAAGCGCTACAAGCGCCTCGGCATCGGCACGGTGTGGATCACCGGGCACCTGCCGGGCCATCTGCCGAACATCGGCCGCCCGCAATATGTCGACCAGCGCATTCGTTCGTTAAAATCGCTCCGACTGGGCACACGATCGGGGCGACAGAAATGCAGCCGACTTACCCGCAGGACCAAGCCGTAAAGGAAGACCAGGCCACGCCGTCCCGCACGCGCCCGAAGCCGGGCGAGCGTCGCGTGATGATCCTGCAGACGCTCGCCGCGATGCTCGAAGCGCCGAAGCCCGAAAAAATCACGACGGCCGCGCTCGCGGCCCGCCTCGACGTGTCGGAAGCCGCGCTGTACCGGCATTTCACCAGCAAGGCGAAGATGTACGAAGGCCTGATCGAGTTCATCGAGCAGGCACTGTTCGGGCTCGTCAACCAGATCGTCGCGAAGGAGCCGAACGGCGTGCAGCAGGCGCGCACGATCGCGCTGACGATGCTCAATTTCGCGGCGAAGAATCCGGGCATGACGCGCGTGCTGACGGGCGAGGCGCTGGTCGGCGAGGACGAGCGGCTCACCGAGCGCGTGAACCAGCTGCTCGACCGGATCGAGGCGACCGTCAAGCAGTGCCTGCGGGTCGCGCGTACCGAGGCGCAGGCGCCCGATGGCGCCGCGCCGTTCGTGCTGCCGGCCGATTACGATCCCGCCGCGCGCGCGAGCCTGCTCGTCAGCTACGTGATCGGCAAGTGGCACCGGTTCGCGAAAGGCGGCTTCCAGCGGCCGCCCGGCGAGCAGGCCGATGCGCATTTGCGGCTGATCCTGCAGTAGCCGGGCGCAGCCGGCCCGCGAAATCCGCGCTCCGCGGAATTCCGCTATACTCCTTCGACCTGCCACCTTGGTGGCGGGTCGGAAGCGCGCCGATTTGCTGACTCGATTGCGGGCGCGCGAACCGACCAGGGCGTTGATGCGTCTTCGTCCCGGCGGTTCACTACAAATGCGGCTAAAGAGGTCGTCAGCCGCGCACCTTCGCCTCCGCGCATCGCCGACACCGTTTAGCCGCCCAGTCATAAGGCGGAACGAATGGAATCGATCGGCATCGTCGCTCCACAGACCATGCACTTCGCCGAACCGCTGCGCTTGCAAAGCGGCAGCGTGATCGGCAACTATCAGCTCGTCGTCGAGACGTACGGCGAACTCAACGCCGCGCGCTCGAACGCGGTGCTCGTCTGCCACGCGCTCAACGCGTCGCACCACGTCGCCGGCGTCTACGCGGACGATCCGCGCAGCACCGGCTGGTGGGACAACATGGTCGGCCCGGGCAAGCCGCTCGACACCAACCGCTTCTTCGTGATCGGCGTGAACAACCTCGGCTCGTGCTTCGGTTCGACCGGCCCGATGAGCATCGATCCGTCGTCCGGCAAGCCGTATGGCGCACGCTTTCCGGTCGTCACCGTCGAGGACTGGGTGCATGCGCAGGCGCGCGTCGCCGACGCGTTCGGCATCGAGCGCTTTGCCGCCGTGATGGGTGGCAGCCTCGGCGGGATGCAGGCGCTCGCATGGAGCCTGATGTATCCGGACCGCGTCGCCCACTGTATCGACATCGCGTCGACGCCGAAGCTGTCCGCGCAGAACATCGCGTTCAACGAGGTCGCGCGCTCCGCGATCCTGTCCGATCCCGACTTCCACGGCGGCAACTACTACGCGCACGGCGTGAAGCCGAAGCGGGGCCTGCGCGTCGCGCGGATGATCGGCCACATCACATATCTCTCCGACGACGACATGGCCGAGAAATTCGGCCGTGCGCTGCGCCGCGCGGACGGCGCGCTCGACGCGTACAACTTCAGCTTCGACGTCGAATTCGAGGTCGAGTCGTACCTGCGCTACCAGGGCGACAAGTTCGCCGACTACTTCGACGCGAACACCTACCTGCTGATCACGCGCGCGCTCGACTACTTCGACCCGGCCAAGGCGTTCGACGGCAACCTGACGGCCGCGCTCGCGCACACGCAGGCGAAATACCTGATCGCGAGCTTCTCGACCGACTGGCGCTTCGCGCCCGCGCGGTCGCGCGAGATCGTGAAAGCACTGCTCGACAACAAGCGCACGGTCAGCTACGCGGAGATCGACGCGCCGCACGGCCACGACGCGTTCCTGCTCGACGACGCGCGTTATCACAACCTGCTCCGCGCGTATTACGAACGAATCGCCAACGAGGTGGGTGCATGAACCAGCAAGCGCTGAACTCCCTGTCCGCACGCGCGGACTTCCGTGCGATCGCCCGCTGGGTCGAACCGCGCTCGACCGTGCTCGATCTCGGCTGCGGCGACGGCTCGCTGCTGTCGCTGCTGTCCGAGGAACTGGACGTGTCCGGTTACGGGATCGAACTGAATGACGCCGGCGTGCTCGCGAGCACGAAGAACGGGATCAACGTGATCCAGCAGAACCTCGAGGACGGCCTGCGCCTGTTCGAGGATCACAGCTTCGATTTCGCGATCCTGTCGCAAACACTGCAGACGATCCACCAGACGGCCGCGATCCTGCGCGAAACCGCGCGTGTCGGACGCGAATGCATCGTTTCGTTCCCGAACTTCGGCTACTGGGCGCACCGGCTGTCGGTGCTGCGCGGCCGGATGCCGGTGTCGAAGTCGCTGCCTTACCAGTGGCACAACACGCCGAACGTCCGGGTGCTGACGATCAAGGATTTCGAGGCGCTCGCGCCCGAAGTCGGTGTCACGATCCTCGACCGCATCGTGCTGCACGAAGGCCAGCCGATTCGATGGGGAGCCAACTGGCGTGGTAGTCTTGCTGTCTACCGCGTCAAGCGCAGCTGAGCCGGGGAGCCGTTGACGGATGATCCGGCCCGCCCCCGCGTGCGGCCGCCCCTCCTGCGCCGCCCGCGCTGCCTGCGCCGCCGCCGCAATCAGTCAACGCTACCCAGTTTCTGTCCATGTCCAAAAGGCCACACGAGGCGCCCGCACTCACCGCTCACGAGGATCACCCCGGCTGGCGCGCCTATCTGAACACGCACATGCTGATCTGCGTGTTCCTGGGCTTCACGTCCGGTCTGCCGCTCTTCACGCTCGTCTACCTCGTGCAGGCATGGCTGCGCTCCGAGGGCGTGAACCTGAAGGAAATCGGCCTGTTCGCGCTGATCCAGTTCCCGTATACGTGGAAGTTCCTGTGGGCGCCGCTGATGGACCGCTACGTCCCGCGCCTGCCCGGCTGGCGGCCGGGACGCCGGCGCGGCTGGCTGCTGCTCACGCAGGTGCTGGTCGCCGGCGCGATCGCCGCGCTCGGCTTCGTGTCGCCGCGCGACTCGATCTGGACGGTCGCCGCGCTCACCACGCTCGTCGCGTTCTTCGGCGCGAGCGCGGACGTCGTGATCGATGCCTACCGTCGCGAGCTGCTGCGCGACACCGAGCAGGGCCTCGGCAACGCGATACACGTGAACGCGTACAAGCTCGCCGCGCTGATCCCCGGCTCGCTCGCGCTGATCCTGTCCGACCACATGCCGTGGGACGTCGTGTTCGCGATCACCGGCGCATTCATGCTGCCGGGCATCCTGATGACGCTCGTCGTGCGCGAGCCCGAGGTGATCGGCGCGCCGCCGCGCAACCTGCGCGACGCGATCGTGCTGCCGTTCCGCGAATTCATCCAGCGCGACGGCTGGCGCGGCGCGCTGCTCGTCATCGCGTTCATCTTCCTGTTCAAGATCGGCGACACGATGGCCACCACGCTGTCGACGTCGTTCTTCCTCGACATCGGCTTCACGCGCACCGAAATCGGCATCGTCGCGAAAACCACCGCGCTCGTCGCGAGCGTTGCCGGCGGCATCATCGGCGGCATCTGGCTCGTGAAGATCGGCATCGGCCGCGGTCTGTGGATCTTCGGCGCGCTGCAGATGGTGTCGACGCTCGGCTTCGCGTGGCTCGCGCAGGTCGGCCCCGGCTCGCCGGTGCTCGCGGTGCTTTACGACTTCACGGTCGCGGCAAGTCACGCGCTCGCGTCGTTCCTGTCGGTCTTCGGCTTCGAGGTCACGCCGCACCTGAGCCCGATGACGGTCGCGCTCGCACTCGTCTACGCCGCCGAGACGTTCACCACCGGCCTGACGATGGCCGCGTTCGTCGCGTATATCGCGAGCACGACCGATCCGCGCTACACGGCCACGCAGTTCGCGCTGTTCACGAGCCTCGCGTCCGTGCCGCGCACGCTCGCCTCGGCCGCGAGCGGCTTCATCGTCGCGAAGATCGGCTGGTTCGACTACTTCATCGTGTGCACCGCGCTCGCGATCCCCGGCATGCTGCTGCTGTTCAAGATCGCGCCGTGGAACGGCACCGCGCGCAACGGCGAGGCCAGCCGTGCGCAATGATCGACTGCATCGTGCGGCACGCGTCGCCGCCGCGCTGAGCGTCGGCCTCGCGACGCTCGGCACGGCGGGAAGCGTGCATGCGGCCGACACAAGTGCGGCTGCGGCCGGCTCCGCGCCCGCCATCGCGCCGGCTGCGCCGTCCACGCCCGCGGCTCCGGTTGCGCAGTCCGCCGCCGAAGCCGCGCAGCCGACCGGCGCCGCCGTGCCTGCGAATGCCTATACGCCGACGTCGCAGCAGGTGCGCTACGGCAACGCGATCGCGTTCCGCACGCTGATCCCGTCGCCGCTGCTCGAGCAGCTCACCACGAGCGAATACGCGCAGATCGTGCAGGCAGCCGCCGACAGCGACCGTCTGCTGCCCGCCAACCAGCCGCGCGTGAAGCGACTGCGCGCGATCGTCATGAAGCTCGCGCCGTATTCGGTGAAGTGGAACGATCGTGTGAAGAACTGGGCATGGGACGTCAACGCGATCCGCTCGCGCGACATCCGCGTCACGTGCCTGCCGGGCGGCAAGGTGCTCGTGTACGGCGGGATGCTCGATCGCGTCCGCCTGAACGACGACGAGTTCGGTGTGCTGCTCGCGCACGGCATCGCGCATGCGCTGCGCGAACACGCACGCAGCAATTTCAGCACGACGTCGCAAACGTCGCTGCGCGCGGCCTCGCTGCCGCCGCTGTTCGGCGTCGGCGAGCCGCTGCCGCAGGCGCTGAACCTCGGCGCGCGCCTGCAGACGCTGCGCTACGACCCGACCGACGAAACCGAAGCCGACGTGATCGGCGGCGACATTGCCGCCCGCGCGGGCTTCGATCCGCGCGCGGCGATCACGCTGTGGGACAAGCTCGCGGCGGCGACGCGCGCGAACAGGACATCGGGCTTCATCTACATGCACCCGTACAACGCCGCGCGGCGGCAGGATCTGCTGAACCGCCTGCCGGACCTGATGCCGCTGTATGCGAAGGCAGTCGGCAAACGGGTCGACACGCTCCCCGACTACGCGGGCATCAGCGCGCAGCGGCGCAAGATCGTGCGGCGCTGAGCGCCGCATGCGGCGGCTTCCCCGCCGCGCATCGCCGGCGCGCGTCAGCGGCGTATGAGGCCGGGCGCTACGCGCCGACTTCCGACTCGACGGGCCGGCTGCCGCTTTCGCGCATCCAGCGCACGTCGTCTCCCGGGCTGCGGCCGAACAGCCGCTTGAACTCCCGGCTGAACTGCGACGCGCTCGCATAGCCGACCCGCGCCGCGGCGGCACCTGCCCCGAGACCGTCCTGCACCATCATCAACCGCGCCTGGTGCAGGCGCGCGGCCTTCACGTATTGCATCGGTGACGTCGCCGTCACGTGCTTGAACTGCGCGTGAAACACCGCAAGGCTCATCCCGGCCTCGCGCGCGAGCGTCTCGACGTCGAGATCGGCCTTCAGGTCCGCATGGATGCGCCGGAGCGCCTTCGCGATGCGGCCGAAATGATGTTGCTGAACGAGCGCCGCGCGAATCGCGTCGCCCTGCGCGCCCGTCAGCACGCGATACGCGATCTCGCGCATGATCGCCGGCCCGAGCACGCACGTGTCGTGCGGCGACGCGAGCACTTCGAGCAGCCGCACCACCGCGTCGGCGAGCGGCGCATCGAGCGGCGTCGAACAGACGCCGTGCGGCTCGCCGACCGCCGCACCGAGCGTCTCGTCGAGCAGGATCGCGAGCTCGGCGATCACCGCGAGATCGACGCGGATCGAGATCGCGAGAAACGGCTCGTCCATGCTCGCAAAGGTCTCGCATTCGAACGGCAGCGGCACCGACAGCACGAGATACTGCTGCGCGTCGTAGACGAACGAGCGATCGCCGAGATAGCCGAGCTTGCGACCCTGGCACACGACGATGATGCTCGGCTCGTACAGCACCGGCATGCGCGGCACCGGACGGCTCACGCGGATGAAGCGCACGCCGTCGAGCGCCGCCAGCGTATCGCCGTCGTTCGGTGCGAGACGCGAATGCAGCTCGATCATGCGGCGCCGCACACGGTCGCCCGCGTCGTCTGAAAGGGGCTGGAAGCTCATCGGCGTCATCCTGTCCTGCAAGAGAATCAGGCTCGCAATGTAGCACCTTGAAAGCATTTTTACGGCCGTTCGCGCGCAATTCGAGAGGAATAGGCAAATCTTCGAGACCTTCGTGTATTTCGCCGACGCGGCTCGCTCCTTACGATGGGCACCTGTCTCGCCGCGTCGCCACATGACGCGGCGGCAGTCTGATTCGCCGGATGTTTTCCCGGACAAGGAGCCCCTGCATGAGCACAACCTACGCTTACGCGGCGACCGACGCGCAGTCACCGCTCGCCCCGTTCGAATTCCAGCGCCGCGCGCTGCGCGACCTCGACGTCCAGATCGAGGTGCTCTACTGCGGCGTCTGCCACTCGGACCTGCATCAGGCCCGCAACGAATGGCGCAACACGATCTACCCGGTCGTGCCGGGCCATGAAATCGTCGGCCGCGTGACCGCGACCGGCCCGCAGGTGTCGCGCTTCAAGGTCGGCGAGCTGGTCGGCGTCGGCTGTCTCGTCGATTCGTGCCGCACCTGCCCCAGCTGCGCGGAAGGCCTCGAGCAGTATTGCGAGAACGGCTTCGTCGGCACCTACAACGGCCAGGATCGCGTGACCGGCGATGTCACGTACGGCGGCTATTCGACGCAGCTCGTCGTCGACGAGGCATTCGTGCTGCGCGTGCCCGAGACGCTCGACCCGGCCGGCGCCGCGCCGCTGCTGTGCGCGGGGATCACGACCTATTCGCCGCTGCGCCAGTGGAACGTCGGCCCCGGCAAGAAGGTCGGGATCGTCGGCCTCGGCGGGCTTGGCCACATGGGCGTGAAACTCGCGCGCGCGATGGGCGCGCACGTCGTGCTGTTCACGACATCGCCGTCGAAGATCGAGGACGGCAAGCGCGTCGGCGCGCATGAAGTGGTGATCTCGAAGGACGAGGCGCAGATGAACGCGCACCTGAACAGCTTCGATTTCATCCTGAACACGGTCGCCGCGCAGCACGACCTGAACCCGTTCCTGCACCTGCTGAAGCGCGACGGCACGATGACGCTCGTGGGCGCGCCGGAGCACGACCATCCGTCGCCGCAGGTGTTCAACCTGATCTTCAAGCGCCGCCGCCTCGCGGGCTCGCTGATCGGCGGGATCGCGGAGACGCAGGAAATGCTCGATTTCTGCGCGAAGCATGGCATCACGTCGGATATCGAAACGATTCCGATGCAGCAGATCAACACCGCTTACGAGCGGATGCTGAAGAGCGACGTGAAGTACCGGTTCGTGATCGACATGGCGTCGATCAAGCAGTAAGCCGCGCGCCAAACGAAACGGGCCGCATGTTCGACATGCGGCCCGTTCTGCATCCGGCGACCGGACGGCCCGACGGCTACGCGCGTGGCGGCGCGCCGACGATCACTTCTTGTAGTCGTAATCCACCGTCAGCGGCGCGTGATCGCTGAACTTGATGTCCTTGAAGATCGACGTGCTTTTCGCGGTACCGGCCACGCCGGGCGTCGCGATCTGGTAGTCGATCCGCCACCCGACGTTCTTCGCATACGCCTGGCCGCGGTTGCTCCACCACGTGTACTGCTCGGGGCGCTGGTCGAGCGTGCGGAACACGTCGACATAGCCGACATCGTCGAACAGCTTCGTGAGCCACTCGCGCTCTTCCGGCAGGCAGCCCGAGTTCTTCTGGTTGCTCTTCCAGTTCTTGATGTCGATTTCCTTATGGACGATGTTCACGTCGCCGCACAGGATCACCTCGCGCTTCTTCTTCAGCTCGGCGAGGTGCGGCATGAATTCGTCCATGAAGCGGTACTTCGCCTGCTGGCGCTCTTCGCCGCTCGAGCCGGACGGCACGTACACCGACACGACCGACAGCTTGCCGTAGCGCGCCTCGACGTAGCGCCCCTCGGAATCGAATTCGCTGCTGCCGAAGCCGATGATCACGTCATCGGGCTCGTGGCGGCTGTACACGCCCGCGCCGCTGTAGCCCTTCTTCTCGGCGTGGTGGAAGTAGCTCCTGAAGCCGTGCGGCTCGACGAATTCGGCCGGCAGGTCGTCGGCCGATACCTTGATTTCCTGCACGCACACGCAATCGGCGTTCTGTTCGCCGAGCCATTCGAAGAAGCCCTTCTTCGCGGCGGAGCGGATGCCGTTCAGGTTGGCGGTAATCACTCGCATCATGTCGGGTTCCGTTGTTCAGTTCAGTTCGATGTTGTTACAGGATCGCAGGCTAGCGGATCTTCACGCCTTCGAGCTCGGGCTTCGGCAGCGGGAATTCCAGCTTCATGTCGGTCATCGTGCGCAGCAGCAGCTCGGCGATCATCACGTTGCGGTGCGTCTTCGAGTCCGCCGGGATCACGTACCACGGCGCATGCTCGGCCGACGTCGCGGCGAGCGTGTCGCGGTACGCGGACTGATATGCGTCCCAGCGCTTGCGCGCGTCGAGATCGGAGATGTCGAACTTCCAGTGCTTGGTCGGATCGTCGATACGCGCCTGCAGCCGCGCGCGCTGTTCGTCCTTCGAGATGTGCAGGAAGCACTTGATGATGGTCGTGCCGTTCTCGACCAGCATCGTCTCGAAATCGCGGATCTGCCGGTAGCGGCGCTCGCACTCCTTGCTGTCGATCGCGTCGAGCACGCGCGGCACGAGCACGTCTTCATAGTGGCTGCGGTTGAAGATCGCGAGCTCGCCCGCGGCCGGCACCTGCGCATGCACGCGCCACAGGAAGTCGTGCGCGGCTTCGATCGGCGTCGGCGCCTTGAACGACACGACGCGCAGGCCGAGCGGATCGACCTCGCGGAACACGGCGCGCACGGTGCCGTCCTTGCCGCTGGTATCCATCCCCTGCAGCACGAGCAGCACGCGCTTCTTCTGCTGCGTGTGCAGACGTTCCTGCTGCACGTCGAGCTCGATCGACACGGCCGACAGCCGTTCGCGGTCGGCATCCTTCGACCCCGACGAGAACGGCTTCGCAGCCGGGTCGAACGCATCGAGCGTGAATGCGGCGGCTTCCTTCTCGCGCGTGCTGTACGGCACGCGGAAATCGTCGAGCGACGGTTGTTTCGCCATTCGTTCCTCCGTTGGACGGTGCAAGGCACACGCGCACACGATAACGCATGCACCAAAACGACGGGCCGCCCCGAACAGGTTCGGCGGCGGCCCGTCGTCAGGCGCGGTTCAGGCGCGCGGCCATGCTCAGCCGAGCTTCTTCTTCAGCAACTCGTTGACCTGCTGCGGATTGGCCTTGCCCTTGGTCGCCTTCATCGCCTGGCCGATCAGCGCGTTGAACGCCTTTTCCTTGCCCGCGCGGAATTCCTCGACCGACTTCGCGTTCGCCGCGAGCACCTCGTCGATGATCGCCTCCAGCGCGCCGGTGTCGGAGATCTGCTTCAGCCCCTTCGCATCGATGATGCGGTCGGCCGCGCCGTCGTCGGTCGCCTTCTCGTCCCAGATCGTCGAGAAGATTTCCTTCGCGATCTTGTTCGAGATCGTGCCGTCGGCGATGCGCTGCAGCACGAGCGCGAGCTGGGCCGCCGATACCGGAATCGCGTCGATCTCGATGCCGTCGCGGTTCAGCTGCGACGATACGTCGCCCATCAGCCAGTTCGCGGCGATCTTCGCGTTCGCCGCGCCGGCCTTTGCGACCACGGCCTCGAAATACGCGGCCATCGCCTTGCTCGACGTCAGCACGCCCGCGTCGTACGCGGACACGCCGTACTGCTCGACGAAGCGCTGCTGCATCGCGGCCGGCAGCTCGGGCATCCCGGACTGCACGCGTTCGATCCAGTCCTGGCCGATCACGAGCGGCATCAGGTCGGGATCGGGGAAGTAGCGGTAGTCGTGCGCGTCTTCCTTGCTGCGCATCGAACGCGTCTCGCGCTTGTCCGGATCGTAGAGGCGCGTTTCCTGCACGACTTCGCCGCCGTCCTCGATCAGCTCGATCTGGCGGCGCACTTCGTAGTTGATCGCTTCCTCGAGGAACCGGAACGAGTTCAGGTTCTTGATCTCGGCGCGCGTGCCGAACTTCTCCTGGCCGACCGGCCGCACCGACACGTTCGCGTCGCAGCGGAACGAGCCTTCCTGCATGTTGCCGTCGCAGATGCCGAGCCACACGACGAGCGCGTGCAGCGCCTTCGCATAGGCCACGGCCTCGGCCGCGCTACGCATTTCCGGCTCGGTGACGATCTCGAGCAGCGGCGTGCCCGCGCGGTTCAGGTCGATCCCCGTCATACCGGCGAAGTCTTCGTGCAGCGACTTGCCCGCGTCTTCCTCGAGGTGCGCGCGGGTCAGGTTGACCGTCTTCTCGTACGCTTCCTTGCCGGCCTTTTCGTTGGCGGGCACCTGGATCGTGATCGAGCCGCCCTGCACGACCGGAATCTCGTACTGGCTGATCTGATAGCCCTTCGGCAGATCGGGGTAGAAATAATTCTTGCGCGCGAAGATGCTGCGCGGCGCGATGGTCGAGCCGATCGCGAGGCCGAAGCGGATCGCGCGTTCGACCGCGCCGCGGTTCAGCACCGGCAGCACGCCCGGCAGCGCCAGGTCGACCGGGCAGGCCTGCGTGTTCGGCTCGGCGCCGAACTGCGTCGACGCGCCGGAGAAAATCTTCGAGACGGTCGACAGTTGCGCGTGCGTCTCGAGACCGATGACGACTTCCCATTGAGTCATATGCTTACACCCCCGCCGGAACTTGCTTGTGCCAGTCGGTCGCGCGCTGGAACGCGTCGGCGACCTGCAGCATCCGGGCTTCGTTGAAATAGTTGCCGATGATCTGCAGACCGACCGGGCGCTTCGCGTTCGCGCCGGCGCCGAAGCCGCACGGCACGCTCATGCCGGGCAGGCCTGCGAGGCTCACCGACAGCGTGTAGATATCCGCGAGATACATCTGCACCGGATCGTCGCCCTTCGCGCCGAGATCCCATGCGACCGTCGGCGACGCCGGGCCCATGATCACGTCGCAGGACTTGAACGCCTCCTGGAAATCGTTCGCGATGATGCGGCGGATCTTCTGCGCCTGCAGGTAGTACGCGTCGTAGTAGCCGTGCGACAGCACGTAGGTGCCGACCAGGATCCGGCGCTTCACCTCGGGGCCGAAGCCTTCGGCGCGCGACTTCTTGTACATGTCGAGCAGGTCGCCGTACTGCGCGGCGCGGTGGCCGAAGCGCACGCCGTCGAAACGCGACAGGTTCGACGACGCCTCGGCCGGCGCGATCACGTAATACACGGGGATCGACAGTTCCGTCTTCGGCAGCGACACCGGCACGAGTGTTGCGCCGAGCGCCTCGTATTGCTTGAGCGCCGCGTCGATCGACGCGCGCACGTCGTCGGCGAGGCCGTCGCCGAAGTATTCCTTCGGCAGGCCGATGCGCAGGCCCGCGAGCGGCTTGCCCGCATCGTTGCCCGGCGCCCACGGCTGGCCGAGGTGGCGCGTGAAGTCTTCATCGTCGCGCTCGAGGCTCGTCGAGTCGCGCTCGTCGAAGCCGGCCATCGCGTTCAGCAGCAGCGCGCAGTCGGACGCGCTCTGCGCCATCGGGCCGCCCTGGTCGAGCGACGACGCGAACGCGATCATCCCGTAGCGCGACACGCGGCCGTAGGTCGGCTTGATGCCCGTCACGCCCGCGAACGACGCGGGCTGGCGGATCGAGCCGCCGGTGTCGGTGCCGGTCGCGGCCGGCGCGAGGCGCGCGGCGACGGCGGCCGAGCTGCCGCCCGAGCTGCCGCCCGGCACGGCGTTCGTGTCCCACGGGTTCTTCACCGCGCCGAACGCCGAATTCTCGTTGGACGAGCCCATCGCGAACTCGTCCATGTTGGTCTTGCCGAGCGTGACCATGCCGGCCGCCTGCAGGCGGGCGACGACGGTCGCGTCGAACGGGCTTTCGTAGTTCGCGAGCATCTTCGAGCCGGCGGTCGAGCGCCAGCCACGCGTGACGAACACGTCCTTGTGCGCGATCGGCAGGCCGGTCAGCGCGCCGCCCGCGCCGCGCGCGAGTTCGGCGTCGGCGGCCTTCGCCTGCGCGAGGGTGAGGTCGGCGTCGACATGGACGAACGCGTTCAGGTCGCGTGCCGCGTCGATCCGTTTCAGGTAGAGCTGCGCGAGCTCGACGGCCGAGCATTCCTTGGCGGCGAGCGCGGCGCGCAGTTCGGTCAGGCTTTTTGCGTGCATTGAGTGGTTTTCCTGGGAATTCTGGGTGGCGCGCGGCGCGAAGGCGGCGCGCTTGTCATCGAATGCTTACTCGATCACCTTCGGCACGAGATAGAGGCCGTCCTGGACGGCCGGCGCCGGACGCTGGTTGTCGTCGCGATTGACGACTTCCGTCACGGCGTCGTCGCGCAGGCGCTGCGCGACTTCCTGGATCTGTTCGATCGGGTGGGCGAGCGGCGCGATGCCGGCGGTGTCGACCGCCTGCATCTGCTCGACGAGGCCGAAGAATTCATTGAGCTGGCCGAGCGTATGCTCGGCGTCGGCGTCGGCCATTTCGAGTCGCGCCAGGTGCGCGATGCGTTTCACATCGGTCAGGGTCAGGGCCATGCGATCACCGGAAAAACAAGGCTGCGCAGCGCATGAAAACCGCGCTGCGGCGGGGGGTTGGAGGGTGCGATCCCACCCTCAAAAATCAGGGCCGAAGCGGCAAAAATACCGTCCGTTTCGATTCAAATACCGAGAAATTATAAGGTATCATTACGCGTTCGACCCAAACCCGGCAGCCTTTTCCCGCACCGTTTCGCCCCGCTTCGGCAAGCCGTGCGTGCTTCGTGCGATCCCCGGTAGCCATCACTCGCAGCTTCGTGCGCCGCGGCGGCCGCTTCCGCCACGCTTCCCGAGGCTGTTATTTTTTCCGCTGCCGCCCTCAGCGTTCGCTATGCAGGGCCGGCCCAGAGCGAAACAGGATTCTGAATGTTCGGTTTTTTGCGCAGCTACTTCTCCAACGATCTGGCGATCGACCTCGGCACCGCAAACACCCTGATCTACATGCGCGGCAAGGGCATCGTGCTCGATGAGCCGTCCGTCGTGTCGATTCGCCAGGAAGGCGGCCCCAACGGCAAGAAGACGATCCAGGCGGTCGGCAAGGAAGCCAAGCAGATGCTCGGCAAGGTGCCGGGCAACATCGAGGCGATCCGCCCGATGAAGGACGGCGTGATCGCCGACTTCACCGTCACCGAGCAGATGATCAAGCAGTTCATCAAGACGGCGCACGAGTCGCGCATGTTCTCGCCGTCGCCGCGCATCATCATCTGCGTGCCGTGCGGCTCGACCCAGGTCGAGCGTCGCGCGATCAAGGAAGCCGCGCACGGCGCCGGCGCGTCGCAGGTCTACCTGATCGAGGAGCCGATGGCGGCTGCGATCGGCGCGGGCCTGCCGGTGTCGGAAGCCACGGGCTCGATGGTCGTCGACATCGGCGGCGGCACGACGGAAGTCGGCGTGATCTCGCTTGGCGGCATCGTGTACAAGGGCTCGGTGCGCGTCGGCGGCGACAAGTTCGACGAGGCGATCGTCAACTACATCCGCCGCAACTACGGGATGCTGATCGGCGAGCAGACGGCCGAGGCGATCAAGAAGGAAATCGGCTCCGCGTTCCCGGGCTCCGAAGTCAAGGAAATGGAAGTGAAGGGCCGCAACCTGTCGGAAGGCATTCCGCGCAGCTTCACGATCTCCAGCAACGAAATCCTCGAAGCACTGACCGATCCGCTGAACCAGATCGTGTCGTCGGTGAAGATCGCGCTCGAGCAGACGCCGCCGGAACTCGGCGCCGACATCGCCGAGCGCGGGATGATGCTCACGGGCGGCGGTGCGCTGCTGCGCGACCTCGATCGCCTGCTCGCGGAAGAAACCGGCCTGCCGGTGCTCGTCGCCGAAGATCCGCTCACCTGCGTCGTACGCGGTTCGGGCATGGCGCTCGAGCGCATGGACAAGCTGGGCAGCATCTTCTCGTACGAGTGATCGCCTAAGCAGTCCCGTTTGATATGACGCACCCGCGGCGTGGCCGGATCGCTCGTTCAGAACGAACCGCCACGCCGTTTGCGCGTCTGAGCATTATTTAACCGATCCCACGCGCCCGGCGCCGACCATGGAATACAGTCCGCCGCCCCTCTTCAAGCAAGGTCCGCCCGCGCTCGCGCGGCTCATCTTCTTCGTCGCCCTCGCCATCGCGCTCCTCGTGTCGGACGCGCGCTTCAGCACGCTCGAAATCGTC
Source organism: Burkholderia sp. Bp9004 (assembly GCF_003858025.1). NCBI lineage: Bacteria > Pseudomonadati > Pseudomonadota > Betaproteobacteria > Burkholderiales > Burkholderiaceae > Burkholderia > Burkholderia sp. Bp9004. The sequence goes on along the minus strand of NZ_QTQD01000016.1, from coordinate 33,910 downwards.
CGCGGCGTGCTGGGCACCGTGCTGTACCCGCTGCAGCGCGCGGCGCTCGTGCCGCGTGACTTGTTCATGGGCGCGGCCGACATCGCCGTCACGGGTGCATCGCTGCGCCACGAGAACGACGCGCTGCGCAAGCGCAACCTGCAGCTGTCCACGCAGGCCAACCAGGCCGCGGTGCTCACGCAGGAAAACATGCACCTGCGCGCGGTGCTCGAGCTACGCCAGCACATCGCGACGCAATCGACGCCCGTCGAAATCCAGTACGACACCAGCGACCCGTTCACGCAGAAGATCGTGATCGGGCAAGGTTCGCAGCAAGGCATCCAGAACGGCGCACCGGTCGTCAGCGAGGACGGCGTGATCGGTCAGATCACGCGCGTGTTCCCGCTGCAGGCCGAAGTCACGCTGATCACCGACCGCGATCTCGCGATACCCGTGCAGGTGCTGCGCACCGGCCTGCGCAGCGTGATCTACGGGACGCCGAAGGGCGATTCGCTCGACCTGCGCTTCGTGCCGACGAGCTCGGACCTCGTCGCCGGCGACGAACTCGTCACGAGCGGCCTCGACGGCGTGTACCCGCCGGGCCTGCCGGTCGCGAAGGTCGTGCGCGTCGACAAGCTCGCCGATACCGCATTCGCGCGCGTGACCTGCGCGCCGGTCGCCGCCGTGCGCGGCGCGCGCCAGATGCTCGTGCTGCACTACCAGAACGACGTCCCGCCGCGCCCGGTCGAGCCCGACCCGGCCGCCGAGAAGAACGCGAAGGGCAAGAAGGGCGCCAAGGCCGCCGCGAAGGGCGAGAAGGCAGAAAAGGCCGACGCGAACGCGAAGGCGGCCGCCGCGGCCGCGCCCGGCGCGCAACCCGCGCCGTCGTCACCCGTCGCTTCGGCCAAGCCCGCCGTCGCGCCCGCGAAGCCCGCGGCCGGGCAACCAGGAGCCCAGCGATGAACCGCCCGCAATACATCCTGCAGCCGGTCAACCCGTATTTCATCGTCTTCAGTCTCGCCGCCGCGTTCCTGCTGAACCTGATGCCGTGGGGCCGCCTGCCGGGCGTGCCCGACTTCGTCGCGCTCGTGCTGCTGTTCTGGAACATCCACCAGCCGCGCAAGGTCGGGATGGGTGTCGCGTTCGCGCTCGGCATCCTGATGGACGTGCATGACGCGGGGCTGCTCGGCGAGCACGCGCTTGCCTATACGCTGCTGTCGTACGGCGCGATCACGATCCACCGCCGCGTGCTGTGGATGCCGATCGGAGTGCAGGTGCTGTACGTCACGCCGCTGCTCGTCGTCGCGCAACTGGTGCCATTCGTGATCCGCCTCGTGATGGGCGCCGCGTTTCCCGGCTGGCGCTATCTGGTGGACGGCTTCGTCGAGGCCGCGCTGTGGCCGATCGCGAGCCACCTGCTGCTGATGCCGCAACGCCGCCCGGTCGACCCGGACGATACGCGCCCCATCTGAGCCGGACCGACCTTGAATACCTGCCGCCCCCACGCCCGCGCGCCGCGCTCCGGGGCGGCTCCTCGCCCGCGCGTGGTCGCCGCGCACGGGCCAGATCGATCGTAACCGCATGACCGAATTCAACGACACCCAACAGCAGCTCTCGAAGTTCCGCCTGCGCGTCGCGGCGGCGGGCGTGTTCGTGTTCGTCTGCTTCGGGCTGCTCGCGAGCCGCTTCTTCTACCTGCAGTTGATGCAGCACGGCAAATACGCGCTGCAGGCCGAGGAAAACCGCATCTCGGTCGCGCCGATCGTGCCGAACCGCGGGATCATCACCGATCGCAACGGCGTGGTCCTCGCGAAAAACTATTCGGCGTACACGCTCGAGATCACGCCGTCGAAGCTCGACGACACGCTCGACAACACGATCGACAAGCTGTCCGCGATCATCCCGATCGACGCGCGCGACCGCCGCCGCTTCAAGAAGCTGCAGGAAGACTCGAAGAACTTCGAGAGCCTGCCGATCCGCACGCGCCTCACGGACGCCGAAGTCGCGCGCTTCACGGCGCAGCGCTTCCGCTTCCCCGGCGTCGACGTGCGCGCGCGGCTATTCCGCCAATATCCGCTCGGCACGACCGCCGCGCACGTGATCGGCTACATCGGCCGGATCTCGAAGCGCGACCAGGATCGCATCGACGCGATAAGCGACGACAACGACAGCGACCAGGAACACTACGATCCGCGTCGCGACGCGAACAACTACAAGGGCACCGACTACATCGGCAAGATCGGCGTCGAGCAGAGCTACGAAACCGAGCTGCATGGCCTCACGGGCTTCGAGGAAGTCGAGGTGACGGCCGGCGGCCGGCCCGTGCGCACGCTGTCGCGCACGCAGGCGACGCCCGGCAACAACCTCGTGCTGTCGCTCGACATCGGGCTGCAGCAGGTCGCCGAGCAGGCGTTTGCCGGCAAGCGCGGCGCGCTCGTCGCGATCGAGCCGAAGTCGGGCGACGTGCTCGCGTTCGTGTCGTCGCCGAGCTTCGACCCGAATTCGTTCGTCGACGGCATCGACCAGCAGACCTGGGACGAGCTGAACAACTCCACCGACAAGCCGCTCCTGAACCGCCCGCTGCACGGCACCTACCCGCCCGGCTCGACGTACAAGCCGTTCATGGCGCTGGCCGGCCTGACGCTCGGCAAGCGCTCGCCGGGCTGGGGCTTCCAGGATCCCGGCTACTTCACGTTCGGTGGTCACACGTTCCGCAACGACGTGCGCTCGGGCCAGGGCTGGGTCGACATGAACAAGGCGATCATGGTGTCGAACGACACCTACTTCTACATGCTCGCGCGCGACCTCGGCGTGAACGCGATCGCGAACTTCATGAAGCCGTTCGGTTTCGGCCAGATCACCGGCATCGACATCCAGGGCGAGGCGCGCGGGATCCTGCCGTCGACCGACTGGAAGAAAAAGGCGTTCAAGAAGGCCGCGCAGCAGAAGTGGTTCGACGGCGAGACGATCAGCCTCGGGATCGGCCAGGGCTACAACTCGTTCACGATCCTGCAGCTCGCGCACGCCACCGCGACGCTCGCGAACAACGGCGTCGTGATGAAGCCCCACCTCGTGAAGGAGGTCGAGGATCCGATCACGCGCGGGCGCCATCTGACCGTGCCGAAGGAAAGCGAAACGATTCCGCTCAAGCAGGCCGACATCGACGTGGTGAAGCGCGGGATGGAGAACGTGATCGAGAACCCGTCCGGCACCGCGTACAAGGTGTTCCGCGGCGCGCCGTACCTCGCTGCCGGCAAGACCGGCACCGCGCAGGTGTTCTCGCTGCAGGGCTCGAACTACAAGGGCCACCTGCTCGCCGAGCACTTGCGCGACCACGCGCTGTTCATCGCGTACGCGCCGGTCGACCATCCGCAGATCGCCATCGCGCTGATCGTCGAGAACGGCGGTTGGGGCGCGCAGGCCGCCGGCCCGATCGCGCGCCGCGTGCTCGATTTCTACCTCGTCGATCGCCAGAAACCGGAGAATGAGGCGGCCGCCGTCGCCGCCGCTGCGTCGGCGACCGAGCCGATCAACGCACCGGTGATCGGCGATGCCTCGAAGACCGTGTCCGTCGCGGCCGGCTTCAAGGCGCTTCCCCAGCCCGTCGTGCCGGTCGCGGCCAGCGCGGCGGATGCGGCATCGGCCGCGTCGGCGCCCGATGCATCGGGCGCGGCCGGGGCAAGCGCGGCGCAGCCCGCCGTCGCGAGCGCAGCAGCGCCGATGGCCGCGAGCCTGCCGCCGATCCGGCGCCCGCACCGGCCTCGCCGGCCCGCCAGCGACGCGCAGCCGCTCGCCACCGCGCCGCGCGACGACAACTCCCGTGCCCCGGCCGCCGCGAAAGCGGCGAACGCCGGCACCGCTCATTAACGGAGAAAGGCATGCAATTCGACAAGCGCGCCTGGCTCGACAAGATCAAGCAGATGTTCGCGGGCTTCGACCGCCCGCTCGCCCTCATCGTGTTCCTGCTGCTGTGCGTCGGCATCGTCACGCTGTACAGCGCGTCGATCGACATGCCGGGCCGCGTCGAGGACCAATTGCGCAACATCCTGCTGACGTTCGTGCTGATGTGGGTGATCGCCAACATTCCGCCGACGACCCTGATGCGCTTCGCGGTCCCGCTGTATTCGTTCGGGGTCGCGCTGCTGGTCGCGGTCGCGCTGTTCGGGATGACCAAGAAGGGCGCGAAGCGCTGGCTGAACGTCGGCGTCGTGATCCAGCCGTCGGAAATCCTCAAGATCGCGACACCGCTGATGCTCGCGTGGTATTACCAGCGCCGCGAAGGCGGGCTGCGCTGGTACGACTTCGTCGCCGCGTTCGGGATCCTGATGGTGCCGGTCGGGTTGATCGCCAAGCAGCCCGATCTCGGCACGGGCCTGCTCGTGTTCGCGGCCGGCTTCTTCGTGATCTACCTCGCCGGCCTGTCGTTCAAGCTGATCGTGCCGGTGCTCGTCGCGGGCGTGATCGCGGTCGGCTCGATCGCCGTGTTCGAAGAGCGCATCTGCCAGCCCGAAGTGCAGTGGCCGCTGATGCACGACTACCAGAAGCACCGTGTGTGCACGCTGCTCGACCCGACCTCCGACCCGCTCGGCAAGGGCTTCCACACGATCCAGGCCGTGATCGCGATCGGCTCGGGCGGTGTGCTCGGCAAGGGCTACCTGAAGGGCACGCAGGCCCACCTCGAATTCATTCCGGAGAAACACACCGACTTCATCTTCGCGGTGTTCTCGGAGGAATGGGGGCTCGTCGGCGGCCTCGTGCTGCTGACGCTCTACATGGCGCTGATCGCGCGCGGGCTCTACATCGCCGCGCAGGGCGCGACGCTGTTCGGCCGTCTGCTCGCGGGCTCGCTCACGCTCGCGTTCTTCGTCTATGCGTTCGTCAACATCGGGATGGTGAGTGGCGTGCTGCCCGTCGTCGGCGTGCCGTTGCCGTTCATGAGCTACGGCGGCACCGCGCTCACGACGCTCGGCATCGCGATCGGGATGATCATGAGCGTCGGGCGACAGCGGCGGCTGATGAAGAGCTGACGCCGCGCACGACACGCAGTCGCCAGCGGAGCAGTCGCGGCAATGAAAAACGGCGCCTCGTGCGCCGTTTTTCATCGGGCAGGTCGAATGCAGTGCGTGCCGCCCGCTCACTACGGCGTCGCGCGCGGGTTCCCGTGGTCCGCGCCGGCGCCCGAGGCCGGCTCCTGCGTCTTCAGGCGCGCGCTCAGCTCCTTGAATTTCAGCCCGGCCGTCTCGTCGCCCTGCGCGGCCGCGGCCGCGTAATACGCGCGCGCGATGTTCAGGTTCTGCGTGACGCCGTCGCCGCCGCGCTCGTAGAACGACGCGGTCACGTACTGCGCGGTCGGCTCGCCCGCGTCGGCTGCCTGCTTGTACCACGCGAACGCCTGCCGGTTGTCGCGCTGGGTGCCGCGCCCGTCGAGGAACTGGTTCGCGAGCGACAGCTCGGCCTGCACGTGCCCCTGCTTCGCCGCGCGCAGGAACCAGCGGTGCGCTTCGGCCGGATTGCGCGCGACAAACTCGCCGTCGTCGAACATCCGCCCGTACACGTACTGCGCATGCGACATATTCGCGTCGGCCGCCCGCTTCAGCCAGCGCAGCCCTTCGTCGACGTTCGCGGTCACGCCAACGCCGGTGAGCAGCATCATCGCGTAGTTGAACTGCGCGAGCCGGTCGCCGCGTTCGGCCGCGTCGTGGAACTGCACCAGCGCCGCGCGATAGTCGCCGGCGTTGTAGTCGGCCACCGCCGATTGCGTCTCGCGCGCCGGGTCCGGCTTCGCATGCGGCGCATTCTGCGCGACCGCCGCGACGCACACGGCCCACAGCCCGAGCATCGTGCCGATGCGCCCGCGTACGACGGCCGTACGCCGCGCGCGTCCGGACTCCGCGCCGTCGCTGCCGTTCATGACCGCACCTCCTGCAGCGCCTGGCGCGTCGCACGCAGCAGCCAGCTCACGTCGGCCGACAGCGTGATCATCCGGTAGCCGGCCTCGCGATACTGGCGCGCGGTTGCCGTATCGTTCGCGAAGATGCCGACCGCGACGCCGGCCTGCCTGCCGGCCGCGAGCACGCGCGCCATCGCGGTTTCGACGTCCGGGTGGCGGCTGTCGCCGAGATGCCCGAGGCTCGCCGCCAGATCGGCCGGGCCGACGAACAGGCAGTCGACGCCCGGCGTCGCGGCGATCCGCTCGACTTCATCGATGCCCCGCGCCGATTCGATCTGCACGATCACCGCGACCTGCGCATTCGCCGTCTGCAGGTAATCGCGGCGCATGCCGAACGCCGCCGCACGCACCATGCCGGCCACGCCGCGCAGCCCGTCGGGGGAATCCGGCGACGGGAAGCGCGTGAGACGCACGGCGTGCGCGGCCTCGTCGGGCGTCTCGATGCACGGGAACATCAGCGTGCGCGCGCCGGCGTCGAGCGCGCGCTTCACGAGCCACGGCTCGCGCCCCGGCACGCGCACCACGGGCTCGCTCGGCAGGTGCGCCGCCGCCAGCGCGCGCAGTTGCGACGCGACGTCGCGGCTGTCGTTCGGCGCGTGCTCCATGTCGATGCAGAGCCAGTCGTAGCCGGCGTGCGCAAGCGCTTCCGCGACCGAATCGCTGCCGAGCGACAGCCACAGGCCGTACAGCGGCTCGTCGCCGTCGTGCAGACGTTGTTTGAGGGAATTGGTGAGCGTGCTCATCGATACGGCCTCCTGGACGGAACGGCAATCGAACGGGACAAGCAACAAGCAAAGCGGGCGTAACACGCCGGGCCGCCATGCACGGCGGCGCCGGACCGGGGCCCTGAACGTTGGTCGGACGTAGGCGGCCGATCTGACAGCGCGGGTCGCGCGGATGCGTTTTCCGGTGCCACGCAACGATCATAGCGCGGCGTTACACGGAATGTGGGAACAGGTGGAAAGCGGCGCCGGACGAGGCCGCACGGCACGGTGGCAGGCAGCCCGCACCGGTTGGCGAGGCTGCCGGAAGGGCAATATCAGCGGCCGGGCTGGCGCTCGACGTCGGCCCAGCAGTTCGGCGTTTCGTACAGACGCACACGTTCCAGGCGCAGGTTCACGCCGTAGTGCGCGTCGTACACGTTCGCGAGGATGTCGAATGCGATCGCCGCGAGGTTCTCGACGGTCGGGATGCGGTCGAGCACGACGGTCTTGTGGTCGGCCATCTGCTCGAGGAACGAGCGCACGACTTCGTCGCGCGCGTAGACCAGGAACGCGTGATCCCACTTGTTGACGAGGTGCTCGACCGCGAGCGCCTTCACGTCGGCGAAATCCATCACCATGCCGCGGTCGGGCGCCCCCTCGGTATCGACGAGATCGCCGCGCAGCGTGACTTCGAGCACGTAGCGATGGCCGTGCAGGTTCCGGCACTGGCTGCGGTGATCGGGAATGCGGTGGCCCGCGTCGAATTCGAGTTTTCGGGTAATCAGCACGATGTCAAAAGCCGTGGCTCAGGGAATGTTCAGATATTTGTGGGTCTGCATCGACAGCCGCCACTGCGGATGCCGCTTGCACCAGTCGATCGCGAGCTTCGTATTGAGATCGCGCGACGGGCCGTCCATCGGCTGCACGAGAAAATACTCGAAATCGAGCTTCGCGTAGTCGGCCAGCCGCTGGTTGTCCTGCGGGATCACGACCTTCAGTTCGTTGCCCTTCGTGACGACGAGCGGCGCGTCGGCCTTCGGGCTCACGCAGATCCAGTCGATCGTCTCGAGCACCGGCAGCGAGCCATTGGTCTCGATCGCGATCTCGAAGCCTGCTGCATGCAGCGCGTCGACGAGCGGCTGGTCGAGCTGCAGCATCGGCTCGCCGCCCGTGCAGACGACGAAGCGATGCGCTTCGCCGTCCGGCCACAGGCCGGCGATCGTCGCGACGAGCGCTTCGGCGTCCTTGAACTTGCCGCCGTTCTCGCCATCGGTGCCGACGAAGTCCGTATCGCAGAAACGGCACACGGCGTCCGCACGATCCTCTTCACGGCCCGACCACAGATTGCAGCCGGCGAACCGGCAGAACACGGCCGGACGGCCCGCGTTCGCGCCCTCGCCCTGCAACGTGTAGAAAATTTCCTTGACCGCGTAAGTCATCGTGCTTCGTCCGGCTTGCGCCGCTCGTTGTCGATCAGAATCCGTTATTCATCCAGCGCCGCCGACGCACCCGCGTCACAGCGGCGCTTCGGTCACCCGCTCGCCCTTCAGGTAGGCCTCGTAGCCACGCTTGCGCAGCTTGCAGGCGGGGCATTCGCCGCAGCCGAAGCCCCAGTCGTGCAGTTCCGCGCGCTCGCCCACGTAGCACGTGTGCGTCTCGACGCGGATCAGTTCGACGAGTGCCTCCCCGCCGAGTTGCTCGGCGAGTTGCCAAGTCTGCGCCTTGTCCAGCCACATCAGCGGGGTCTCGAGCACGACGCGCGTGTCCATGCCGAGGTTCAGCGCGACCTGCAGCGCCTTCATCGTGTCGTCGCGGCAGTCCGGGTAGCCCGAGAAATCGGTCTCGCACATTCCGCCGACCAGCACGCGCAGACCGCGGCGATAGGCGATCGCGGCCGCGATCGTCATGAACAGCAGGTTGCGGCCCGGCACGAACGTGTTCGGCAAGCCGTTCGCCGAGGTCTCGATCTCGATCGTGCGCGTCATCGCGGTATCGCTGATCGCGCCGAGCACCGACAGATCGATCATGTGATCGTCGCCGAGGCGGTCCGACCACGCCGGAAACTTGCGCTTCAGCGCTTCGCGCACGCCTTCGCGACACTCGAGTTCGACGCGATGACGCTGGCCGTAATCGAAGCCGAGCGTCTCGACCGTCTGGTAGCGTTCCAGGGCCCAGGCCACGCACGTGGCGGAATCCTGCCCGCCGGAAAACAACACGAGCGCGCCGTCTTTAGCGTCTGTCCGAATCACCGTGATACTCCGTGAATGTGTAGGCTCGCGTCGCACTGCGCCCCGAGGCCGGCTGCCGCCGGGCGGCCCGACGCGGCCGGCCTGCGCCGGCCCGACCAGTATAGGCAGCGCGGTCGGCCGCGAATGCGGCAGCGCGCTTATACCGCTCATCGCGCGGCATCGTTGCCGCGCACCGCGGCAGGCGCGCCACGGGCGACCGGCCATGCGCATGAAGCGATGCGCTAAGTCATTGAGCGGGCACGGATTTTATCATGCCCCGGCAAATGCTGCCGGGCACGCTGCCCACGACACGCAATACCCACCACAAACGAAAAACCCCAAGAACCTTCCGATTCTTGGGGTTTTAAATGCTGGTGGCCTGGGACGGAATCGAACCATCGACACGCGGATTTTCAATCCGCTGCTCTACCAACTGAGCTACCGGGCCAACGAAGAATGAAAGTATATCGAGCTATTCGTTCCTGAGCAAGTGTTTTCGCGAAATATTTTATGCGGCGCCTTCGGTCGGTTTCTTGCCGAGCTCGACGCCGAGTTGCTTGAGCTTGCGATAGAGGTGCGTGCGCTCGAGGCCCGTCTTTTCCGCGACGCGCGTCATGCTGCCGTTCTCGCGTGCGAGGTGATATTCGAAGTACGCGCGCTCGAATGCGTCGCGCGCTTCGCGCAACGGGATGTCGAACGGAATCGCGGCCGTCTGGCCCGCGAGGCCGAGCGCCGTGGCCATGTCGTCGCCGAGCGTCGGCAGCGCGGCCGCGGATGCGACTGCCGCCTGCCCCGATGCTTGCCCGACACCGGCTTTCGCGGCCGCGCTGACGGACACCGGCGCCGCGCCGCGCGCGAGACCGTGCTCGACGGACTTCAGCAGCTTCTGCAGCGCGATCGGCTTCTCGAGGAAATCGAGTGCGCCGATCTTCGTCGCCTCGACGGCCGTGTCGATCGTCGCGTGCCCGGACATCATAATCACGGGCATCGTCAACAGGCCCTGCGCCGCCCATTCCTTGAGCAGCGTGACGCCGTCGGTATCGGGCATCCAGATATCGAGCAGCACGAGATCGGGCGCCTGATTCAGGCGGTACTCCCGCGCGGCCTGCGCGTTCTCCGCCGCCTCGACGACATGTCCTTCATCGCTGAGGATCTCCGAGAGCAATTCCCGGATGCCCATTTCATCATCTACCACCAGGATGGTTGCCATTTACGCTGCCTTTGTCTGCATACTTGCTTTTGTCTTGGCGGGAGCCGTCCCGCCCTGCGCGCCGGATTCGGCGCCTGGCGTATCGCTCGCCATCTGCAGGAACAGGATCGACACCTGCGCACCCTCGACGGTCTCGCCGTGCATGCGATTGCGCAGATCGATCCGCGCGCCGTGCTCGTCGACGATTTTCTTGACCGTGGCCAGCCCGAGCCCCGTGCCCTTCGCCTTCGTCGTCACGTAAGGCTCGAACGCACGGGTCAGGATGCGTGCCGGAAAACCGGGCCCGTTGTCGGACACGGTAAGACGGACCGCGACGCGCGTTTTGCCCTCGGCGTCGGGGTCGCCATATTCTACTGTCTTGGTTTCGATCAACACACGCGGATGCGCGACTTCCGCGACCGAGTCCTGCGCGTTCTGCAGCAGGTTGTGAATCACCTGGCGCAGTTGCGTCGCGTCGCCGCGAATCACCGGCAGCGACGGCGCGAGTTCGGCGACGATCGCGCTCTTGCCTTCGCCGACACCATACAGCCCGAGCACCTCGCTCGCCAGTTCGTTCAGCTGCAGGTTCGCGAGCACCGCCGGCGGCGTGCGCGCATATTCGCGGAAATCGTCGACCATCCGCTTCATCGCGGCCACCTGGTTGACGATCATCGTCGCGCCGCGCTTGAGCACGTCCGCATCGGGCGGTGCGAGCTTGTCGGACAGCTTCATCTGCAACCGCTCGGCCGACAGCTGGATCGGCGTCAGCGGGTTCTTGATCTCGTGCGCGAGCCGCCGCGCGACCTCGCCCCATGCGACCGAGCGCTGCGCGGAAATCACGTCGGAGATGTCGTCGAAGACGACGACGTAGCCGGACGTCTGTGGATCGTCGGCCTCGCCCTCGACCGTCGATACGAGGCGTGTGCCGCGCACGAGCAAGGTCAGCGGATCGGCTTCGCCCGGCACCTCGATCGCGAACTGCTGCTGCCAGTGACCGCGATCGCCGCTGCCGCCGTCCGAAGCCGCTTCGCGATCGGCGAATGCCTTGCGCACCATCGCGCCGAATTCCGCGACGACGCCGATCCGGTCGAGCGCCGTGCCGATCATCGCGCCGAACGGCTGCCGGAAGATCCGCTCGGCGCCGCGGTTGGCCGTCGTCAGCCGGAACTGGCGATCGAGCACGAACACGCCGGCCGTCAGGTTCGCGAGGATGCTCTCGAGATACGTCTTCGAATGCTCGAGCGCGATACGGTTCTTCTCGACCGCCTGCCGCGCCTCGGACAACTGGCGCGTCATCGCGTTGAACGACTGCGTGAGGAAGCCGAGCTCGTCGCGCGACTTGATCTCGCGCTTCGGCGTGTAGTCGCCTTCGGTGATCTCCTTCGTGCCCTGCGCGAGCAGGAACAGCGGCCGCGCGAGCTGCTGGCCGAGCGCGAGCGCGAGCATCATCGCAATGAAGGTCGCGAGGAACAGCGCGAGCGTCAGCGTGCCGATGTACATCTTGCGCAGCCCGGTGCGGCCGAGCGCTTTTTCCTGGTACTCGCGATACGCGCGCTGCACCGCGTCGGCGTTGTGCGCGAGCGTGGGCGGCACCGGCTGGGTGAGCTGCAGGAATCGCTCCGCCGGTTGCAGCAGCGACGTCGTCGCATCAGGTATCGGCCGCACGACGCGCAGCCGCAGCGCGCCCTTCGCGCCGTGCGTGCGCGGGTCGCCGTCGACCTCGCCCTCGATCGCCGCGTACGCGCCGTGTTCGCGCGCCTGGCTCAGCATCAGCGGAGTCGGCAGGTCGTCCGGAATCAGCGCGGCGAAATTGCCCGATGCCTGCGCGACGATGTGCAGGTCGGGCGCCGCGCCGGAGCCGCCGCGGCTCGGCTCGACGATCGTCGCATCCTGCACGCCGAACTGGTCGCGCAGGCGCAAGAGCGTGAGTGTCGTGCCGTTCGTGTTCGCATCGACGCTCGCGAGCTGGTCCGACATCAGCCGCGCCTTCGTCTGCAGGTCGGACAGCGACGCGTCGAGCATCCCGCGGCCGAGGTTCAGGCCGGCGGTCAGCGCGGTCTCGACGTTCACGTCAAACCACGACTCGATACTGCGCGACACGAACTGGTACGACACGATGTAGATGATCCCGCCCGGCACCACGCCGACGAGCGCGAAGAACACCGCGAGCTTCGCGAGCAGCCGCGTGCCGAACTTGCCCTTCCTCAGGCGCACGACGATCATCCCGATCAGCCCGAGCACCACCAGCAGGAACACGAGCGCGACGATGATGTTCATCGCGTACAGCCACGAGTAGTAGCGGTCGAAGAATTCGGTGTTCGCGCTCGCGGCCGCGAGCAGCACGAGCAGCAGCAGCGCCGTGAGCGCGACGGTCGAGACGATCACACGAACGAGGAGGCTCTTCCCGCTGGCCGCGCGGCGCACTTTATTTAGCACGTTCGGTCACCGTGAAAGTGAAGCGCTTCCAGTCCGACCCGAGCGTCCAGTCGCGGTTGTTCACCGCGTCGACCTGGAACGGCTTCGGCATCAGCGCCGTATCGAGTTGCATCCGCACCGAGGCGGTGTAGGTTTCGCCGGCACGCACCTGGTTGCGGTCGATCACGTGCCACGACGTGATGTGCCGGACGACCGCGAGCGCGTCCTTCAGCGACGGGAAGCCGAGTTGCAGCCCGCCCGTCGACACGCGGTATTCGCGCGTGAGCGGCTGGAACGACAGGCGGATCGTCTGCGACACCGACACCGGCTGCTCGTCGAACCAGTACCAGCGCGCGCGGCCCAGTTCGAAATCGGTCGTGAAGTAAAGCGGGATGCCCTTGTTGACGGCATCCTCGAGGTTCGGATTCAGCTCGAAATCGAAGCGGGCATCGAGGCTCCAGCCGCTTCCGTCAGCCTGCAGCGATGCGCGCTGCACGGCGATCGACTCGGCACGCGCCGGCCGAACGACAGTCAGGCACAGCGCCAACGCGACCAGCAGGACGGCCGCGAGCCGAAGTGGAAAAAGGTGTTTGATCGTCACCGTTTCTGAAACCGCGCGTAGAAAAATCCGTCGTGATCGGTGTTCTGGTCGAGTGCGCCGGCCGCCCCGCCGTGCACGCCGCCCGGCAGCAGTTGGCCGGGCGCGTCCAATCGTACCGCATCTTCACAGGCCGCTTCAAACCAGCGAGCCTGCAACTCACCTTCCTCAGGGAAGATCGAACAGGTCACGTAGAGCAGTTCGCCGCCCGGCTTCACGAGCGGCCACAACGCTGTCAGGATGCGGCGCTGCTCCGCGACGAGCGCGGCAATATCGGCTTCGCGGCGCAGCCAGCGAATGTCGGGATGACGACGCACGATGCCGGACGCCGAGCATGGCACGTCGGCCAGGATGCGGTCGAACGGACGGCCGTCGTACCACGCGTCCGGCGCGCCCGCGTCGCCCACGCGCACGTCCGCCGCGAGAGACAGGCGCGCGAGGTTCTCGCCGATGCGCGCCGCGCGGGTCGCGTCGCTTTCGAGTGCGACGACTTCGGCGTCGGCCAGCTCGAGGATATGCCCGGTCTTGCCGCCCGGTGCCGCGCACGCGTCGAGCACGCGCATGCCGTCGCGCGCACCGAGCCATTCGGCCGCAAGCTGAGCACCGGCATCCTGCACCGACACGACGCCGTCGGCAAAGCCCGGAATGCGGTCAACCGGCAGCGCCGACGCGAGCCGCACCGCATGGCGGCCGATCCCGGTCGCCTCGATTCCGCTCGCGCGCAGCGTATCGAGATACGCATCGACGGTTGCGCGGCGCGCGTTCACGCGCAGCGTCAGCGGACCCTGGCGCTCGCCGGCCGCAAGAATCGTCTGCCAGGCTTCCGGCCACGCACGCTTCACCGCATCGACCCACCAAGTGCGGTAATTCCAGCGTGCGACGGGATCGTTCTGCATCGCCGCGACGAGCGCGTCGCGCTCACGCTGGAAACGCCGCAGCACGGCGTTGACCAGCCCCTTCGCGAACGCAAATTCGCGCCGTGCGCCGATCACTGTGACGGCCTGGTCGACGATGGTGAATGCCGGATACGCGGCCGCGTCCTCCGGATCGAGCAGCAGCGCAAGCGCACCGGCGAGCACCGCATGCACATGTGCGGGCGGCGCCTTGCTGACCAGCCGGCCGATCAGCCAATCCGCACTGCCGAGACGACGCATCGTCCGGTACGCGACGTCCTGCGTCGCGCCGCGCGCCAGCGCCTGCGCGCCGGCCGGCATCTGCGCGAACACCGCGGCCAGTGCCGCCGGCAGCGCGGTGCCGCGCCGCACCGCATCGACGGCCTGCGCGGCCGCGTCGAGCGCGAAGCCCAGCGAATCGGGCGCGAGATGCAGCGCGGGCAGGCGCGCGGCGCGGCCGGAGGAAGACTGAGCGGAGGAGCGGGTTCGTGTCATCGGAGCAAAATCGGCAAACGGGTGCCGCGAGCGGCGGGAACCCAGCGGCCGCGTGGCCGCCGCGATTCCAAACCGCGCATTGTAGCGCGCGATCATGCGGCCCCTTTACGGGGCGCACAAATGAAACACCCCGCAGCGCGGGGCATGCGGGGTGATGTGTCGAGCGCGACGCGACTTAGTCGAAGCGGCCGGTGCGCGCCATCTCCATCAGGCGCGCGATGCGCTCCTCGGTCGCCGGGTGCGTGGAGAACAGATTCTGCAGACCGCCGCCGTGAAGCGGGTTCATGATCATCATCTGCGCGGTGGCCGGATGCGCTTCGGCCGCCTGGAACGGGATGCCGGCCGCATAGCGATGGATCTTGTCGAGCGCGGTGGCGAGCGACTGCGGATCTCCCGAGATCTGCGCGCCGCCGCGGTCGGCCTCGAACTCGCGCGCTCGCGAGATCGCCATCTGGATCAGCGCACCGGCGATCGGTGCGAGCAACGCGACTGCGATCCCCGCGATCGGGTTGGCCGGACGGCCGTTTTCGTCGCGACCGCCGAAGAACATCGCGAAGTTGGCCAGCGCCGAAATCGCGCCTGCCATCGTCGCGGTGATCGTCGAAATCAGGATGTCGCGATGCTTCACGTGCGCGAGCTCATGCGCCATCACGCCGCGCATCTCGCGCTCGGACAGCACACGCAGGATGCCCGTCGTCGCGGCGACCGCCGCGTGCTCGGGGTTGCGGCCCGTGGCGAACGCGTTCGGCGCGTCCTCATTGATCAGGTAGACGCGCGGCATCGGCAGGTTCGCACGCGTGGCGAGCTCGCGCACCATCCGGTAGAACTGCGGCGCCGTGTTCTCGTCGACCTCCTGCGCGTTGTACATGCGCAGCACCATCTTGTCGGAGAACCAGTACGAGAAGAAATTCATGCCGAGCGCGAACAGCAGCGCGATCGTCATGCCGCGCGAGCCGCCGATCATGCCGCCGATCACGATGAACAGGGCCGTGATCGCGGCCATCAGCATCGCCGTTTTGACCCAATTGAACATACCCACTCCTTATCCGTCAGGGGACCCGCCGCACATTACGAT
Source organism: Burkholderia sp. Bp9004 (assembly GCF_003858025.1). NCBI lineage: Bacteria > Pseudomonadati > Pseudomonadota > Betaproteobacteria > Burkholderiales > Burkholderiaceae > Burkholderia > Burkholderia sp. Bp9004. The sequence continues at coordinate 18,384 of NZ_QTQD01000016.1, read as the reverse complement.
GCACGGCGGAAAATTGTAAGCGATTTGTTAGATAAGGTCTTGCCGGAAAAATTCAATTTCAGCGTTGCGTCGCCGCGAGCCGCAGCCCGAGGCCGACGAAGGCGCTGCCCACCGTGCGGTCAAGCCACTTCCTGACGCCCGGCTTGCCGGAAAAGCGCTGCGTGACGCTGCCCGCGACCCACGCGACGATGCAGCTCCAGACCGTGCTCATCACGAGAAACACCGAACCGAGAGCCAGGAACGCCAGCGCCTTGTGCGGGCTGTCGGCCGACACGAACTGCGGGAAGAACGACACGAAGAACAGCACGACCTTCGGGTTCAGCACGTTGGTCCAGAAACCCTGCATGAACAGCTGGCGCAGCGGCTTCGCGGCCGTGGCCCGCGCCGCCTCGGCGCCTGCCGGCGCGGCGGCCTGCTTCGCGAGGATCATGCGCGCGCCGAGGTAGATCAGGTAAGCGGCACCGACCAGCTTGATCACCATGAACGCGGCGGCCGACGCCGCGAGCAGCGCGGTCAGGCCGAACGCGCACGCAAGCGCGTGCACGCAGCAGCCGGCGGAGATGCCGAGCGCGGACATCAGCCCCGCGCCACGGCCCTGCGCGACGCTGCGGCCGACGATGTACGCCGTATCGGGGCCGGGCGTGACGTTCAGCAGGAAAACCGCGAGCACGAAGAAGCCGAAATGGGTGATGCCAAGCATGAAAACCTCGAAATCGGAAAGCGCAGGGAAATTCTACGCGCGCCTGCCGCGCCGTGCGACTCGGCCATCCGGCCAATTGCGCGCGACCGGCATGTCGGGTCGAATGACGCTCACAGCCCGTCGGGCAACGCGAAGCGCTGGCCCGCGGCGAGCGGCGAGCCGGCCAGGAATTCGCGCGCGGGCAGCCGCTTGCCGCCCGGCTTCTGCAGTTGCGTGACGCGCAGCGCGCCGCCACCGCATGCGACGACCACGCCTTCCGGCGAAGCCTCGACGATCGTGCCGGGCGCCGCGTCGACAATCGCGCCGCGCGCCGCCACGGGCTCGGCCGCCCACAGCTTGATTGCCGCGCCGTCGAGCATCGCGACGCCGCCCGGGAACGGGTCGAACGCGCGCACCTGGCGCGCGAGCACGTCGGCCGGCTTGCGCCAGTCGAGCGCCGCTTCGTGCTTGCCGATCTTTTCCGCGTAAGTCACGCCGTCGGCCGGTTGCGGAGTGGCGGGCAGCGCGCCGTCGCGCTCGAGCCGCACCAGGGCGTCGACGATCAGGCGCGCGCCGTCGGCGGCCAGCCGGTCGTGAAGGGTCGCGGTCGTATCGCCGGCCGCGATCGCGACGCGCGCTTCGTCGATCATCGCGCCGGTGTCGAGGCCGGCGTCCATCTGCATCAGCGTGACGCCCGTCTCGGCGTCACCGGCCTCGATCGCGCGATGGATCGGCGCGGCGCCGCGCCAGCGCGGCAGCAGTGACGCGTGGATGTTGATGCAGCCGGCGCGCGGAATGTCGAGCACTTCCTGCGGCAGCAGCAGGCCGTATGCGGCGACCACCATCACGTCGTGCGGTGTCGTGCGCAGCAGCTCGATCGCGTCGGCCGCCTCCGTCGGGTACTTGCCCGCGCGGCGCAGCGACGTCGGCTGCGCGACGGACATTCCGTGCTCGACGGCATAGCGCTTCACGGCGCTCGCCTGCAGTTTCATCCCGCGCCCGGCGGGGCGGTCGGGCTGGGTGAGCACGAGCGGCACCGGAAAACCGGCCTCGTGGATCGCGGCGAGTGCGGCCGCGGCGAATTCCGGCGTGCCGGCAAAAATCACGCGCAACGTATGGGTCATGAAAGCGTTCGGGATCGGTCTGGGCAAACGCGCGTCACATCGCGCGTTCGAGTTTCTTCATCTTCGTCTTGATACGGGTCTGCTTCAGCGGCGACAGGTATTCGACGAACACGCGACCCATCAGGTGATCCATCTCGTGCTGCACGCACACGGCGAGAAGGCCCTCGCAGTCGAGCTCGAAGGTCTCGCCCTGCTCGTTGAGCGCACGCACACGCACGTGGTCGGGACGCTCGACTTCGTCGTAGATCCCGGGTACCGACAGGCAACCCTCCTCGTAGATCTGTTTCACGTCGCTCGACCAGATGATCTCGGGATTGATGAACGCGCGCAGCTCGTTCTTCTCCTCGGAGACGTCGATCACGATCACGCGCTCGTGCACGTCGACCTGCGTCGCCGCCAGGCCGATGCCCGGCGCGGCGTACATGGTTTCGGCCATGTCGGCGACGAGCTTGCGGATCCGGTCGTCGACCTTGTCGACGGGCTTGGCGACCTTGTGCAGCCGCTTGTCGGGGTAATGAAGAATGTTCAGCAAAGCCATGGTGTTCGGTATTCGGTGGAGCGGCGCGCCGCATCGGCCATCCGGCCGGCTGGCGCCGCCGCCGGGATGCAATGAAGATGAGGCGGACGCGCGGCATGTCAACGCCGCGGGTCTGCCTCCTGCAATTGGCCGGACGCTCGCGCGCGCGGCCCTGTCGAGTATTTCGGATGATGAAAATTTTATCATGGCGCCACGCGGTTCGCTGGCCGCCGCATTCGAGGGGAACCTCATGTCGCCGCAAGCGCTGACGACCTCCGCGTTGCGTGCGTGGCTGCAGCTCTCACATGCGCCGGGACTCTCGCCCGCCGTGCTGCGCGCGCTGCTCGATGCATTCGGCTCGCCGACGGCGCTGCTGCGCGCGTCCGACCAGGCCATCGGTGCGGCGAGCAGCGCTGCCACCGCGCGGGCAGTGCGCACCAGCGAGCGGAACGACCTCGATGCGCGCACCGGCGCCACACTGGCATGGCTCGATACACCGGGCAACGCGATCGTCACGCTCAACGATCCCGTCTATCCGCCGCGGCTGCGCGACCTGCATGATCCGCCACCGCTGCTATATGTAAAGGGCAGGCTGGACTTGCTGCACGGACGCGGGCTCGCCGTGGTCGGAAGCCGCCATGCAACGCCGCAGGGGCTCGCAGACGCCACGCGCTTCTCGCATGCGCTGTCCGATGCGGGCCTCGTGATCGTCTCCGGTCTCGCGCTCGGCATCGACGGCGCCGCACATCGCGGCGGGCTCGACGGCCGCGCCGGCACGGTCGCGGTGATCGCGACGGGTGCCGATCTCGTCTATCCGGCTCGGCACCGCACCCTTGCGCACGAGATTGCCGCACGTGGCGCGATCGTTTCCGAATGGCCGCTCGGCACACCCGCGCGGGCGTCACATTTCCCGCAGCGCAACCGGCTGATCGCTGCGCTCGCGCTCGGCGCGCTCGTCGTCGAAGCCGCGCCGCGCTCCGGCTCGCTGATCACCGCGCGGCTCGCGAACGAGCTGGGCCGCGACGTGTTCGCGATGCCTGGCTCGATCCACGCGCCGCTCGCGCAGGGCTGCCACGCGCTGATCCGCGACGGCGCGAAGCTCACCGCGACGCCGCTCGACGTGCTTGAGGAATACGGGTTGGGCGAACCGGCTGCTCACGCCGGCCGCGCGGCGAATTCGCGTTCGCGCCCCGATAACGGAGGAACAACCGACACCCCCGGGCAGTGCGCGGGCGAGCACATCGGGAAAGCGGGTTCCGCCATTCCGGCCGCTGCGCCCGCCGAGATCGACGGCACGCGAACCGACAACCCGGCCGAACAATCCGTGCTCGCCGCACTGGGATACGGCCCCGTTACTTACGAGTGGCTCGCCGAGCACACCGGCTTGCCCGACGACGCGCTGCACCGCTCGCTACTCGGGCTCGAACTGGCCGGCCGCGTTGCGAGCATGCCCGGCGGACGCTTCGCGCGGCTTGACGCAACGCCCACCCCGCCCGCGTCCGGCGTGCTACAGTCCCCCGCATAGAGGCGGCCGTGCCGCCGACGCTACTCAAGGAATTCCATGCCCGCGCTGAATCTCGACACCGATGCCGATCGGATCGCCGAGCGCCTCGCCGATCCCGACACGCTGCTGGTCGCCTGCCTGTGCGCCGAATGGTGCGGCACCTGCCGCGAGTACCGAACGGCCTTCGACCAGCTCGCCGACGCCCATCCCGAGGCCTGCTTCGCGTGGATCGACGTCGAAACCCATGCCGACCGGCTCGACGATCTCGACGTCGAGAATTTCCCGACGATCCTGATCGAGGACGCGAACACCGCGCGCTTCTTCGGCACGGTGCTGCCGCACGCGGCGATCGTCGAACGGATGCTGTCCGACCTGAGCGCCGTGCCCGGCGCGCCGCACGCACCGAAATTGCGCAATATCCTGAATGTCGAGGCGTAAGCCGCACGCCAGCCCGGCAGCTTTTCGCGCCGTCGCGCGTGCCGCCACGCCGGGCGCTTGCCGCCATTGCGGCCCCCCACTATGATGAGCCGCTTTTTGCACGCCGCGCCGCCGTCGCCACGGCGTGTGCTATAAAGCCGTCGTAAAAGGGACCCACGCCGGCGAACCCGGTCTACCAACACACATCTGTCATGTCCAAAGCACTGATCATTGCGGAAAAGCCTTCTGTCGCGAACGACATCGCGCGCGCTTTGGGCGGCTTTACAAAGCATGACGAGTACTTCGAGAGCGACGAATTCGTCCTGTCGTCCGCGGTCGGCCACCTGCTGGAAATCGCCGCCCCGGAAGAGTACGAGGTCAAGCGGGGGAAATGGAGCTTCGCTCATCTGCCCGTCATCCCCCCGCATTTCGACCTGAACCCGATCGCAAAAAGCGAGTCGCGCCTGAAAGTCCTGACCAAGCTCATGAAGCGCAAGGACGTCGACCGCCTGATCAACGCATGTGACGCGGGGCGCGAGGGCGAGCTGATTTTCCGCCTGATCGTGCAGCACGCGAAGGCGAAGCAGCCGGTCCAGCGCCTTTGGCTGCAGTCGATGACGCCGCAGGCGATCCGCGACGGTTTCGCGCATCTGCGCAGCGACACGGACATGCAGCCGCTCGCCGACGCCGCACGCTGCCGCTCGGAAGCCGACTGGCTCGTCGGGATCAACGGCACGCGGGCGATGACCGCGTTCAACAGCAAGGGCGGCGGCTTCTTCTTGACGACCGTCGGCCGCGTTCAGACGCCAACGTTGTCGATCGTCGTCGAACGTGAAGAGAAAATCCGCCGTTTCGTCCCGCGCGACTACTGGGAAGTGAAGGCCGAGTTCGCGTGCGCGGGCGGCTTCTACGAAGGCAAGTGGTTCGACCCGAAATTCAAGCGCGACGAATTCGATCCGGAAAGGCGCGACTCCCGCCTGTGGAGCCTGCCGGCCGCCGAAACGATCGTCGCCGCGTGCCGCGACCATGTCGGCACGGTGTCCGAGGAATCGAAGCCGTCGACGCAACTGTCGCCGCTGCTGTTCGACCTGACGAGCCTGCAGCGCGAGGCGAACAGCCGCTTCGGCTTCTCCGCGAAGAACACGCTCGGTCTCGCGCAGGCGCTGTATGAAAAGCACAAGGTGCTGACGTACCCGCGTACCGACGCGCGCGCGCTGCCGGAAGACTACATCTCGACGGTGCAGTCCACGCTCGAGATGCTCAAGGAGAGCCACAACTATCTGCCGCACGCGAAGCAGGTGCTCGACAAGGGCTGGGTGAAGCCGAACAAGCGGATCTTCGACAACTCGAAGATCAGCGACCACTTTGCAATCATCCCGACGCTGCAGGCGCCGAAGTCGCTGTCCGAGCCAGAGCAGAAGCTGTACGACATGGTCGTGAAGCGCTTCCTCGCGGTGTTCTTCCCGGCGGCCGAATTCCGCGTCACGACGCGGATCACCGAAGTCGCCGGTCATCACTTCAAGACCGAAGGCAAGGTGCTCGTCGAGCCGGGCTGGCTGCAGGTGTACGGCCGCGACGCCGAAGGCGCGGACGCGAACCTCGTGCCGGTGCAGAAGGACGAGAAGGTGAAGACGGACGAGATCGCCGCCGTCGCGCTCGTGACGAAGCCGCCCGCACGCTACTCGGAAGCGACGCTGCTGTCGGCGATGGAAGGCGCGGGCAAGCTCGTCGAGGACGACGAGCTGCGCGAGGCGATGGCCGCGAAGGGCCTCGGCACGCCGGCGACGCGCGCGGCGATCATCGAAGGCCTGCTCGGCGAGAAATATCTCGTGCGCGAAGGCCGCGAACTGATCCCGACCGCGAAGGCATTCCAGCTGATGACGCTGCTGCGCGGGCTCGGCGTGAAGGAACTGACCGCGCCCGAGCTCACCGGCGAATGGGAATACAAGCTGTCGCAGATGGAGCGCGGCAACCTCGGGCGTGACGCGTTCATGCAGGAAATCGCCCGCATGACGCAGCAGATCGTCAAGCGCGCGAAGGAATACGATTCCGACACGATCCCGGGCGATTACGCGACGCTCGAGACACCCTGCCCGAACTGCGGCGGCCAGGTGAAGGAAAACTACCGCCGCTTCGCGTGCACGAAGTGCGAGTTCTCGATCTCGAAGATTCCGGGTAGCCGACAGTTCGAGATCGCGGAAGTCGAGGAATTGCTGCAGCAGAAGACCATCGGTCCGCTGTCCGGCTTCCGCAGCAAGATGGGCCGCCCGTTCTCGGCGATCCTCAAGCTCTCGTTCGACGACGAGACGAAGAACTACAAGCTTGAGTTCGACTTTGGCCAGGACCAGGGCGGCGAGGAAGGTGAGGCGCCAGACTTCTCCGCGCAGGAACCGGTCGGCGCGTGCCCGAAGTGCAAGGGCCGCGTGTTCGAGCACGGGATGAGCTATGTGTGCGAGCACTCGGTCGCGAATCCGAAGACCTGCGACTTCCGTTCGGGCAAGGTGATCCTGCAGCAGGAAATCACGCGCGAGCAGATGGCGAAGCTGCTGGCCGACGGCCGCACGGATCTGCTGCCGAACTTCAAGTCGTCGCGCACGGGCCGCAACTTCAAGGCCTTCCTCGTGAAGCAGCCGGACGGCAAGATCGGTTTCGAGTTCGAGAAGAAGGAGCCGAAGGCTGCCGCCGCGAAGAAGACGGCAAAATCGGCGACGAAGGACGCCGAAACCGTGACGGAAGGCGCCGAAGAGAAACCGGCACCGGCTCGCAAGACCGCCGCCCGCAAGACGACGGCGCGCAAGACGGGCTCGTAATGCTCCGGCTGCCGGGGGTCTCCCCCCCGGCGCGTCGCGCGCCGGTCGAACGACCATGAAAGCGGCAATAAAAAAACGCGGATCGATCGCTCGATCCGCGTTTTTTTTTGATGCCGGCCGTCTCTGTGCGCGGCCGCCGCGACGTTACAGCGGCGACGGCACCGCGACCCGCGCGCGCGGCGAACGCGCGAGGCGCGGCTGCAGGTTCGGGTCGGTCGATTCGGGTGGCTCGGCACGCATCTCGACGCCGATCGGCGCAGGCGCAGCACCCTGTGCCGCCCACTGTTCGCCCATCGTCGCGTCGGTCGCGTGGCTGAAATACTCGACGAGGTGGTCGATGAACGTCCGCACCTTCGCAGGCAGATGGCGCCGGCTCGGATAGGCGATGTTGATCTCGACCTGCGGCAGCCGGAAATCCGGCAGCAGCCGCACCAGCGCACCGCGCGCGATGTCGCTGCCGATCAGGTAGCTCGGCAGGATCGCGACACCCATCCCGAGCAGCGCGAACTGGCGCAGCATCGCAGTGTTGTTCGCGACGATCACGTTGGTCGGACGCACGCGCACTTCGCCGTCCGGCCCCGTGAACACGCGCTCGTCGCCCCAGTATTCGGTCGGCAAGCTCAGCGCCGGGTGCTCGGCGAGGTGTTCCGGGTGGGTCGGCACGCCGTGCTTTTCCAGGTAGCTCGGCGTCGCACACACGGTCATGCAGCCCGTGGTCAGCCGCCGCGTGACGATGCTCGCACTGCGCATCTGACGCGTGACGACGATCCCGACGTCGAAACCTTCCTCGACGAGATCGACCTGGCGGTCGACCAGCGTCAGATCCGGCACCACCTTCGGAAATTTCTCGGTGTACGACTGCAGGACGGGGGCAAGGTTGTGCAGGCCGAACACGACCGGCGCGACGATGCGCAACGTGCCGACCGGCTCGTGATTGCGCGCGACGACCATCTGTTCGACATCCTCGAGCTCATCGAGAATCTGGCGCGCCCGCTCCAGGTAGACCTGGCCCGACTCCGTCAGCGAAAGGCTGCGCGTGGTGCGGTTCAGCAGGCGCGTGCCGAGCCGGCCTTCCAGATCGGCGACGTGACGCGTCGCGACCGCGTTGGAGATATCCATTGCACTCGCGGCCCGCGCGAAACTGCCGAGATCCGCAACCTTGACGAACACGCGCATCGACTGCAAATGATCCATAAACGACTCCTGCCGCTGTTACAACTTCAAAAAGTTGAAGCATATGCGTAATTCTCCTACGACAGCGGAAATGATGCAGAGTTGCTCAACAAGGCCCGCGTTGACGATAAAAATAGTCAAAAATCCTCACTCATCGCGAATGGATGATCCAATTATTCTGATTGAAGCAACAATTGGGTGAACCTCATCCGGTAAGCGGCCGAATCAGGAAGGACGTGTCTGATGCGACACAACATCGCACCCCGTCGCACCCGACGGGAGCGACGCCGGGTCAGGCCAGAGCCGATTGCGGCGGAGCGTAACAACCTGTTAAAAAGACACCAAGACGTCCGCCGACGTAGCATCATGTCGGCCCCGGCCGGGCGGGACGGGTGCGCGACGTGCGCCGCCGCCACTGCCGCTTTCAACGCGCGACTCCCGCTGATCATGAAAATTGCCATCCTCGACGACTACCAGGACGCCGTCCGCAAGCTGAACTGCTTCGAGATGCTTGCCGAGCACGACGTGAAGGTCTTCAACAACACGGTTCGCGGCCTGGGGCAACTCGCGAGCCGCCTGGCGGAAGTCGAGGCGCTCGTGCTGATTCGCGAGCGCACGCCGATTTCGTCGCAATTGCTCGCCAAGCTGCCGAACCTGCGCATGATCAGCCAGACCGGCCGTATCTCGAGCCACATCGACCTCGAAGCATGTACCGACCGCGGCATCGCGGTGCTCGAAGGCACGGGTTCACCGGTCGCGCCCGCCGAACTGACCTGGGCGCTCGTGATGGCCGCCCAGCGCCGCATTCCGCAATACGTCGCGAACCTGAAACAGGGTGCCTGGCAGCAATCGGGCCTGAAGACGTCGGCGCTGCCGCCGAACTTCGGTCTCGGCCAGGTGCTGCGCGGCCAGACGCTCGGCATCTGGGGCTACGGCAAGATCGGCCGGCTGGTCGCCGGCTACGGCAAGGCGTTCGGGATGAACGTGCTGATCTGGGGCCGCGAGCATTCGCTCGAGGCCGCGCGCGCCGACGGCTACACGGCCGCCGAGAGCCGCGAAGCGCTGTTCGAGCAGAGCGACGTGCTGTCGCTGCACCTGCGCATGCACGACGACACGCGCGGGATCGTCAAGCAGGAAGACCTGATGCGGATGAAGCCGACGTCGCTGCTCGTCAACACGAGCCGCGCTGAGCTGCTCGAGGAAAACGCGCTCGTCAACGCGCTGTCGCACAACCGTCCGGGGATGGTCGCGATCGACGTGTTCGAGAGCGAGCCGATCCTGCAGGGCTACAGCCTGCTGCGGATGGAAAACGTGATCTGCACGCCGCACATCGGCTACGTCGAGCGCGAAAGCTACGAGCTCTACTTCAGCGCGGCGTTCCGCAACATCCTCGCGTTCGACCAGGGCGACATGTCGAGCGTCGTCAACCCGGAAGCACTGACGCCGCGCCGCGTGCGCTGACCGGCGCGGGCCGCGCTCGCCGCGCGGCCCCGTTTCTCCGTTCCCGCCTTCAGGCGGCCACGCGGCCGCCCGTCATCGCGTCGACGCGCGTGAGGAAATGCTCGCCGTCGCGCCGTCCGAGGTCGTACGCATGCCGCATCTGCGACGGACTCGTGTAATCCCAGCTCGAAATCGGCACCTTGCTCGACGGCTGTACATAGAGCCGCCTCTGGTCGCCGTGCGCGACCGTGAACATCTGCGGGCGCGGATACAGCCGCGTGACGAGTACCAGCACGTCACCCGGCGATGCGTCGAGCGCGTCGACCGGCACGTTGTCGACCATCCCCCCGTCGAGTACGGGCCGCCCGCCGCGGCGCAGCACCGGCGTGAACGGCGGCGTGCACGACGACTGCAGGATCAGGTCGGCGAGTTCGTCGACGCTTGCGCATGCCTGCGCGCGCACGAATTCGGGCCGGAAGCCGAGCGTGCGCCCGAGCGTCGGGTGCAGCGTCTTGCGCACGTATTTCTCGATGTTGTACGCGACGAGGCCGGCGGCGACCGCACTGCGCGCGCCGAGCCAGCGCGGCACGTGCGACACGCCGATGCGGATCTCCGGCGCCGCGGCGAGCTTCGCGAACGGCTCGCCGTAGATGTCGAGCAATGCCTGACGGTAGATCCGGTAATGCGGAAACACCGGCTCGCGCCCGAACAGGTTGCCCCAGTACGCGTTCTTGCGGTTGTGGCGCAGCGCCCCCTCGTAATAGCGCATCACCCACGCGGCATCGCGCGTATACAGCATGCAGGCGGTCGCCGCGCCGGCCGAGATGCCGGCGATCACGCGCGGGCGCAAGCCGAGCGCCGGCTGGGCAACGTCCCAGAAGCCGGCCTGCCACCAGCAGCGATTGCCGCCGCCCGCGAAAACGATCTGGTCGAACATCGCGCCGCTCAGCTGACGAGCGCGTAGGTCGACGTTGCGTGAACGGCCATCTTGCCGTCCTCGTCGAACAACTCGACTTCGCCGAACACCAGGTTGCGGCCCATCCGCAGCACGCGCGCGGTGACGAGCACGTCGCCCTTGCGCACCGGACGCATGAAATTCGTGTTCAGCGAGACGGTGGTCATCGGCCGGAATTCGCCGAGCGCGGCCGAGATCGCGACCACCATCGCGGTGTCAGCCGCGGCCGTGAACACCTGCCCGCAGATGATGCCGCCCGAATGACGGAATTCGCCGGAAAACGGCAGGCGCATCGTGACGCTGTCGTCGCCGATCGATACGGGGACCAGACCGAGCGAGCGGACCCACGGGGCCAGCAGGCGATCCAGCAATTCGCGGACTGCGTTTTCGTCCATCTTCGAATGTCCAGAAAACGTTGCGCGACCGCCGCGCAACGGGTGTGGACGTCATCATACCGGGAGCGCGCCAACTGCGATCGCTCGTGAGCGCGCGAGGAGCCGCCGGGGCCGTGACGAAGTATTTTCAGGAAATTTGCAGAAAGCGCTTGCCAAGTCCGAAATACCCATGCATAATCTTTCTTCTGTTGGGGGCGTTAGCTCAGTTGGTAGAGCAGCGGACTCTTAATCCGTAGGTCGAGTGTTCGAGTCACTCACGCCCCACCAGGAATTTCAAGGACTTACCTCGCATGCGCGGGTAAGTCCTTTTTCATTTCCGGCATCGTGTAGGCGCCATGTAGGCATTTCGGATCCACGTCGATCGATGTCCACCAACATGCGATGCGGCCCATCACCAGTTTGCGCCACCTGCGACAGGTGCTCAGCGCGTCCAAAGCGGGAGGACGGAGAGATCAAACTGCCTGATTGAACGCTCAGCCACTGAACTACGCTTCGCGCCTCGGCACAAGCGTGGTCCATGCTGACAATCACTCGAAGCCAACGCTCAAGAGGTACAGTTCTGGACTGGTTTCTCGGGCCTTGCGCCACTGGTGCTCACTGCCAACTTCTACCCGCCGCCCTTGCTCCACCGCCACATCCGCAACTCGCTTCGCTGAACTTGTCAGAAAGATTGGAACAAGTGCGATGCTCTCCACACAAAAGCGAAAAACCAGGGCCCGCAAAAGGCTACTGGGGGTAGTGAGGGAGCAGCGCCGCCTGGCCAAGACGTCCGGATTGCACGCCGGCGCCGTGACGCTCACCTTCAGCAACGACGCATCCTTCTGTGCCCAGCACATCAGTGAATTCCTTGCACGGTTGCGCCAGGTACTCAAGCGCCGTGGCCATGCACTGCCCTACGCCTGGCTGCTCGAGCGCGGAGGTCGACTTCACTACCACCCGATGCCGTGGCTACCACGCGACTTTTCCCTGGACAAAGAGAAGCTCATGGAATGGTGGCCTTGGGGCGCCACGTGGACCGCCTGCGGCAAGCAGCTGCACCGGGGTGGCGCATTCGACTGCGCTTCATTAAATCTTCTCCGATACATATTATTATCATGATTAAATTTTTCGCGCGTCGGGATAGCGCCGCCCGCAATAACTCCACCCGCGCCGAAAAATCAAAATGAAACTTCTTGTAACGCGCCCTATTCTTAAAGCTAACAAAACAAATTGGAGGCCACCCGCTTAAAGACAATTCAACACCCACTTTTGTCGACACCTCATCAGGCAAGACCCAACACCCGTTTGCGACCCGCTCAATTCAGGCCGGCAGCGCGCGATGGTTATTTTTTGAAATTTAAATAATCCAACAATACTTTCGGCCAACTTGTTGCGTCACTACCGCTCGGCATATCATCATAAGTAGTTTAAGATATTATTATTACAAAACTAGACCAATTATTCGGATGATTAAAGCGCGAGTTTTGGCTTAAAGAATTTAATGACAAAAGCCATATCGACGACGATTCACCGTCAAGGAGAGCCTATGGAAAAACCTTCTTATGAAATATGGAAGTGCTGAATCCAGGCTTGCTTAAGTGGTGTGGGCAAGCGTGACTTTAATGTTTCACTTTCTGTGTGCGAGGCTCATATGAAACGAATAACAATAGCGACGGCTCTTGCCGTTGCCGCGGCCACGGCTTTGGCCGCGACGGCAGGGGCGCACTTCATGAGTGCGACCGAGAGTGTTGCCGACAGTGGCGCGCTTGTTGTCGCCTTCGATGAAGCCGGTCTCGGAAACCAGAACGTAAATTACACGCTGACCGCGCAGGCCACCGCCGTGTATGCATGCTTCAATGGCGGCGGCAACCATCCTGCGGCCAGCAACAAGGTGGGCCCATCGGCCCTCAGCGCATCTCTCAGTAACGTACAGCCCAAGAATGGTCGGGTCATAGCCAGCATCACGGTCGGGCCGCCGGCGAACACGACGCTCTCTTGCCCATCTGGGCAAACCCTCGCGCTGGCGTGCGTGAGTTACACCGACGTTACACTGACAGATACGACAAATCAGGTCGATGCCGATGGCGTGCTATCCGGAACGACCAGCCGGACATTTGTGAGCGGCAAGGGAATCAGTTGTAGTTGATGCAACCCCGTTCCGCAAAACAAGAAGGCTGAAATGAGCCACGCCCCTCGCGAGCATGGCGACAGAATACGGTGCCCCTTCTTCTGCAACCCTGGCCGAAAAGTTCAGGTCAGGGTTTTCCGCCTTCAACCGGCTGCCAAGAGAGACATGTGCCCCTCCTGGCCTTGGCGTTATATTCCGGCGGTAGCTCGGTCGGCTGCGTGTAGAAGAATAGTCCATCCGGACTGCAGCTTTGATGCCGCGGGCATCAATTTCGGGATGTTCCATTTCCCGCACCACGAACAAGCACTCGTGGCCGCGCTTCTCGTCCCACGGCACGACGGCAGGATTGCCTTTACGGTCAGTGCGAGCCGCGATAAGTCCATCGCATTGGACAAAACGGCACGCTATAACACACGGCGTTCGCTTGCGTTCGCCTGTGCTACATCAAGCGCAGCCGTTCCCCGTGGGATACCTTTTGCACGAAGTACAAATGCGGAAGGCCGCCCACGTAACCCCGCCGACGAGCCTCCTCGAACAGTCGCTTCGATTGTTCGCGAACGCCGTGAAACCCGGGCTGGTTGGCGAGACGCTGCAGCAGCACCCCCAGGGAATTGGCGTGGTGCCTGTTGCTGAATTCGGCAATGAGCGCGTAGTGTTCCGCCATCTCGCTCGCCGGACGACGCCAGGTCCACGCTGTCCGGCCGCGGTCCGGTCGCCGCACGAGTTCGTATCCCAGCCACGCCATACGCGGTTTGTCTGCGATGCCGTGCACTTGCTCACCGTCCATGCCCTCTCCGCCGGTTGCGAGCATCAGCCACTCAACCTGCTCGTACCCTTCTGGCCAGTACATCACCAGCAGCGCGTTCGCCAAGCCATGCTTCCGCTTGGTAACGCGTTGCGCGGGTGTGCAGCCAATTCCGTAGCGAAGATGAAATTTCTTGGCCAGCGCTTCGGCCTTGCTCGCGTTCACGCTGCCTCGCGTGTATCGGCAGTAGCCCTTCGGAATCACACCGCGATACGCCGGGGTCTCGCTCGCCCAGCGAATAAACGCGCGCAATAGGCGATACGATAGTGCGGTCATCGTCGGACGTTCGCGGGTTTGCTCTTCAAGCCACCCCGCGATGCGCTCGCCGGTCAGGTCGGACAGTTTCAATGGGAGCAGCACCGCGAGCGGTCCTGGCGTCGTTACACCGGTGCCGCGCTATCTCGGCTTGCCACCCGCGTCGGCATGCTGCACATGGTCCCTGAAAGTTCGTTCGCTCCACCGGGCTTTGCGAGCCTGAGTCGACGCCCCATGCGTCACCAAAGGTCGTCGCTTGGCGGCGTGCTTCCTCTTTGCGTGCCTCATGGGCCGCACGCTGCTCAGCCTTGATCTCGCGCGGGTCCTTCCCGTCATCTACCAGCGTTTTCAGTCGGGCCGCCTCAGTGCGTGCCTTACCCAACTCCCATGCGCGCGCGTCGCCGATCGTCACGCGGACCGTCTTGCCAAAAAGACGCGATTCGAAAATATAGGCACGGGCACCTGCTGCCGTCACCCGCAGTCCCAGCCCGGTGGTCTTCGCATCCCAAAAAATGCTCTGCTGTCTGCCTGGTTCGCACTCGTAGCCGCTTACCCGCGTTGCCGTGAAGTTCTCTTTCTGCATCGCTCGCCTCGAATAAGGGGCCACTGTCATGTAGGCGCCATGTAGGCAAATTCTGCAATAATCGATCAACGCCAGTCAATTTGACCCCATTTCAATATAGGCGATAACTGATCGATGAAAGCCGCGCCCACATTGGATTTGAGGCATGTAAGGGAACGTCGGTCAACGCCGATTAATCCCGATGCTAATACCAACTTGCACGGACTCTTAATCCGTAGGTCGAGTGTTCGAGTCACTCACGCCCCACCAGGAATTTCAAAGGCCGGTCAGCGCAAGCTGACCGGCCTTTTTCCATTCCGGCGACCGATTCAGGCCCTCGCCCGACTCCCCAGCATCACGGCATGCAATTACATACATGCCTCGCCCGTGCACTTTCCGCTAGAATCGTCCGACAAAATATCACACGACCGGGACGGCGATCGCCATATCGCCCCCGGCACTGAGAGAGCATGGGACGTCAGACATGGAATCATGTGAGCGAGACGCGACCATTCGGAGGGCACGGTCACGCCGACAGCCGCGCGCACGTCGAGTCGCGCCATCCCCCCGATCGCATCCGGCCCCGTCGCACGACGCGCACCGCGGATCCGGCCATGCCACGTAAGGACGCGCTCGTCGCACTCGCGCTCGGCGTTGCGCTGCTCGTGGTCGCAGCGATGCTCGCCGTCACCGCGAGCCGTGCGGTGGGTGATCTGGTCCGTACGCCGGGCACGGTCGTGCGCATCGTGCAGGACAGCGACGCGATGCGCGGATACCGTCCGATCGTCGCCTATCTCGCGAACGACGGCCACCGCCGTGAAGTCGCCGGCAATACTGCATCGGTGGTCCCGGCGTACGACATCGGCGAAAGCGTCGACGTCCTGGTCGATCCTGCCCATCCGAACCGTCCCGCGCTGATCGACGATTTCACGCAGCGCTGGTTTCCCGTCGCGGTGCCGGCACTGCTCGCGGTCGCGTCGCTTGCGGTCGGCTGCCTGCTGTATGGGAGCGAGCGCCGCAGCCGGCGAGACGACGCGCTTGCCGCACCGGCCGCCGGCAAGACGGCCCGGCGCCGCTGGAACATCGCGATCGTGCTGGTACCGATCGCGATCGGCACCGGCTTCCTGGCCGGCGCCGGTGCTGCCGGGCTGCGCCAGTGGCAGATCGCCCGCCATTACGCGCACTCGACCGGCCACGTCGTCGAGATCACCGAATCGGCACAATCGTCCCGCACACGCACGTCGCTCTATTCGGCGACCATCGCGTTCACGACGGACAGCGGCCGCCCGGTCACGTTCGCGCAAGGCTCGGCTTCATCGCGCCCCGGGCTGTACGAAGGCGAGGTGGTCAACGTGCTGTACGACCCCGTCATACCCGAGCGCGCGGTCATCGACCGGTTCTGGGACCGGTGGGGACTCACGGCGATCCTGTTCGCGATCGGCGCACCGTTCCTCGCCACCGGATTGTTCGTCATCGGTGCGCTGTGGCCCGATCATCGGCCGCACGAACTCGCTGAATGATGAACGCGGAGGAGACGGGCCGTCGACGCCGCGGCCCTGGCCTCACCGCTCCCTGAACGCCTCCACCTTCGCGCGATTCCCGCAGGTGCGCATGTTGCACCAGCGTCGCCCGACGCCGCGGCCGTGGTCGACGAAGAACCACGTACAGCGGCCGCACTGCCGCACGCGCGCGAAGTCGTCGCCACGTAGCAGATGCTCGAACCCGAGCGCGGCCGCGTCGACCCAGCGCGACGCGGCACGCGCATCGGGCCGCCACGCGAAGCGGCCATCGACCGCGTCAAACGAGCTGCGCCCGATCGCATCGCGGATCGCCTCCGCGAGCCGGCCTGCCGCTCGCGCGCCGGCGCTGCCGCCGCCACCGCTCGTCAGGTGCGCGAACGCCACGTACGCATCCTCGCGAAAACCATGCAGCGCGGCGAGTTCGTCCGCGCCGTCCTGCCGGGGATGACGCAGAAACCGTGTCAGGTCGGCCCCAGCCAGCAACCCCGATTTCCCCGCCCATGCGCGCACGGCCGCCCAGTCGACGAGTTTGTCCTCGTCGCGTGTCTTGCCCGTGTCGGCCACCGTGTTCAGGAAATCGAGCGCCGGATGGCCGCCGACGAAATCGGCCGCGCTCCATACGTGCGCCTGTCGCCCAGGCTCGTGTCGAGTAACCATTTATTTCCACCTATCGGTTTCATATCCGGATGAACAGGCGTAACCTGTTATCAACCTAAACAGGTTATCACGGAGGCGCCGATGCTCGATCTCGCCAATCACTTCGTTTTCGACGGTCACCGGATCGCATGGGGCACGCTCGGTGAAGGGCCGCCGCTCGTGCTCGTGCACGGAACGCCGTTTTCGTCGCAGGTGTGGCGCCGGATCGCGCCATGGCTCGCGCGACGCCATCGCGTGTTCTTCTACGACCTGCTCGGCTACGGCCAGTCGGACATGCCCGACGCGGACGTATCGCTCGGCCGGCAGAACGTGCTGTTCGGCGCACTGCTCGACGAATGGAATATTTCGCGCCCGCGCGTGCTCGCCCACGACTACGGCGGTGCAACCGTGCTGCGCGCGCACTTCCTCGACGGCATCGCGTATTCGGACCTGACGCTCGTGAACCCGGTTGCGATCGCGCCGCAAGGCTCGCCGTTCGTGCGGCATGTCGCGCAGCACGAAGCCGCGTTCACAGGGCTGCCCGCGTATGCGCACCACGCGCTCGTGTCGGCCTATATCGGCAATGCCGTCGCGCGACCGTTGAGCGACGACGTGCTGTCGATCTATCGCTCGCCATGGCTCACGCCGGCCGGCCAGCCGGCGTTCTATCGGCAGATCGCGCAGATGCGCCAGCGTTACATCGAGGAAGCCGAGGCACGCTATGCGCCGCCGGACTTTCCGGTGCGCATCGTGTGGGGCGAGGACGACGTGTGGATTCCGCTCGAACAGGGGCAGGCCCTCGCCGATCGCATCGCGGGCGGCAGGCTGATCCGCGTGCCCTGTGCAGGCCACCTCGTTCAGGAAGATGCACCGGAAGCGATCGTCGCCGCCGTGCTCGACGGACGCCGACAGGATTGATCGCCCCCGCAGCCGCGTGGCGTGGCGTGGCGCGTCAGAAGGCCGGTACGCCACGCGCGAGCGTCGCGACGAATTTCGCGGTGCTGGAGTCGCCCGGTCGCCCGAACAAGTCGCGCGATGCGCCAGCCTCGACGACACGGCCATCCGCGAGAAACACCGCATCGTGCGCACGTATCGCCGGCACTGCGAGCAGGTTCACGCAGCGCGGCAACGTGCGCTTGCATCCTACCGACGCGCGCAAGCCCGGCAAAAACGCAAATCGGCTAACGATGTGTGCCGATCGAACAACGCCCGCACTGGCCGCGAAGCCGGTGCGGGCGCGGGCACATTGCGTGCCGCTTACCACGGCAGCGAATAGGTCTTCGTGTTCGTGAAGCTCTTCATCGCCTCCTGCACGCCTTCCTTGTAGCCAAGCCCCGAATCCTTCACGCCGCCGAACGGCGTCAGTTCGAGCCGGTAGCCCGGCACCTCGCGCACGTTCACGCTGCCGACTTCCAGCTCGGTGATGAAGCGCGTGATGTTGTCGAAGCGGTTCGTGCAGACCGACGACGACAGCGCATAGTCGGT
>NZ_QTQD01000015.1:0-154531 GCF_003858025.1 Burkholderia sp. Bp9004 | reverse complement strand
AGCTCGCTTCCATCAAGCGCCCACACTTATCGGCTGTTAATTTTTAAAGAGCATTTCTGCGAGAAACCTGAAGTTTCTCAGCAGCGCTGCGTTTTCAGCAGCAGAGAAGCGAGATTATTAACCGTTTTTTAAAACTCGTCAACAACTTTTTTAACTACTTCGTTGCGACGACTGCGGTTTAATTTCGTGTGCACTGGAGTCGCTACAACCGATCCCAACCGCACCGCTTCCCTTCTTCCTCCGCGCTGCGTTTCCGTTAGCGCGAAAGAGGCGTGATTCTATGCACCTGCCCCGGTCTCCGCAAGCACTTTGTGAAAATATTTTTACAAGCGGGCCCGGGACAGTCGAGCCGCCCCCCACGGGTGGCCACGGAAGCCGCTCGACTCGATCCAGGCGAGATAGCCTTTGAGCAACCTCGCCCGCATCGAGCGTAACGCTGCGTCGCTCAGCTCCCCACCATCGCCTTCACCACCCCATCCCGCCGAATCAACCCGTGATACAGCGCCGCCGCAAAGTGTGCGAGGAACGTCACGAAGAACAGGTAAGCCAATACCCGGTGCGCGACCCTGAGCCAGGCAAACGTCACCGGGTCGGCCGAGACCAGCGCCGGCAACTGCACGCCGCCACCCAGCGTCACCGGATACCCGCCCGCCGACAGCATCGCCCATCCGATCAGCGGCATCGCCAGCATCAGCGCGTACAGCACGAGATGCGACCCATGCGCGGCAAGCTTCTGCCACCAGGGCAGATCATCGGGCAACGCGGGCGGTTTCGACACGAACCGCACCACGATCCGTACGCAAACCAGCACCAGCACGGCAATCCCCAGCGGCTTGTGCAACGCCACCAGGAAATCGTGCCGCCCGGAAACCGACGCCACCATCCCCACTCCGATGAACAGCATCGCGACGATCATCGCGGCCATCACCCAATGCAGCAGCCTCGCCGGCAAGCTAAACGTCGTCGTAGCCTTCATCATCGTCCCTCCGCACTCAGTCGCGCCGCGCCGGCCACGCCGGCCTCTTCACTCGTCCGGCGCAGATACGAATCCGCATACGCCGCGGACCGCGCCGCCAGCAACGGATCCCCCGACACCTGAATCCCCTGCGGCAGCACCGTCGGGTCGTAATTCACGTCCCGGCACGGCCCGCTGTCCTGCGGCTCCACGCGATCGAGCACGAGCGTCCCCGCGTCGATCGTCGTCCGCTGCGCGGGCCAGGTCTTCGTCGCGTCGTCCACCGGGTCGCCGGGCTCGGCCAGCGTGACCAGCAGCTTCCACTTCTGCGCACCGTCCGCGATGCGCCGCGTCAGGTCCTGCTGCAACACGTTCGGATCCGCGGCCGTCGCGACGTCGCCGGCGCCCGTCATCTGCTCCGGCACGACGCGCCACCGCACCGCCTGGCGCTTGCCGGCAGCATCGACGAAGTAGAACGCGTTCAATCCGTAATAGCTTTCGGTGACGTAGCTCGCGCTCGGCTTCGCACCCTTCACCCATGCGCGGAACGCTGCCGTCTCCGGATGCGCGCCGAAAAACGCCTTCACCTTCGCCGGATCGGGCTTGCCCGTCGCGGGATCCGGCCGGGTCGCCAGCAACTGCGCGTAGAACGCCTTCGGCGTCGCCACCGGAAACACGGGCATCGCGTTCATCCCGGTCCGCCATTGCTGGCCGTCCGGTGCGGTGAGCTTCAGCGCGAGGCTGCGGATCGGCACGCTGCTGTCGGGCGCATAAGGATTCCCGCCCGGCAGCGCGAAGCGCCCGACCACCGGCGTGCGCACCGCCTTGAAGAACGGCGCGACCGAATACGCGCTCGCGGCGCCATTGCCTTCGAAGTAACCGGTCACGCACACGCCCTTCGCGTGATTGCGCCGGAAGCCCGGATGCTCGCCGCCGGCCGTCTGCAGCGCGTCGACGAGCCGGTGCGGGGTCAGACGCGCCGGCGCAAGCCAGCCGCCGACATACCCGAACGCCACGGCCACGCCGGCCACCGCGCCGCCGATCACGGCCCAGCGCCACCACCCGCGCCCGGGTTCGCTCGGCGGCGAAGAAGAGGAAGATTGCTTCATGGATGCACTCCCGATCGTCTGATCATTGTCGAACGCGTGTAGGACGCCACCCGCGCCGCTTTATTCCATGAAGAAATTTTTCGTATGCTGACGGAATAAGCGACGCCGACCGGCGTCCTACGCGGCATCTCCACGCTTATCGGCTCGCGCCCCGGCCATGCCCTCAAACGCCCCCGACGACGACGCATTGCGCGAACTCATCCCCAGGCTGCGACGCTTCGCGCTCTGGCTGGCGCGCGACGTCCACGCCGCCGACGATCTCGTCCAGTCGACGCTCGAGCGCGCGCTGTCGCGCTGGGCAAGCCGCCGCGACGACGCGTCGTTGCGCAGCTGGCTCTTCACGATCCTTTACCGGCAGTTTCTCGACGGCAAACGCAGCGCGAAGCGCTACGCATGGCTGCTCGGCCGCATTCGCGACGACGACGAAGCGCACTGGCCGTCCGCCGAACGTGAGGTGGCCGCACGCGCGACGCTCGAAGCGTTCGGCCGGCTCTCCGACGAGCAGCGCAGCCTGCTGCTGCTCGTCGCGGTCGAGGGCTTTACGTATCAGGAAGTCGCCGACCTGCTCGGCGTGCCGATCGGCACCGTGATGTCGCGACTCTCCCGCGCGCGCCAGGCGCTGCGCCAGCTCAGCGACGGCGAACTTCCCGCTCCTTCTCTCCGCGTGATGAAATGAACCACCTCCGTCCCGACGAACACGATCTCCAGGCCTATGTCGACGGCCAGCTCGACGACGACGCGCGCGCCGCGGTCGAGCGATATCTCGCGCTGCATCCGGAGCGTGCGGAACAGGTAAGGCAATGGCAGCAGGATGCGCAACGATTGCGGGCCGCGCTCGAGAGCGTGCGGATGCCCGGTCACAATCCTGAGCTCGATCCAGCTGCGATTCGGGCGAAGCGTGTGGAGCGCTCGCGGATGCGATTCGCGATGGCGGCTTCGTTCGTGTTCTGTATCGGGCTGGGGACGTTTGGCGGGTGGCAGGCGCATGGATGGAACGCGCCACCTCCGATCGCGCCGATGAGCGATGCGGTCGAGGCTTACCGGATGATGGTCGTCGATCAAGCCGCGAAGGTGGATTTTCGGCCAACCCGTGCGGGAGATTTGCAAGGGTGGCTCACCAGACGCGTCGGCGCATCGGCGCGGCTGCCGGATTTGAGTGCGGCCGGGTTCAGGCCGGTTGGCGGGCGGCTGTTTACGACGGACAGCGGAGCCACTGCCGCGATGGTGCTCTATGAGGACGATACCGGGCGAACACTGAGCTTCTATCTCCGGCCGGCGGAATCGAAACACCGGCTGCTGCCGGCCGGACAACGCGTGGATGGGCCGTTGCTCGCGCGGTACGGGTCGGTGAACGGGCTCAATTTCGCGGTGGTCGGGCCGGCCGGAAGCCTCGCGGAGAAAGCGATCGCGCAGGCGCTCGATCAGCAGACTTGAGCGGTACGACGCGCGCGGGGCTGGTGGTCGGTGGGTGGCCGTCGAGCCCCGAATGATGCGGCTTCTGACTTGTGCGTGCTTACTGTCTCCACTCGCTTGCACAGCGTTTCGACTGACTTTCGCGGTTTGTTGTCCACATCGAAGCAACACCGGCATCCTCGCCCTTTTGGAATCACAGCGTTTCGAGTCGCTGCGGAACGGGATATCCACATCAATCATGTCGACACCGCGCACGGTCATCGGTCGACTCGCTCATCTTCGGCCTGCACAGTGTTTCGGGTTGTTTTTGGCGTGATATCTCCACAACCCGCAAGGTGCCGCGAACATCTGCACCGAATTCGATTACCTTATCCGTCGAGCGCACAGGCCTTCGGGTGCTTTGACTGCTCGATATCCACAAGGCATTCCACCACGACGGAGTCTTCAGGCCGAGCAGCGTCGCGATATCGAACTGGACGGAACACCGATCGACCTTGTCGAATCTCAATCCGGTCATCCCGCTCCCTGAGGCACTCGTCCTCCTACCTTTCTTCCTGCCTTGCAATCAATTCCCTCAGGCATTCAGCACAAGGTGCCGTCAATAGACCGATAGCTGATTCCATCGACTCGTCATCGTCGAACCGATAGACGCCGCCCCCTTCATACTTCCCGCGCAACTCCAGAATTTTCGTCTCTTCGGATTCGAGCATGTAGCCCGGAAATTCGACTTCATCACGCGCCAGCGTCAATGGCACGACCCGATGCCCACTCTGGCCGTTGCTACGATCGTTGACGAGATCGGAAACGGCCCGAGTCACGAGCTCACATCCGGTACGACGATGAAGTGATTGTCATAACGGATCCTCGTACAACCGCGGCCACATCGGTCATGAGCTCCGCTACGCGGCCAGCAATATCCATCACCAGCGTCTCATTGACGAGGCCTGTCGTGAACCTGGCGAGTTCGGGCGGGTCACCGGCTTCGACTTCGCGTGAGTCATCCACCGCGCGCAGTGCATATCCTTCCCGGATCACAGTCGACGAACTGTGCTTATCCAAAGGTATTAACAGGGTTCGTATATATACGTAGTGATAGTTAACAAGCCCGCCACCTCACAGTGGATAACTTCCGTAACACCATGAATTTTCAACATGAAACGGAATGCATAACCACAGGTGATGCACAGGAAAATCGCTGTGCATCACAGAACAACTTCCCGCCGATTCACAGCCGCGGCGACATATCCTCAATCGTTCCACTGTGAATCCAGAGGCTTGCCGAACGGTTATCCATAGCGCGCTGTGGATAAGTTACGGCATCAGGCCGCCGAGGATCATGGCGACGCCTCCCCATTGCGCGTACGACACACGCTCGCCGAAGAACACGATTCCAGCCAGAAAGACGAGCACGAACGTGAGCGCGGTAAACGGATATACGACGGTGAGCCCGGCCTTGCTCAACGCGAAGATCCAGAGCACCGTGCCCGCGCCGTAGCAAAGCAGCCCGCAGTGGGGATCAACCCGGATGCGATCGCAATTCGCTTCGCGCACGGTGCGCCGCCCATGCGCGCCATGCTCGATCGAATAAATTTCACAAAAGGGACTTGCGCACCTCCAAAACCCTCTCTATAATTCGCGGCTTCTTAGGCTCGTAGCTCAGTTGGTTAGAGCACCACCTTGACATGGTGGGGGTCGTTGGTTCGAATCCAATCGAGCCTACCAACGAACAAAAGAAGGGGTCTGGCAGCACGCATTGCCTACAGGCAATCCGGCTCGCCAACATACAAACGCCACGCGGCAACATCGCGTGGCGTTTTTCTTTTTGCGGCACGAAATCGTGCATGCCTGGGCGATGCTTCGTGCGGCAAGCAGCGGGTAATCGGCAAGGCAGGGCGTAGAGCCCCCGCTCGTCAAGCATCAATGCAGATGCTTCAACTTGTCAGGATTCCGCACGACATAGATCGCGACGATTTTCCCGTCTTCGATCTCCAGCGCCGTGGTCTGCAGCTCGCCGTCGGACTCCAGCGTGACGAAACCAGGCAACCCGTTGATGAACCCGGCCCGCACGAGCTTCGACGCATGCGTGGCGAACAGTTCGGCCAGGTATGCGTGGACCTTCATCACGCGCTCGAAGCCGAACACCGGCTTGCCCGCGGCCGCGCGCTTGCCGCCGCCGTCCGAATGCAGGCTCACGTCCTCGGCGAGCATCGCGCCGAGCGCGCGCATGTCGCCGCTGCGTGACGCCGCGAAGAACGCCTCGGCCAGCGCGATCCCGCGCTGCTTCTCGACATGAAACCGCGGCCGCGCCTCGCGCACATGCGTGCGCGCCCGCGCGGCGAGCTGCCGGCATGCGGCCGGGTCACGCTGGATCGTCGCCGCGATCTCGTCGAACTCGAGGCCGAACACGTCGTGCAGCAGGAACGCAGCACGCTCGAGCGGCGACAGCCGTTCGAGCGCGAGCATCAGCGGCAGCGTGACGTCCTCCTGTTCATCCTCCTCGACGACCGGCTCCGGCAGCCACGGGCCGATATAGGTCTCGCGCTGGTGCCGCGCGGACTTCAGCTGATCGAGGCACATGCGCATCACCATGCGGCGCAGGAACGCCTCGGGCACGCGCACCTCCGTGCGATCGACGCCCATCCAGCGGATGAACGCCTCCTGCACCATGTCCTCGGCGTCCGCGACGGAACCGAGCATCCGGTACGCGACGCGGATCAGCGTGCGACGCAGCGGATCGAAGCTCGCCGCTGCGTCGGCCCGGTCTTCGGCGCTGCCCGCGGCCGGATCGAGGCTGGTCATCAGGCCACCATCTTCGCGGCAGCGGCTTTCGCTTCAGCCGGATCGATCCACAGCCCGAAGCCGACGGCCAGCCGGTTCCAGCCGTTGATCACGTTGATCATCACCGTGAGTTTCACCTGCTCCTCCTGGCTGAAGTGGTCGTTGAGCGCCGCATACGCGGCTTCGTGCGCGCCATGGCCATCCGACAGCCGAGTGAGCGCGTCGGTCCAGCCGAGCGCCGCGCGTTCGCGGTCGGTGTAGCAGGGTGCTTCGCGCCACGCGGCCAGCAGATTGATGCGCTGCTCGGTCTCGCCTTGCTCGCGGGCCTCGACGGTGTGCATGTTAAGGCAGTTCGCACACGCGTTGATCTGCGACGCGCGGATCTTGACCAGCTCGATCAGCGTCGGCTCGAGGCTCCCGGCAGCGGCGACCGATACGGTCATCCAGTTCTTCATCAGCGCGGGGGCGGCGGCGAACGGATTGAGTTTCGCAGTCATGGTTCCTTCTCCTTTCGTGTGGGTTCCGGTGATATGACGAGCGAGGCCCCCGCGCGTGTGACATCGGCGCGAAAAATTTTTCAAAAGTCGGGAAGCGCACGGAGGGCAGGGCAGTCGAACATCGCACCGACGGCCGTGATGCCGGCGTGCGGATCGGGGCCGATATCGACCGCATGGCGCCGTTGCGCCGGTGAACGCGGGTCGTCGACCTTTCATGCGTGCCGCGCGACTGTCATGAGGCGGCGGTAATGCCGACGCGCAGGCATGCCCATTGCGATCGCCTGCCGGGCCCCGCCATCTCGGGCATCGACGGTTCGCCAACGTCGCCGCTCGAAGCGCGAGTGCTTTCATTTGTCTTTCGCACTTGTTTCGCCCGAAATCCGATTCGCGACGTTCACATTTCTGGCCCATACTGTTCTGCACGGGCAGATGATGTGACGCCGCACCAGCGGCCCGGCGCGCGCGCCGGCTGCCCGACATCGCAGCAATGAAGGTCGCACGCCAGCCGCGCGCATCCGAGCGCAAGGCTTTCCTTTTTCCGGCAACGCAACGCAGCGAATCGCGACGTGGACGGTAAACCGATGAGCCTCCTTGCATCCCAGCTTCAGCGCCGTTACCAGGACGTGCGCGCCCATAGTGTCGCGTTGACGGCGACGCTATCCGCCGAAGACCAGGCCGTGCAGTCGATGCCCGACGCGAGTCCGGTGAAGTGGCATCTCGCGCATACGACCTGGTTCTTCGAAACCGTCGTACTGATGCGCCGCGTGGATGGCTACGCGCCGTTCGACGACGCATTCCAGTTCCTCTTCAATTCCTATTACGAAGCGCTCGGCCCGCGCCATCCGCGGCCGCAGCGCGGGCTGCTCACGCGTCCGTCGCTCGACGAGGTGAGTGCGTACCGTCAGTATGTCGACGACGCGATGCTGCGCGCGCTCGACGGCGCCGATCCGACGATGCTCGCCACGATCGCGCCCGAGATCGAACTCGGCCTGCATCACGAACAGCAGCATCAGGAGCTGATCGTCACGGACATGCTGCATGCGTTCTCGTGCAACCCGCTCAAGCCTGCGTTCCGGCCGCTCAATCGCGCCGATGGGCACGCGGCCCTGGCCGCGGGCGATGCCGGCCCGTTGCGCTGGCTGCATCAGCCGGGCGGGCTCGTCGAGATCGGCCACGACGGTGACGCGTTCTCGTTCGACAACGAACGGCCGCGCCATGCGGCGCTCGTGCGTCCGTACGAGATCGCGAACCGTCTCGTGACGAATGCGGAATTCGCGGCCTTCATCGCGGACGGCGGCTACGCCCGCCCTGAATACTGGCTGTCGGACGGCTGGGCGACGGTGCAGCGGGAAGGCTGGCGAGGGCCCGCGTACTGGATTCCGGACGACGACGGTGGGCCGGAAGCCGTACACGCATGGCGCGCGTTCGGTCTGCACGGCGTGGAGACGCTCGCGCCCGATGCGCCCGTGTGTCACGTGAGCTTCTACGAAGCGGCCGCGTACGCGGAGTGGGCCGGCGCACGCCTGCCGACCGAATTCGAATGGGAAGCCGCATTCGGCGCGGATGGTATTCAGCAGATGCTCGGGCACGTGTGGCAGTGGACCCGTTCGTCCTACGAGCCGTATCCGGGCTTTCGGCCGCTCGAGGGAGTCGCCGCCGAATACAACGGCAAGTTCATGGTCGGCCAGCAGGTCCTGCGCGGCAGCAGCATCGCGACGCCGCCGGGGCACGAACGGCCGACGTACCGCAATTTCTTTCCGCCGGCCGCGCGCTGGCAATTCACGGGAGTGCGACTTGCGCGAGACGTCTGATCTGACGGCCACGAGCGGTGGCCTGCAACCCGCCCGCGATTCGCGGCCGAGCGCGTTCGAGCGCGACCTGATCGACGGACTGTCGCGCACGCCGCGCAGCATTTCGCCGAAATACTTCTACGATGCGGCCGGGTCGGCGTTGTTCGACAGCATCTGCGAGCTGCCCGAGTACTACCCGACGCGTACGGAACTCGGCATCCTGCGCGATCGCGCGGCCGAGATCGTGCGGCGCGTCGGCCCGCATGCGGACATCGTCGAATTCGGCGCGGGCTCGCTCGAGAAGATCCGCGTGCTGCTCGACGCGTGTGCGGACAACTACGCGAACGCGCCGGCGCGCTACGTGCCGATCGACATCTCGGCCGACTACCTGCACGGCGCCGCGGCGCGGCTGCGTGACGCGTATCCGTGGCTCGACGTCGCGCCGATCGCGGCCGACTACACGAAGGCCGAGCAACTGGCCGAACTGACGGAGACGCCGCGCCGGCGCATCGGCTTCTTCCCCGGCTCGACGATCGGCAACTTCTCGCCGGAGGAAGCCGACGCGTTCCTGCGCGACGCCGCGCGGCTGTTGCGCGGCGGCGGCCTGCTGGTCGGCGTGGATCTCGTGAAGGACGAGCGCACGCTGCATCGCGCGTACAACGACGCGCAGGGCGTGACCGCACGGTTCAACCTGAACCTGCTCGCCCGCGCGAACGCGGAACTCGGCGCGGACTTCGATCTCGACGCGTTTTCGCATTGCGCGTTCTACGACCGCGAACGGCAGCGCATCGAGATGCATCTCGTCAGCGATATCGCGCAAACGGTGCACGTGCGCGGCCACGCGTTCCGCTTCGAGGCGGGCGAGCACATCCACACGGAGAACTCTCACAAGTTCACGATCGACGGCTTCCATGCGATCGCGCGCCGTGCGGGCTTCGAGCCCGACACCGTGTGGACCGACGCGGACAGCCTGTTCAGCGTGCACTGGCTGCGCAGCGTCGACGATATCCGCGCGTAACTTCGTTCGATTCGCGTGCGGCGTGCGGCGCCGGCGCGTTTTCCGGCAAAAATTCCCGCCTTTACCGATTCGATGCGCCGTTGCAACGGCGTGTCGAATCGCCCGCCACCCTTGTCCTGCAACGCTTCGCACCCCGCCGTAAACGTCCGTTACCGGTCTCGCAGACCGGTTTCACCTGTGTCGGCGCCCGATGCCTAGACTCCGAACCGTAGTCACATGACGCACGACACGTGCAGGGAGTCGCGAAATGAGCAAGAAACTTATCCTCGGTGCAGTTCTCGGTGTAGCGGCGCTGGCAGCTTCGGGCGTCGCATCGGCCCACGTCGACCTGTCGGTCGGGATCGGTGTGCCAGGCGTCTATGCGGCGCCCGAGCCGGTCTACGTCGCGCCGCCGCCGCCGGTGATGTACGCGCCGGTGGGCTATCGCGACGACGACTGGCGTGCGCGTCAATGGCGTGAACACGAGTGGCGTCGCCGTGAATGGCGCGAGCACGAGTGGCGCGAGCGCGCCTGGCGTGACGGCGACGGCTGGCGCGGCCGCTGGAACTGAACCGGGCGGCCGGCTCACGAGAATACTGATCACGACGACAAGAGGAGAGTGATCGCATGATGCCCATTCGACACATCAGGTCGTGCGCAGCGGCCGCCGTCGTTGCGCTCGCAACGATCGGCAGCGCGCACGCGGCAGGCTGCATGAAGGGCGCGGTGGTGGGCGGCGTCGCCGGCCACTACGCGGGACATCACGCCGTGGTCGGTGCGGTCGGCGGCTGTATCGTCGGCCACCACATGGCGAAGAAGCACGAGCAGGAGATGGCGGCGCAGCGCAAGGCCGCCGCGCAGGGCGTGCAGCCGGCGCAGTAAGCGCGCTCACCGGCGGAAACGGCGCGACAGTGCCGTTCCCGCCTTTCATCTTGCTTCGTCCGACGACGGCCGGCCGCGCATTCCGCGCACGCATCCGGCATGTCGCACATTGATCCGACGAATGCGCATCACGCGCACCGTTACGATCATTTACAACGTCGAGTCGCGCGGAAATCGCGTGTTCCTAGAATGCAATCATCCGAACACGCTCCAGGGAGCAAACAATGAAAACGCAACGATATCTGTCCGTACTGGCCGCCGCGCTCCTCGCACTCGGTGCCGTTTCCGCGAGTGCCGCGGCCGGTGGCAACGGTGGGGGCAACGGCGGTGGTCATGGCGCTGGCGGCATGGGCGGCAACGCCGGCGGCATGTCCGGCGGCCACATGAGCGGCGAAGCGCTGAGCAACTCGAACGGCTTCCGCTCGGGCGACCGCGACAAGGGCCTCGCGCGTGCAGCCGACCGCTCCGACACGATCGCCGATCGTGCAGGCACGCAGCCGGGCCACGGCCATGGGCACACGCACGGCCATACCGCGCATGCGTCGACGTCCACGCATCACGCACATCGCAACGCGTTCGGCCGCACGCTGTAACTGCGGCGTACGCATGGGGAGGAAGGGCGCTTCGGCGCCCTTTTTCATGGCAGTGGCGAAACGGAGGTGTCGCGCGCCGGCGTCGCATCGACCCCGATTTGCAACCAGCGGTAACGACGCGCGCGAACCGGCGAGGATACGAATCGCTTTCATTCGAATGACAAACGGATCCGCCGTAACCGGATCGATGAAATGAAAAAAGGGCGGCTCGTCGCCGCCCTTCGTTTCAGCGTCCCGCGCCCGCCAGGGGCGCGACGGCTGCAACCGGCTCGAACAACGCATCGGCCTGCCTGACGCGGACGAACCGCGCAGCCTCTCCGCCGTCCACCAGCGCACGGAAATGCGCCTCGCCGCACGCGAGCTTCGCGCGCTCGTGCTCGCTCGTCACGTCGCCGTCGGCATTCGGCGTATCGACGACGAAATACAGCCGTTCGCCGCCGTCCTGCTCCGCGAGCACCGCCCAGTCCGGGTGATAGCTGCCGAGCGGCGTCGGCACGCGGAACCACGCGGGCAGTTTCGCGTACAGCTTCACGCCGTCGTGCGCTTCGAGCGCATCGGCGAATGCACGCTCCGCGTCGGTCTCGCACACGACCGCCTCGTGGATCGACTTCCGCGCATCGGACCGCAGGTTGCGCAGGTAGCCGGTCAGCGCCTCGCTCTCGAACGACTCGAGCGCATGCACGTGGCGCTCGCCAAGCTTGCGGTACGCGATGCCCGCAACCAGCGCGAGCCGCTTGCAGCGGTTGATCGCATCGGCGGCCAGCGCGATGAACTGCTGCGGATTCACGCGGAAGTCGTCGAGCCGGCCGCTGTCGGCCAGAATCGTCGCGAGAGAGCGGCGCGTGAGCTGCGTGCGGTCCTGCAGTTCGGTGAGCAGGTCGGGAAGCGGCAACTCGCCTTCGTCGATCAGCACCGTGCC
This sequence comes from Burkholderia sp. Bp9004, assembly GCF_003858025.1. Lineage (NCBI taxonomy): Bacteria > Pseudomonadati > Pseudomonadota > Betaproteobacteria > Burkholderiales > Burkholderiaceae > Burkholderia > Burkholderia sp. Bp9004. The sequence goes on along the minus strand of NZ_QTQD01000015.1, from coordinate 142,598 downwards.
GGCGCCCGCCACCTCGATCGCCTCGATGCCGGCCTTGCCGATATCGATCTCGGCCTTGCGCCACTGCAGCCGTGCGCGCGCGATGTCCGGCGCGTCGCGCAGCGCGGCCGTGCAATCGCGCACGAGCTTCGCGTTGTCGAACTCGACGCTGTACACGGTGCGATGGCGGATGCGGTCCCACAACGCCCGGAAGTCGTCGCCGAACACGACGGCCTTGCCCGACGCATCGCGCCGCAACGCGATCGCGCGACGCTCGTCCGCATTGCGCACCGCGAAGCGGCCCGACAGCTTGCGCAGCGTCGCGACGATCGGCGCGCGCAGCGACTCGAATGCGTCGGGCAGCACGAGCGCGCTCTGGCGCAGCGCATCCTTCAGCCGGTCGAGCACCTTGCCCTGCGCGTCGACGTAGCCCTGCTCATGCAGATGCGTCCACAGCGCGCGCGACAGCTCGATGCCGAGCGCGTGCGCGGGCCCGTCGCCTTCCTGCACCGGCAGTGCCGCGAACTGGTGCTCCTCGACGATCCCGAAACGGATGCCCGTATCGGCCTCGATTTCCTTCTGCAGGTTCTCCGCGAACGACTCGTAGCGTTCGGTCGCGATCACCGTGAGCGTGTTCACGCCCGGGTCGCGCACGCGTTCGCCGTCCTGGTCGACCGCGAGGCGCAGCCCGCGGCCGAGCGTCTGGCGGCGCTCGCGTTCGGTCTGGATGTCGCGCAGCGTGCAGATCTGGAACACGTTCGGGTTGTCCCAGCCTTCCTTCAGCGCTGAGTGCGAGAAGATGAACTTCAGCGGCGTGTCGAACGACAGCAGCGCTTCCTTCTCGCGCATGATGAGGCCGTATGCGCGCTCCGCGTTCTCGCGCGCCGCGGCGCTGCTTTCGCTCGTGTCGGTCCAGCCGCCCTTGCGGTCGATCGAGAAGTAGCCGTTGTGCGCGCGCTCGACTTCGAGCGCGACGTCGACGCCGTCGAACAGCGCACGGTAGGCCGGCACGCGCGCCGCGCGCGCATATTCCTCTTCGAAGATCAGCGCGTAGTCGCCCTTCACGGGCATCCCGTTCTCGTCGTAGCGGCGATAGCGCTCGACCGAATCGACGAAGAACAGCGACAGCACCTTCACACCACGCTCGGCCAGACGCAATTCCTTGTCGAGGTGCTCGCGGATCGTGCGGCGGATCATCTCGCGCTGCACGGCGAGCGTGTCGATGTCGCCGAACGCCTCGCCGAGCGACAGGAACGCCTCGCCTTCCGGATGGCGCAGCTCGACGTATTCGGCACCCTTCACCGCATGCACTTCGCCGATCCGCAGCCCCGCGTACAGCGCGCGCTTGGTCAGGCGTTCGAGATCGTCGCCGTCGGTCGCCGACACGATCTGGCGCTTCACGCCGGCCGCGGTCGCGACGTCGAGCTCGATGCGCGCGCTGATCGCGCCGCGCCGGTTCGACACGCTGACAAGCCGCACGTACGGCTTGTTGTGCGCGTCCTCGACGATCGCCGACGCGATCTCGATCTGCTTGACGAGCTTGCGCTCGTACGCGTCGACCGCGTCGAGCCGGTACACCATGTGGTGGCGGTCGACGTGCGTCGCCGAATAACGCAGCGTGCAGAGCGGCGCCATCGCGGCGAGCGCTTCGCGCCCGCGCCCCTCGAGCCCGCCGTCGACGCTTTGCGGCTCGTCGACGATCACGATCGGCCGCGTCGCGCGGATCAGGTCGATCGGCTTCTCGCCGCCGGTCTTCTCGCTGTCCTTGTAGAGGTTGTTGATCTCTTTCTTGTTGATCGCGGCGACCGTCATCACCATGATCTGGATCGCCGCGCTCGCCGCGAAGTGGCGCACCTGGCCGAGCTTCGCGGAGTCGTACAGGAAGTAGTCGTACGGCACGCCCGCGTACAGCGCGCGGAAATGGTCCTCGGTGATCGAAAGCGTCTTGTGCACGCCTTCCTTGATCGCGATCGACGGCACGACGATCACGAACTTCGTGAAGCCGTAGCGGCGGTTCAGCTCGAAGATCGTGCGCAGGTACACGTAGGTCTTGCCGGTGCCGGTCTCCATCTCGACGGTGAAGTCGCGTGAGCCGGGCAAGCCGGACGGCGGCAGCCCGCCGCGCAGCTGCACGTCGGCGAGATTGCGCGCGAGCGCGTCGTCGGTCAGCGACAGCCGGTTGCCGACGCCTTGCTCCGACACCGCGAAGCCGAGCGAGCCTTGAGCCGCGGCCGTGGTGCCGGGCGCGGCGTTCGCGAGCACGCTGAAGTCGCCGCGATACGATTCCTGGCCGCGAAACAGGTCGCAGACGGCGTCGATCGCCTCGCGCTGGTAGTCGAGATCCGCTTCGAAATGCAGCCGCATCACAGGCTCCGCACGCGCTTCACGCCATGCTGTTCGAGCAGCGCGGCGAGATTGAGCTTCGCGACGTCGTCGACGAAGCCGCTGTCGCGGAACAGGCACGTGACATCGCGCGTCGCGCCGGTCGCGTCGAGCAGTTCGACGATGCCGTCGGCGAGCGGGCCCGCGTCGTCGCGCGAAATGCGCGCATCGAAGCACGCGACGATCGAGCGGCCGATCAGGTGCACGGTCTTGCCTGCGATCGGGTGATGCTCGACCGGCGTGCACAGGTCGAGGCCGAGCTTCAGCGTCAGCTCGGCGAGCAGGTCGTCCTCGCTGCGGCCGGTCTTCACGTGCTCGACGGACGCGAAGAGCGCATGGTCGAAGTCGTCGCGGCGCGGATCCCACTCGATCACGTTGGTCGTGTCGAGCCGGTACACGCGAAAGCCCAGGTCGCCATAGCTTTCCGGATAGTCGCGCGCCACTTGCTGGGCCGCGCGGCGCAGGCGCTCCTTCGTGATTTCGGCGAGCGTCTGCGGCTTCTTCAGCTTCGCGCAGAAATCGGCGGCCGCCAGCTGCGTCTTGTCGCGGCGGTCGAGCGCCTCGGGCAGTTGCACGAGGATGTAGCGGCGCGCGCCGCCGTCGGTCGCGTTCACCTGCATCACCGCGTGGCCGGTCGAGCCGGAGCCGGCGAAGCAGTCGAGCACGATGTCGTCGCCGCGCGTGCACCAGCCGATCACGGCCGCCGCGAAATCGACCGGCTTCGGCTGGTCGAACGGGATGCCGAGCGTCTTCAGCAGCGCGTCGTCGGAGCCGGCGAACGGCAGCACCGACGGCACGTTCTCGTACATGTTCTCGTCGAGGTAGTAGATCCGCTGCGGCTGCGTGGTTTCATCCGGACCGAATTCGATCTGGCCGCGCTCGATCAGCGCCTGCATCGTCGCGGGCGGGTTGCGCCAGCCGCGCGCCGGCATCGCGCACGGCTTGCCGGTGACCGGGTGGATCAGCGGCGTGAAATACTCTTCCGGCGCCTTCTTCTTGTTCGGCCATGCCATCGACACGAGGCGGTACACGCGCCCGTCGGCCGACAGCCGGTCGTACATCACCTCGCCGCCCGACAGGTTGGTCTGCGCCTTCATCCATGCGCGGTAGGCCTTTTGCGCATCCTTCACGTTGCCGCTGCGGTACACCGCGTCGTGCGCGGCATCCAGCATGCGCTGCGCGTTGCGCTTCGGGCGCCTCAGCGGTGCCTGCTCGAGCAGCGTCTCGGCGTTGCGCGCGAACAGCACCAGCGACTCGTGCTGGTACGCGACGCCGCGCGCATCGCCCTTCGGGTTGCGCTTGTCCCACACGGCGACGCCGAGCTCGTTCTCCTCGCCGAAGATCTCGCGCAGCATCAGCACGAGCGCATGCACTTCATGCTCGTCGATGTGCACGGCGATCAGCCCTTCGTCGGACAGCAGCGCGTGCGCGAGCTTCAGGCGCGGATACATCATGTTCAGCCAGTCGGTATGGAACCGGCCGTTCGCCTCGGTGTTGGTGCTGCGCTTCACGCCGCCTTCGGTCTGGCCCGTCATCGCCAGGTAGTGGCGGATGCTGTCGCTGAAGTCGTCCGGATAGACGAAATCGCTGCCCGTGTTGTACGGCGGGTCGATGTAGACGAGCTTCACCTTGCCCGCGTAGCTCTTGTGCAGCAGCTTCATCACGTCGAGGTTGTCGCCCTCGATCACGAGATGGCGCGTGTCGTCCCACGCGACGCTGTCGCCGGGGCACGGACGCAGCGTGCCCGTCGACGGCGTGAGCGCGGCCTGGCGCGCGCTGCGCTTGCCATGCCAGTGGAAGCCGTAGCGCTCGTCGGCGTCGCCGACGGTGCGCTCGCCGACCAGCGCCTTCAGCACGTCGACGTCGACCGACGCGCCGTCCGGGCCTTCGGTCACGAGTTCGGGGAACAGCGCCTTCAGGCGCGCGACGTTGTCGGCGGTGAAATCCGTCGACATCGCCTGCGGGCTCGCCGCATCGAGTTTCTGCATCGTTTTTTCCATCGGAGCCCGGCCGTGTGCGCCAGGACGTCGGGCGCACTCACGGCACCGGCGGCAATGGCCACCCGGGCAAACCCGAAACGCTAGCGAGTCGGTCGGCGCAGGTCAAGCACCGATGTGAGGCGATCGTGCGGGCATCGGCCGCGATCGCCCGTCCGACGGGCCGCAAGCGGCTTCGGGCCGGGTTGTCGCGGCGCCGCGCACATGGGGCTTCCGGGATACCCCACACCGGCCGAAGACGACGAAAAAAGGGCACGTTCAGCGCAATGCGCCGGCGTGCCCGCATGGAGAATCCCGAACGAAGGGTACGGCCGGGGCGCGCCCCGGCCGCGGGGTCAGAAACGCGTGCGGATGCCCGAGGTCAGTTCGAGCTGGTTCTTCGCGCCGAACGTCGACGACACCGTGTAGCCGCCATGCAGCTTCATGTAGTCGCCGGCCAGGTACAGCTCGGTGCGCTTGCTCAGGTGATAGAACACCGACCCGTAGATCGTCTCCTTGAAGCCATTGCCGACGCCATTCGTCAGGCTGAACGCACCGAGGTTCGCGTTCGGCACGAAGCCGTCCGAGTTGTACGCGGCGTTCTTGACGCGCATCTGCTGGTAGCCGAGCTCGTAATCGAGCGGGCCCTTCGGCGCGATCTTCATCGACACGGTCCACGAATCGTCGTGCCGCTGGCCGAGCGAGCCTTGGTCGCCGTTGTAGCGGAAGTAGCCGGCATTCAGGCGCACGATGCTGAACGCGTAGTTGCCGCCGACGGAGAACGTCTGGTTCGTGAAGCCACCGTGATTCACGTGGTTGTAGAAGCCCGACACGGCGAACGGCCCACCGTTGTAGCCGAGCGCGACCTGGTACGCGGAGCCGGTCGCGAACGCGGTCGAGTTGCTGAACTGGTAGCCGGCGCTCGCGAAGATGCCGTTGCTGAACAGCTTCTTCCACGCAAGGCCGTTGTTGTAGCGCGTGCCGGTCGGGCCGGCCGCGTAGAAGATCATCTGCTTGAAGTTGTTCGAGTTGGTCCAGCCGCCTTCCTCGGTCGTGAGCTTCGCGGAACCGTACGCGTCGCCGTAGATCGCCGATGCGTCGCGTGCGATCGTGTTCTGGAAGCCGGCCGTCAGCTTGCCGAAGCGCTCGTCCTCGACGCCGACCCACGCGTCGCGGTCGAAGATCTGGCCTTCGTCTTCCATCTGGCCGTTCGCGACCACGAATTCGCTTTCGAGGCGGAAGATGATCTTCGTGCCGCCGCCGATGTCCTCGGCGCCTCGCAGGCCCCAGCGGCTGCCGCTGAACCACGGTTCGCCTTCGTTGCCCATGCCGATCACGTGATTGCCGTTCGCGTCGGCGTGGGTACGATAGGTCGGAAAGCTCAGGTCCATCAGGCCATAGAGCTGCACGCTCGACTGCGCATGCGCCTGGGTGCCGGCGCACAGGCCTGCCGCCGCGATGGAAAGGGCAAGGGTTTTTCGTTTCAAGATCGTCTCCTCCGAGCTGCCGCATTGAAATCTGTTCGTTGGCAGTACGTAATGTATGCCGGCTGTTGCCGGCCACAGCGAGGGGGCCGACATGTAGCATCGTAGAGGGTGCAATCCTTCACGCCGCTTTCCCGGAGGAAAGAATCGGATCGGTGAAAACACCGAACGCGCAATAATCGTGAATCGGGCAGGCGGGCGAACGCGAGCCTGGCCGGCAGCCAGCGGCTGCCGACACGTTACGTGCTACGAATCGAACCTGGAGGCAGGCCCGTCAGTCCTGCGCGCTCTTCTCGCGCAGGATGTAGCCGAGCCCGCGCAGCGTGATGATCTCGGCCGTGCTGCCCGCGAGATGCTTGCGCAACCGGTGGATGTAGATGTCGATCGCATCCGCGCTCGGTTCGTCGTCGAGCGCGAACACGCTGTCCATCAGCCGCACCTTCGACACCGTCTTGTTCTGCTGCAGCATCAGCGTCTCGAGAATCGCATGCTCGCGGCGACGCAGCGCGAGCACCGCGCCCCCGCAACGGAATTCGCGCGTGCCGAACGCGTAGACGAGATCGCCGCACACAAGCTGCGTCGTGCCGACGCCCGCCTGCCGGCGGATCAGCGCGCGGATCCGCGCGACCAGCTCGCGCGACTCGAACGGCTTGACCACGTAGTCGTCGGCGCCCGCGCCGAAGCAGTCGACCTTGTCGTCGACCGAGCCGTGCGCGGTCAGCATCAGCACCGGCACGTTGTCGTTGCGGCGCCGCAATCGCGCGAGCACTTCCTTGCCGCTGATGCCCGGCAGCCGCATGTCGAGCAGCACCGCGTCGTAGCGTTCGGTCTTCAATACCGTGTCCGCGCGTTCGCCGTCGCCGACGCAGTCGACCGCGAAATCCTCGCCGCGCAGCAGGTTCACGATCCAGTGCGCGAGTTCGGCGTTGTCTTCGACCAGCAGGAGTTTCATGGCGACTTCTCTTCAGGCGTATGCGGGCAGCCGCACGGTCACGACGATACCGCGATTGCCGGGCCCCGGCGCGAGCGACGCGCTGCCGCCATGCGCCTGCGCGATCTCGCGGACGATCGCGAGGCCCAGGCCCGAGCCTTCGGTGTCGGCCGACACGCGGTAGAACCGCTTGAACACGTGCGGTCGCGCTTCGGCCGGAATGCCGGGGCCGTTGTCGACCACGTCGAGCACGACGGCGTCGCCGTCGCGCCGCGCGGCGACCGTCACGCAGCCGCCCGGTTGCGTATAGCGCACCGCGTTGTCGACAAGGTTCATCACCAGCGCGGTCAGCAGGCTGTCGCTGCCCGCGACGTCGAGCCGCTCGCCGAGATCGGCGCCGAGATCGATGTCGCGCTGCTGCGCGAGCACGATCGTTTCCTCCAGCACGCTCGACACGACGGCGGCGAGATCGACGCGATGCGTGAGCAGCGTCGACGGCGTCGCTTCCGCGTGCGCGAGCAGCAGCAGCTTGTCGGTCACGTCGGCCATCTTGCGGCTGCTGCGCTGCATGCTGTCGAGCACCGACGCGAGTTCCACGTCATTGTGCTCGCGCTGCTGCGCGTACTGGATCTGCGTGTCGAGCACGGCGATCGGCGTACGCAGCTGGTGCGCGGCATCGGCGATGAAGCGGCGCTGCGTGGCCGTATGCGTATTGAGCCGCGCGATGCACTGGTTGATCGCGTCGACGATCGGCCGCAGCTCGTGCTGCAGCCGCTCCGGGCGAATCGGCTCCAGTTCCATCGGCCCGCGGTCGGCGACGTCGTCCTTCAGCTTCATCAGCGGGCGCAGCTCGAGCGTGAGGCCCAGATAGACGAGCACGACCGCGAGCACCAGCATCAGCGACAGGCGCACGAGTTGCGGCCGCCAGATCGTCGCGATCATCGCGTCGTACGAGCGCGTCGTCTTCGCGACGACCACCGTGACCGTCTCGATCTTGCCCTCGTTGTACAGCTGGCGGTCGTAGACCACCGCGCGCAGCGGCACGCCGTCGAGCGCCGTGCCGTACAGCGTCGGCTCGATGCCGTGCCGTTCGGGCAGGGCGAGCGCCGGATTGCCGGTGAGCAGGCGCTCGCGGCTGTCGACCACCTTGTAGTAGACCGAATCTGCCGACGGCGACTCGAAGATCTCCAGCGCGGCGGGCGGCACGTCGGCCGCGAGGTAGCCGTCGCGCCATTCGACGTCCTCGCCGATCGTGCGCGCGGACGCGACGAGCGCGCTGTCCTGCACGAGCCCGGCTGTGGTCCGCGCGGTGTCGTACGACATCGCGCCCGCGATCAGCACGAACACCGCGAGCGGCAGCAGCAGCCACCACAAGAGCCGCCCGCGCAGGCTGTGCGCCATTCCTTCTCCTCAATGCCGAACCGCGCCGGGGCAACCGGCGCGGTTCTGGCGTGTCATCTGATGCGTGCGCTGCTCAGAACGCGGCGGGGCGCCACTTGAGCAAGCGCTTCTCGAGCCAGGTCAGCAGGTAGTCGGCGGCCAGCGCGACCACGGCCAGCACGATCATCGCCGCGAACACGCCGCTCGCGTTGAACGCGCCCTGGGCGGTGGAGATTAGCAGGCCGATGCCCTGCTTGGAACCCAGGAATTCGCCGACGACCGCACCGACCAGCGCGAAGCCGAAGCTCACGTGCAGGCTTGCGAGAATCCACGAGAGCGCGGACGGGATCACGACCGACGTGGTGATCTGCCGGCGCGACGCGCCGAGGATCTGCGCGTTCGCGATCAGGTAGCGGTCGGCTTCGCGCACACCCTGGAACGCGTTGCCGAACACGACGAAGAACACCATCACGACGGCCAGCGCGATCTTCGACGCCATCCCGAGGCCGAGCGCGATCACGAAGATCGAGCCAAGCACGACGCGCGGAATCGAGTTCGCGATCTGGATGTAGAGGCCGAACACGTCGGCCATCAGCTTGTTGCGGCCGAGCACGATCCCGCAGATCACGCCGGCGACCGAACCGATCACGAAGCCGATGCCGGTTTCCTCGAGCGTGACCCATACCTGCGTGAGCAGCGGCCCCTGCGACGTGCCGTTCGCGAACCAGTCCTGGAGCTGCGCGAAGATCAGCGTCGGCTGCGAGAAGAAGAACGGATCGATCCACTTGAGCCGCGCGGCGAGTTCCCAGCCGCCCAGCACGAGCACGAGCACGGCGATCCGCAGGCCGATGATCAGTTGCCGGCGGCGACGCAGCCGGGTTTGAGCGGCGCGCGACTCGTCCTCGAGCGACGTTGCCGGAATGGCGGTGGGGGGAAGCGTCATGTCGGTCATGCTCCTGTCCTGTCCTTGCTGCTGTCAGCCGATCTGCACTTCTTCGCGCAGGTCGTGCCAGATGTCCTTGGAAATTTCGATGAAGCGCGTGTCGTAGCGAATCTCCGACGTGACGCGCGGGCGCGGCAGGTCGATCTCATACACGCGCTTGAGCGTCGCGGGGCGCGCGGTCAGCACGAACACGCGGTCGGCGAGCGCGATCGCCTCCTCGAGGTCGTGCGTGACGAACACGACCGAGCCCTTGTTCGCGGACCACAACTGCAGAAGTTCGTCCTGCATCAGCGTGCGCGTCTGCATGTCGAGCGCGGAGAACGGCTCGTCCATCAGCAGGATTTCCGGCTGGTTGATGAAGGTCTGCGCGAGCGCGACGCGCTTGCGCATCCCGCCGGAGAGCTGATGCGGATAGTGTTTCGTGAACTTGTCGAGGCCGACCTTGCGGATCCATTCCTCGGCCTGCGCGTACGCGACGTCCTTCGAGCGGCCGCGAAACAGCGGGCCCGCCGCGACGTTGTCGATCACGTTGCGCCACGGGAACACGGCGTCGGCCTGGAACACGAAGCCGATGCGCGGGTCGATCCCGTCGACCGGGCGGCCCATCACGCGCACCTCGCCCGACGCCGGCTTGAGCAGGCCGGTGATCAGGTTCAGCGTGGTCGACTTGCCGCAGCCGGTCGGCCCGACGATCGCGATGAACTCGCCGCGTGCGACGCTCATGCTGAAGTCGCGCAACGCGACGGTGGCCTTGCCTTCCGGCGAAATGAAGCGGCACGACACATTGCGAAACTCGATCGCCGGTGTGCTCGGGGAAACTGCCTGATTCATCGCATTCGTCCTGCGGGTGAGGAGGGCGCCGCATCGTGGCGACGCCGGGCCGGTCAGCCGGGCCGGAACGGGGAACGCGCGACGGCGGGATCGCCGCCGCCGGCGCCTGTGCCGATATCGATTACTTCGCGTTCACGAAATCATTGGTGTAGGTGCGCGCCAGGTCGATGTGCTTGCCCTTCACCGACGGGTTGAATGCCGAGAGCACCTTCAGCACGGTCGCCGGGCCGTCGGCCGGCATCTTCGCGTCGGCCGTGTACATCGGCAGCGACGCCTTCAGCGCGGACACGTACAGCGCCTTGTCCTTCTGGTAGTCGGCCGGCATCTTTGCGGCGATCTCCTCCGCGCTGTGCGTGTGGATGAACTGCATCGTCTTCGCGAATGCGTGCGCGAGCTTGGTGGCCTCGGCCTTGTGCGAATCGGCCCACGCCGACTGCACGTACAGGCTCGCGGCCGGATAGGTGCCGCCGAGCGCGGCGCGCGTGCCGTCGACGGTGCGCATGTCGACGAGCACCTTCGCGTCGCCCATCTTCTCGAGCGCGGACACCGTCGGCTCGGTCGTCATCCCGGCGTCGATGCGGCCCTGCTTGATCGCGGCGATGAAGCTCGCGTCGGCGCCCACCGGCAGCATCGTGTACTGCGTCGACGGCACGCCGTGCGCGAGCGCGAGGTATTGCGTGAGGAAGCTCGTCGACGAGCCGAGGCCGGTCACGCCGAGCGTCTTGCCTTTCGCGTCGGCCATCGACTTGAAGGTGGGGGCGGCCTTGGTCGACACCATCTCGACCTCGCCCGGCACCTGGCCGAACACGGCGATCGCCTTCACTTCCTTGCCTTTGCTCTGCAGGTCGATCGTATGGTCGTAGAAGCCGACGACGCCCTGCACGGCGCCCGCCAGCAGTTCGTTCTCGGCATCGACGCCGGCCGGCTGCGACAGCAGTTCGACGTCGAGCCCTTCGGCCTTGAAGTTGCCGAGCTCCTGCGTGAGCCGCGCGGGCAGGTAGATCAGCTTCGCGATCCCGCCGACCATGATCGTGATCTTGCCGCCGTCGTCGGCGAAAGCGGGATGAGCGGCAAGCGCGCAGCTCAGGCTGGCTGCAACGGCGAGGGTGCGCAGGATGGGTCGCATCGGGGTCGTCTCCTTCGTTGTATTCGTATGGCGCGATGCTTGCTGCATCGTCATGACGAGTATAGGGAGGCGAAACCTTCCGCAACCTTTCGTGAGCTGGCGATTCCTTTAGGGGTTTTCCAGCAACGAAGGGCCGGAACAGGCGGGAAACGGGGCGGGACGCGCTCAGCGCCAGCCGAGCAATACCCGCCCCATCGCATCGAGCCCCATGTCGAACAGGTGCGACACGAATGGCACGAGGTTCGGAATCATCAGTTGCACGAGCAACAGCCCGACCAGCATCGTGACCGGAAAGCCGATCTGGAAGATGCCGATCTGCGGCGCCGCGCGGTTCAGGATCCCGAGCGCGAGGTTCGCGATCAGGAGCGCCGCGACCACCGGCAGCGCAAGCAGCAGCCCCATCTCGAACACGGTCGCGCCGAATGCGGCGACCGTGCGCCAGCCGGGCGCGTGCAGCAGGTCGGCCGACACCGGCAGCGACTGGAACGACGCGGCCAGCGCCGCGAACACCTGCAGGTGGCCGTCCACGGCAAGGAATGCGAGCATCGCGATCGCGTTCAGGAAACGGCCCATCGCCGGCGTCGCGCCGTTCGAATGCGGGTCGAAGAAGGTCGCGAAACCGAGTCCCATCGACAGGCCGATGAAGTCGCCGGCCGCCTCGACGGCCGCGAACACGATCTGCATCGTGAAGCCCATCGCCACGCCGATCAGGAACTGCGTGACGACGATCCAGACGCCCTGCGCGGAGAACACGGTGACGGCCGGCATCGCGCCGAGGGTCGGCGCGACGACCAGCGCCATGAACGCGGCGAGGCCGATCTTCACGCGCACGGGCACCGCCGCGTGGCCGATCATGGGCGCCGTCGCGACGAGCGCGAGCATCCGCACGAACGGCCACAGGAAAGCCGTCAGCCATCCGTTGAGCTGCGCGTAGGTGACCGAGAACATCGCGGAGTAAAGGAGCCGGGCGCGCGGCTCAGCCGGCGCCGAGCGTCGCGACGTGCAGCAGCGTCTGCCGCAGGTAGTCGAGCATCGTCGTCAGCATCCACGGGCCGGCGATCACGAGCGTCGCGGCCACCGCGAGCAGCTTCGGGATGAACGACAGCGTCGATTCGTTGATCTGCGTCGCGGCCTGGAACAGGCTCACGACGAGGCCGACCGCGAGCGCGACCAGCAGCAGCGGGGCAGCCAGCAGCAGGCCGACCATCATCGCCTGGTGCGCCAGCGTCATCACTTGTTCGGGCGTCATCGCGCGCTTCCTCCGCTTACGTGAAGCTCTGCGCGAGCGAGCCGATCAGGAGCTGCCAGCCGTCGACGAGCACGAACAGCATCAGCTTGAACGGCAGCGACACGGTGGACGGCGACACCATCATCATCCCCATCGACATCAGCACGCTCGCGACGACCATGTCGATGATCAGGAACGGGATGAAGATCGTGAAGCCGATCTGGAAACCGGTCTTCAGCTCGCTCGTGACGAACGCGGGGACCAGCAGCGACAGCGGCACGTCTTCCGGGCCCTGCATCGGCGCGGCCTTCGAAATCTTCGCGAACAGCGCGAGATCGGTCTCGCGGGTCTGCTTCAGCATGAAGCCCTTGAACGGCGCGACGCCGCGCTGCACGGCCTGCTCCATCGGCATCGCGCCGTCGGAGAACGGCTTGTAGCCGTCGGCGTACGCGCGGTCGAGCACCGGCGACATCACGAAGAAGGTGAGGAACATCGCGAGGCCGACCAGCACCTGGTTCGGCGGCGTCGTCGCGGTGCCGAGCGCCTGGCGCAGCAGCGACAGCACGATGATGATGCGCGTGAAGCTCGTCATCATCAGCAGCATCGCCGGCAGGAACGACAGCATCGTGAGCAGCAGCATCGTCTGCACGCTCAGCGAATAGGTGGTGCCGCCGTTCGGGCCCGGGCTGGTGTTGAACGCGGGCAGGCCGGCCGCCTGCGCGCATGCGAGCGCGGGGGCGAAGCCGAGGATCAGCACGGGCGCGAAGCGCGCCGCGTGACGCAGGAATTCATGTTTCATCGAGATGCGAATACGGAAAGAGGGCGCGACGCCATGTCAGCGGTCCTTGCCGCGCCCGAAGCGCTTCGCGGCTTCGCCCGCGAGCGCGTCGCGAAACCGCGCGCCGAACGTGCCGCTCTGGCCGCGTTCGTCCGATACGGCCTGGGCGGAGGCGTCGGCCGACGCCGGCGCCGTCGTGACCGCCGCCGAGCCGGCCGGCAGCGTATGCAGCAGCCGCACGTTGCCCGGTGCGACGCCGAGCACGAGCCAGGTATCGCCGATCTCGACGATCGTCGCGCTTTCCTTCGCGCCGAGCCCGACGCTCGACACGACCTTCAGCGGGCCGCCGCGCCGCGCGGGCTGGAAGCCGAAGCGGCGCGCGAGCCACGCGCAGCCGAACACGAGGCCGATCACGACCGCGAGCCCGACGAGCGTCTGCAGCACTGCGCCGACGCCGAGCGACGGCACGGCTGAGCCGACTGTCACGCTCGACGCGATGGCGCCGGCGTTGTTCACCGCGTTCATGTCGGCGGCGCCGGCCGGCGCGCAGACGAACGACGCGACGATGGCCAGCGCCGCCAGGCTCGGCCAAGGATGCACGCCGCGGCCGGACTTCATGACGGTCACCGATTCAGCTTCCGGATGCGTTCGGCCGGCGTGATGATGTCGGTCAGCCGGATGCCGAACTTGTCGTTGACGACCACGACCTCGCCCTGCGCGATCAGGCAGCCGTTCACGAGCACGTCCATCGGCTCGCCGGCGAGGCCGTCGAGTTCGACGACCGAACCCTGCGCGAGCTGCAGCAGGTTGCGGATCGCGATCTTCGTGCGGCCGAGCTCCACGGTCATCTTGACCGGGATGTCGAGAATCATCTCGATGTCGTTGTGCGTCGAGCTGGCCGCGGCCTTCGACAGCGGCTGGAACACGCCGGCGCCGGTCGCGCCCGCCTGCACCGGCTGCTGGTTCTGTTCGGCGAGCGCGGCGGCCCAGTCGTCCAGGCCCGATTCCTCGTCCGCCGCGGCGGGCGCCGCCTGCACGGCTGCGGCCGATTCGGCGAGTGCCGCGTCGGCGAGCGCCTGCGGGTCGAGTTCGGGCGTCGGGTTCAGCTCACTCATATCCACCTTCCTTCATCGTGTCGCCCGCGCTGATCATCTTCTGCACGCGCAACGCATATTGACCATTGAAAATGCCGTAGCCGCATTCCATCACCGGCACGCCATCGACCTTCGCCGTGATCGTGTCCTCGATCTCCAGCGGCAGCACGTCGCCCGCACGCAGGTTCAGGATCTTCTCGAAGGTCGACGGGATCTCGGCGAGATCCGCGCTCAGCTCGACCTCGGCCGACTGCACCTGCTGCGACAGCACGCGCACCCAGCGGCGGTCGACCTCGAGCGCCTCGCCCTGGATCGGCGACGCGAGCACGTCGCGGATCGGCTCGACCATCGAGTACGGCATGCAGATGTGCAGCGTGCCGCCCGTCGGCCCGAACTCGATCGAGAACTGCGTGACGATCACGATCTCGTTCGGCGTCGCGACGTTCGCGAACTGCGTATGCATCTCCGAGCGCACGAATTCGAACTGCAGCGGCCGCACGCTCTTCCACGCGGTCGTGTAGTGCTCGAACACCAGGTTCAGCAGCTTGCCGATGATCCGCTGCTCGGTGGCCGTGAAGTCGCGGCCCTCGACGCGCGTGTGAAAGCGCCCGTCGCCGCCGAACAGGTTGTCGACGACGAAGAACACGAGGTTCGGGTCGAACACGAACAGCGACGTGCCGCGCAGCGGCTTCACGTGCACCAGGTTCAGGTTCGTCGGGATCGGCAGGTTGCGGGTGAACTCGCTGTACTTCTGCACCTTCACCTGGCTCACGGAGATTTCCGCCGTGCGCCGCATGAAGTTGAAGATGCCGATCCGCAAGAGGCGCGCGAAGCGGTCGTTGATGATCTCGAGGCCGGGCATCCGGCCGCGGACGATCCGCTCCTGCGTCGCGATGTTGTAGGGGCGGACGCCCGACGTGTCGCGCTGCTCGTCGACTGAATCGGTTTCGCCCGTGACGCCCTTGAGGAGGGCGTCGACCTCCTCCTGGGACATGAACTCCTGGTGGCCCATGCGCGCTCCTTGTCCGGCCGCGTTATTGGACGACGAATTCGGTGAACAGCACGTCGTCGACCTTCGCGCGCTGGTTGCCCGGCTGCGTCGGCTGTTCGATCAGCTCCCGCAGTTCCGTCGCGAGCGAACGCTTGCCGTCCGGCGTCGCGAGATCTTCGGGATGCTTGTTCGACAGCGCGAGCAGGATCCGGCTGCGGATCTCCGGCATGCGCGCGGTCAGTTGCTCCTGCGCCTTCGGATCGGTGAGCTTCAGCGACAGGCCGACGCGCAGGTAGTGCTGCACGCCGTCGTCCGACTGCAGGTTCACGGTCAGCGGGTCGAGCGGGAAGAACACCGGCGCGGCAAGCGGCGCCGGTTCGGCGGGCGCGCTCGCATGGCCGACGCCTGCCTTGCTCAGGAACACGTACATGCCGCCCGCGGCGGCGGCGGCCGCGCCCAGCGCGATGACGGCGATGAGCGCGATGCGCTTGAACTTGCCGGACGAAGCCGGCTTGTCGGCGGTCGGGTTTGCGGTCGTGGAGGCCATGTGAGTGCGTGCGTGATGTCTCGTAGCATGCATTGTTCGGCATCCGGGCCGAGCCCGATGGGTGGAAAAGAGGGGGGAATTGCGGCTATCTCAGCCGATTGTCGGCCGGGTGTCGGCTCGATGCAGGTCGGGAACGGCGGGGCGAGGCGCGGCCGGCGGGCGCCGGGGCAGCGAGGCGGGGCGGGCTGACAGCGGCGCCCGCCCGCGCATCGTCAGATCGGCAACAGCGACAAGAGCGGCGCGATCAGCACCATCGCGACGCCCGCGATCATCATCGTGAGGCTCGACACGACGCCTTCCTCGCTGCCGATCTCGCGCGCCTTCGCGGTGCCCACGCCGTGGGCGGCCGCGCCGAACAGCGCGCCGCGCGCGAGCCGCGTGCGCATCGGCACCAGCGCGAGCACGATTTCGCCGAGCAGCATCCCGCAGATGCCGGTCGCGATCACGAAGAGGGCGGTGAGGTCCTTCGGTGCATGGATCTTGTCGGATACGGCGAGCGCGAACGGGGTCGAGACCGAGCGCGTCATCAGCGAGCGCTGCAGCTCGGGCGACAGGTGCAGCAGCTTCGCGAGCAGCAGTGACCCGCATACGCCCGCGCCGATCCCGACCGCGACGCCGACCGACAGCGACAGCCAGTGGCGGCGGATCAGGTCGCGGTACTCGTAGATCGGCACCGCGAACGCGATCGTTGCCGGGCCGAGCAGCCACATCAGCCAGCGCGTGTCGCGGAAGTAGACCGAATACGGGATGCCGGTCAGCAGGACCAGCAGCACCAGCACGCCAGGCACGAACACGAGCGGCGAGAACAGCAGCGTCTTCCTGTACGCGTAGAGCCGCTTCGACACAAAATACAGGACGACCGTCAGCACGAAGCAGCCGACGGAGATCGCGGTATTCACCTGGTCGGCGGACAGGTTCGACAGCAGCGCAGGCATCCCGGGCTCCGGCTCAGTGGGCGGTCACGGCGGCGAGGCGCGCGCGGCGGCGCTCGGCGAA
Organism: Burkholderia sp. Bp9004; assembly: GCF_003858025.1. Lineage (NCBI taxonomy): Bacteria > Pseudomonadati > Pseudomonadota > Betaproteobacteria > Burkholderiales > Burkholderiaceae > Burkholderia > Burkholderia sp. Bp9004. The sequence goes on along the minus strand of NZ_QTQD01000015.1, from coordinate 125,932 downwards.
CACGCGCTGCGCGGCAAGCCGGCGTTCGAGCTTCGCGGCGAGGTCGACCGCCACCGCCACCGCGACCATCACGAATGCGGTGCCGGCGAGCATGACCAGCGCGATACGCCAGCCGTCCTCGCGGAACAGACCGCCGTACTGGACGGCCGCGACGGCGGCCGGCACGAAGAACAGCAGCATGTCGGACAGCAGCCAGTTCGCGCCGTCCTTGACCCACGCGGGCGCGACGCGGCCCGAGAACAGCAGCGCGAGCAGCACCGCGAGGCCGATCACGCCGGACGGCACCGGCAGCCCGACCGCACGCACGGTCCAGTCGACGGCCATCCACAGCACGCCAAGCGCGGCGGCCTGAAGCACGATCCGGCCCGTACGCGCAACGTTGCCCGAAGCGGCAGGGCGGGCGGCGGCAGTGGCGATCGGCTTGTTCATGGCGGGCTCCATACAGGTATTTCGTCGATGGTGTGAGTATAGGGTTTCCCCTAACCATAAATAAAATGACTTGTCTCTATCCTTGTCATTCCAATTCGGAATTCAGTTGTGTTCGCTGCACCAATCTGGGGAGTGATCGATGGAATTGCGCGCGCTGCGGTACTTCGTCGAGGTGGTCCGTCAGCAAAGTTTCACGGCGGCCGCCGATCGGCTATTCGTCACGCAGCCGACCATCAGCAAGATGGTGAAGGCGCTCGAGGACGAGATCGGATCGCCGCTGCTGCTGCGCGACGGCCGGCAGATGGTGCTGACCGACGCGGGGCGGATCGTGTTCCAGCGCGGCCAGGATGTGCTCGCCGCGCAGGCGCAGCTGCAGTCGGAGCTGAAGGATCTCGGCACGCTCGGGCGCGGCGAACTGACGATCGGCATTCCGCCGCTCGGCGGGTCGCTGTTCACGCCGATCATCGCCGCGTACAAGCAGCGTTATCCGAACATCGAGCTGAAGCTGTTCGAGCAGGGCGCGCGGATGATCGAGGCCGCGCTGATGTCGGGCGAGCTCGAGCTCGGCGGGCTGCTGGAGCCGGTCGATCCCGCCACGTTCGAGCGGTTGCCGATGGTACGCGCGCCGCTATGGCTCGTCGCGCCGCGCGAGTCGCGCTGGGAGGACCACAAGGCCGTGCCGCTCGCCGATCTCGCGCGCGAGTCGTTCGTGTTCTACGCGGAGAGCCTCGCGCTGCACGATGCGGTGCTCGACGCGTGCCGCCAGGCCGGCTTCACGCCGTCGATCGTGAGCCGCAGCGGACACTGGGATTTCATGGCGGCCCTCGTGCACGCGGGCGTCGGCATCGCGCTGTTGCCGGAGCCGTACTGCCGGCGGCTCGACGCGCGGCAGTTCACGTGCCGGCCGATCGTCGAGCCGGAAATCACGTGGGCGATCGCGCTCGGCTGGCTGAAGAAGGGTTATCTGTCGCACGCGGCGCGTGCATGGCTCGAGGTCGCGCGGGCGACGCTGCCGATCGCGTCGGGCGACGATCTGGCCTTCGGCGGATTGCTGGCGCGGGAGTGAGGCCGCGACGGAAGGGGAACGGGGGGAGGGGCCGGCGCGGCCCCCCAGCGCGTTCAGTGCCCCATCGCCGGTCCCGCGCCCTTCTTCGGCTTCGTGATCCACACGAGCGCCGCGAGCGCGATGAACACCCCCGCCGACAGGTGGAAGAAGTCGTTGGTCGCCATCATGAAGCCTTGCTGCGTGACGAGCTGGTTGAGCTGCGCGTTGGCCGTCTGGCCGACGATCCCGAGCTGCGCGAGCGCGCCCTGGTAGTCGGTCGTGTTTTGCGCGTAGATGCTCACCGATTCCGACAGCCGCGCGTGATGGTAGATCGCGTCGTTCTCCCAGAACGTCGAGCTGGCCGCGGTGCCGATCGCGCCGGACAGCGTGCGCAGGAAGTTCGACAGCCCCGACGCGCTCGCGAGCCGCTCGTCGGAGATGCTCGACAGCGTGATGGTCGTCATCGGCACGAAGAAGCATGCGACGCCGATCCCCTGCACGAGCCGCGGCAGGATCACGTGGTTGAACGGCACGTCGAGCGTGAACGTCGAGTTCCAGACCGACACGCCGGCGAACACGATGAACGCGAAGCTCGCGACCATCCGCAGGTCGAGCCGGTGCATGTTGCGCCCGATCAGCGGCGACAACACGAGCGCGAGCAGCCCGACCGGCGCGGTCGCGAGGCCGGCCTTTCCGGCCGTGTAGCCCATCACCGTCTGCAGCCACAGCGGGAAGATCACGACCGAGCCGAAGAACGCCATGAAGCCGAACGAGATGATCATCGCGCCGAGCGCGAAGTTGCGGTCCTTGAACAGCGACAGATCGACCACCGGTTCCTTCTCGGTCGCCTCCCACACGAGCATGAACGCCAGCGATACGACCGCGATCAGCGCGAGCGCGACGATGAAGGTCGAGTTGAACCAGTCGCGGTCCTTGCCGAGGTCGAGCATCATCTGCAGGCACGACACGCCGATCACGAGCAGCGCGAGGCCGACCGCGTCGATCCGCTGCTTCGTCGTCTTCGTCTCGCGGCCGCGCAGCAGGAAGTACGCGCAGGCCGCCGAAAAGATCCCGATCGGCAGGTTGATGTAGAAGATCCACGGCCACGTGTAGTTGTCGCTGATCCAGCCGCCCAGCAACGGGCCGAAGATTGGCGCGACGATCACCGTCATCGCCCATAGCCCGAGTGCGAGCCCGCGCTTCGCGGGCGGATAGGTGCGCATCAGGATCGTCTGCGACAGCGGCACCATCGGCCCCGACACGAGGCCCTGCAGCAGCCGGAACGCGATCAGCGTCTCGAAGTTCTCCGCGAGGCCGCACAGCGCCGACGCGATCGTGAACGCGAGCACCGACAGCGTGAACAGGCGCACTTCGCCGACCCGCCGCGCGAGCCAGCCGGTCAGCGGCACCGCGATCGCGGACGCGACCGAATACGACGAGATCACCCACGTGCCTTCGCTCGTCGCGACGCCGAGGCTGCCCGAGATGGTCGGCACCGCGACGTTCGCGATCGATGTGTCGAGCACTTCCATGAAGGTGCCGAGCGCGAGCCCGACGGTGAGGAGCGCGAGCGCGCCGCCGGTCAGCGGCGCGGGTTCGGCGGCACGGGGCGCGGCGGATGCCGTGGTGGCTGACATCGGAATCTCCTAGACGCGGCGCGCGCAACGCGCCGGCACAGCGCACGGGCGCACGATACCGCGCGGCCCGGCTGGTTGGAACAGGTGAGGGAAGAGACGTAGCACGTGCCTTGTCATCTTCTGCCCAGACAGAGAAATAAGCGAATGCTTAACCTAGACATGGGGCCTCCGCACTCAGCAGTCCGGTTCGTCGGGCTTCGGGCAGCCGGTGTCGCCGGGCCCGTTGGCGATGAACCGCTGCAACAGGCCGGTGAGCAGCGCGAGTTCGTCGGCCGAAAAGCCGGCAAGCTGCGCGTTCAGCGCGGTCGCGATCAACGACGGCAGCGCACGGGCCGCTTCGGCGCCGCGTTCGGTCAGCGTCAGCTCGATCACCCGGCGGTCCTGTTCGCTGCGCGAGCGTGCGATCAGGCCCTTGCGCTCGAGACGGTCGAGCATCCGGGTCATCGAGCCGCTGTCGTACGACATCTTGCGCGACAGCTCGAACGGCGTGCGCGCATAGCCGCGCGACAACAGCAGGATCACGCCGATCTGCTGCGCGGTGAGGTCGTACGGCTCGAGTGCGCGGTCCATTCGCTCGACGAGCGCCTGCCGAGCCTTGGCCAGGTAGTAACCGAGGCTCGTTTCCAGTGCGATGGTGTCGGGATCGTAGAGGCCGCCGTTCATGCGAATTGCGCGCGCAGCAATAGTGCGTTTCAGGTCAAAACGCGCCCAGTATCTTGAAAATTGATTGCTTAGTCAATATTATTTCAGGCAACCAGTTACGACGTGCATGTTGCACTGCCGGAGACGATGTTCTGACCGCTTAGCCCGCGCTGCCGGGCACCCGAGGATGTTCGCGATGCTGTTCCTGAAAAATGCCGCCGGCGCGCTGCGCCGCAACCTGACCGATACCGCTCATCATGTGTTCTCCGGGCCGCACCGCGGCTGGAAGATCGCGCTGTACGTGACGATGCTGGTGGTGCCGGGCGGATCGCTCGCGGCGCTCGGGTTCGCATGGTTCGATCATCGCCGGCAGCGCAACGCGAAGCACACCGCCCGCCGCGCGAGCCAGCCGGCGGCAACGGAGCCGTCGACATGGCGGTCCGCCGCCGCCGAACCTGTCCCGGTGCCCGTGCACTGCCACTGACACCGCACCACCCCACCCCCGTCATCCGGACTGAACGCCGGCTGCATCCCCGCGGCCCGGCGCCGTCCGCGCCGCATTCGTCGCCCGTCTTGCGCGCAAGCGATCCGTAATGACCGGTAAACCGGCCGGCCGCGCCGGTAACACATTCGTGCCGCCGCGCACCGTACCCTAAGGGCTGCGCAGCTTTCCCGCCGTCAGTTACCATTTGTCCGCCAGCGGCACAACGACCGCATCACGCGACGCCGCTCGCTGGCCATCGCGCCCAGACAGGAATACCACGATGCCGTACGCCCCCCTCCCGCGCGCCCTTCGCCCGCTGAGCGCCGCCGTCGCCGTTGCGACGGCCGTGCTGCTCGCCGGCTGCGCCGTCGGGCCCGACTATCACCGGCCCGACACGTCGATCCCCGCCGCCTTCAAGGAAGCGCCGGCTGGGTGGAAGGTCGCGCAGCCCGCCGACCGGACCGACCGCGGCCCGTGGTGGACGGTCTACAACGATCCGCAGCTCGACGCGCTGATCGGCAAGCTCAACACATCGAACCAGACCATCGCGCAATCGGCCGCCGCGTACCGGCAGGCCCGCGCGCTCGTCGCCGAAGCGCGTGCCGCGTACTTCCCGACCGTCGGGCTGACCGCGTCGGGCTCGCGCTCCCGCACGGGGCGCACGTCCACGTCGAGCACGTCGGGTTTCGGCAGCAGCTCGTCGATCAGCAATAGCTACAGCGTCGGTCTCGATGCGAGCTGGGAGCCCGACCTGTGGGGCAAGGTGAGCCGCAGCGTCAGCGCGCAACGCGCCGGCGAGGCAGCCGCCGCGGCCGATCTCGCGAACGCGCGGCTGTCGCAGCAGGCGCTGCTCGCGCAGACCTACTTCCAGCTGCGCACGTCCGATGCGCTGCAGAAGCTGCTCGACGACACCGTGAAGTCGTACGGCGAATCGCTGAAGCTCACACAGAACCAGTACGCGCAGGGCGTCGCCGCGCGCGCGGACGTGATCCAGGCGCAGACGCAGCTGCAGAGCGCGCAGGCCGCGTCGATCGACAACGGCGTCGCGCGCGCGCAGTACGAACATGCGATCGCGACGCTGATCGGCGAACCGGCCTCGACGTTCTCGCTGCCGCCGAGCCCGCTCTCGGCGCAACCGCCGATCATGCCGGTCGACGTACCGTCCGCGCTGCTCGAGCGCCGGCCCGACATCGCGGCGGCCGAGCGTCGCGCGGCTGCCGCGAACGAGCAGATCGGCGTCGCGATCGCCGCCTTCTTCCCGACGCTCACGCTGTCGGCCACCGGCGGCTTCCAGAGCTCGGTGTGGTCGCAGCTGTTCACGCTGCCCGCGCGGTTCTGGACGGTCGGCCCGCAGCTCGCGGCGACGTTGTTCGACGCAGGCCTGCGCGCCGCGCAGACCGATGCCGCGCGCGCGACCTACGACCAGGACGTCGCCGCGTACCGCCTCGCGGTGCTCACCGCATTCCAGGACGTCGAGGACAACCTCGCATCGCAGCGCATCCTCGCGCAGGAAGTCGACGTGCAGCGGCAGGCCGTCGACAGCGCCGAGCACGCGCTCGCGATCGTCACGAACCAGTACAAGGCCGGCACGGTCGCCTACCTGAACGTGCTGACCGCGCAGACCACCGCGTTTACCGCGCAGCAGAAGCTCGCGACGATCGGCGGGCAGCGGATGGTGTCGTCGGTCGGGCTCGTGAAGGCGCTCGGCGGCGGCTGGGATGCGTCGGACATGGCGCGTGAAACGGGCGACGTGGCTGCGCCCGCGCCGGTGCCGGCATCCGCGGCGGCAGCGCCGGCCGCAACTGCACCGTCGGCCGCCGCACCGCTCGCGCAGAAGTAAGACGGGAAAAGGCGAGCACGGCGCGCGCGTCAGCGCACCGCATCACCGAAGATCAGCGACACCTGGTTGTTGCCGATCGGATGGCCGAGCAGGTTCAGCAGCCCGGCGAGGTTCGCCTGCTGCTCGGGCGCCGCATGCGCGGTGCCGCGAAACGAACCCTGGCCGGGACCGAACGTGCCGTGCCCGTCGAGGAATAGCGGGCCCTGCGTCGTCGACAGGTCGAGATCGGCGTCCGCCCCCTTCGCCTGCAGCACCGCCCGGTACGACCCGAGCGGCTTCACGCGCGACACGCGCGAACTCATCGAATCGATCGTCACCGTCAACTGGCCGAACGCGTTGTTGCCGATCATCCGCCAGTCGGTCCAGCGGAGCCGCACGTCACCCTGCAGGTCGAGCGTGTTGAACGGCGTGCCGAGCCCGGCGAGCAGCGACGCGGGCACGGCCATCGAGCCCGCCGACAGCACCGCGCCGCGCCACGTCGCGTCGAGCGTGACGGCGTCGGGCATCGCCTCGGTCTGCCGCATGCGCATCTGCACGCGCCCGGTGAGGAGCGGCCAGAAGCCCGTGGTCCACTCGACCCGGCCCGGCAGCAGCGTCGCCGCGCTCTGGTCCGCGCCCGGCGCGAGCATCAGCGTGCCCGAACCGTGCCACAGCGATCCGTCCGGATCCACGAGATTGACGTGCCCGCCGGTCGCGCGCGCGAACTGCGGTGCGATCCAGGCGGCAGGCGCGAGCGCGACGAGCGTCAGCGCCGTCGCAAGCGCGCCTGCCACCACCCACGGCAATGCGGCGACGAGCCGCCGGATCCCTGGCCTCATCGGCCGACCGTCGCTTGTTTCATCCACTGCGTCATTTCTGCGTCGAGGGTTGCATCACGGCCGTCAGGTCGACCTGGCCGTCTTCCTTCAGCGCGGTCACGTGCGCTTCGCCGACCTGCACCTTGAACTGCCGGTGCGCGTCGTCGAGCCACTGCGTCCACACCGGGAACGGCACGTTCTTCATCTGGACCTGCACGCCGTTGCCGACGACCTGCACCTGCGCGCCCTGCAGCCCGTGATCGGACAGCGACGCGGTGAGCGCGTCCTTCAGCGCCAGGCCGGTCGGCGCGACGCCTTGCGCGGCGGCCGTCAGCGACTTCGCCTCGGTGGCCTGCGCGGTCATCTGCGCGAGCTCGCGGCGCATCGTCGGCAGTTCGTTGCGGATCCGCGCGCGGCCTTCCTGCGCGGGCGACCACAACACCGAATACGCGATCGCGACGGCCAGCACGGCGCCGCCCCAGCCGAGCAGCGTCCGCTCGCGGGGCGTGCGTTCGCCCCAGAACTGGGCAAGCGTCTGGTTCAGTTGTTCGGTCTTCATGAGCGGCTCCGGATCGTCCATTTGCCGGTGCTGCTGTCGACTTCGCCGGACAGCCCGTTGCGCGCGAGACGCTGCGGGAAATCAGGGTCGACCTTGACCTCCGGCTTGAAGCCGACGTCGAGCCGCCGGTCGTGATAATCGAGCGACGCGATTCCGTTCAGCGGCAGCGCGCCCATCGAACGGGTCAACCCGCTCGACAACGCGAGGAAATCGTTCGGCGACAGCTCGCCCGCCGCGAGGCGCAGCTGGTCGAGCTGACGCTGCATCTGCGCGGGCGGATCGAGCACCGTCGTCGTCTTCGGAAAGGCCGACAGCAGCGTCTCGGTGATCTGTGCGGACAGTGCGTCGCGCTCACGCGACAGCTTCCACCAGTGCAGGTTCATCCCGATCACCGCGACGCCGAGCGTGGCCGCGACGAGTGCGATCGGCACGCGCAGGCGCTTCACCGTCGCGCGGTCGAAGCGCCACGGCTGGGATTCGAATTCGAACTGGCACAGATCGAAGCGCTCGGTCAGCGCACGCCGCGCGAATGCGTCGAACGACAGCGGTTGCGCGCCGGGCAGCAGCGGGCCGTCGGCACGTCCGACCGACGCGAGGCGCGGCTCCGCACCCGGTTCGCCGAGTTCGTACAGCTCGACGTCGCCACCACCGGCGAGCGCGGCCAGCGTGCCGCCCGCGCGTGATGCCGGCGCCGCGAAACCTTCGCCGAGCGCACCGCGCGCGATCGCGAGCTCGAGACGCGGCGCACCGGCCGCGGCCGGCAGCGCGCCGGCTTCCACGAGCACGGGTTCGACCGTCGTCGCGAGGCCGAGCACCGCGGCCACCGCCGTCGGGCGGAGGGGCGGCTCGGTCGCAGTCGTGATCGCGTCGGCCGGCGTGGCCTCACCGTCGGCACGCGCAGCGTCCGCCGCCGGCGCACGCGGTGCGGGCAGGCAGCGCGTCGCGGGCACGGCGCTCAGGTGCCGGTGGCCGGCGGCGGTGAACGCGTCGCAGATCGCGCGGAACCAGGCGCGATCGACGACGGCCAGCACGCGGCGGCCGTCGGGCAGCGCGACCGGATCGAGCGCGATATGGCAGCCGAGCGGATCCTGGATCAGCTGGTCCTCGACGATGTTGGGCAGCGCCTGGCGCAGCTTCGGCCCCTTGAGCGGCGGCACGGTCGCGGCCAGCAGCAGCACGTCGCGCGCGGCGACGATCAGCACCGTCGCGTTCGCGCGTGGCAGCAGCGCGAGCGCGGCGCGGCCCGCGCGCTGCACCTGGCCGGCCTTGTCCACGAGCGTGAACGGCAGCTCGGGCCACTGCCGTTCCTGCAATGGCACGGCCGGCTCGCGCGGCGGCAAAGAAACAATCAGCGTGCTCAAGAGCTCCTCTCCCGAATGGCGTCGTTATAGCTGGTCGCGGATGCGCACGACCCGCGTCGAGTGCGTGGTCGAATCACGATACACGAGCGAGGTGCGATCGACCTCCGCGCGATCGTGCTGAATCCGGCCATGCACGATGAAATAACTCGAATTGACGTCGACGAGGCTCGAGTCGATCGTCACGTTCGGCGCGCCGGCACCGCGCAGCGCGAGCTGCACGTCGCCGACGTTACGGAAAAACACGGTCTCGCGGCGCGCCACGAGCGCCTGCGCGGACGACACGCTCATCCCAGGCACCAGCGCCGCGATCACCTCGGCGGGCGCGGTGTTCATGTTCACCGGCGTGGTGGTCGGCAGCACGGTGACGAACGGGCGCAGCCGCGCGACCATTTCGGGCGTCACGCCGTCGACGTCGAGCAGGCTGTCGACGCCGGTCATCACGAGCGGCGCGGGCCCGCGATCGCTGTCGGACATTCCCGGTTCGTCGGTGATGTTGCCGGTCATGTCGCCGCCGGGCACCGGCGCGGTCGCGGCCGTACCGGCGCCGGGCAGCGTCGGCGTCTGGAAGCGCGTCGCCGAATGCATCAGGCCGGCGCGCATCTGCAGCGCGATCCGCTTCGCGAACGCGCCGTCGTAGCCGAGCGTCGTCAACAGCCGCTGGAACGCCTGGAGCTGCATCACGTTGAGCTGCAGCACGCCGGGCGCCGGCGACGACACGAGGTTGCGCAGGTTGTACTTCGCCTGCGCGTCCTCGATCGATCCGGAGATGTAGGTGTCTTCGCCGCCGTTGTCGTTCGGCGCGCCGATCCGGCCAAGGAAGTCGGACAGCTTGGTCTTCGCGATCGGCACGGCCCAGATCCCGCCGAGATAGGTGATGCCGGGCGCCGTGTCGCCTTCGGAACGCAGGATCATGCGCGTCCAGTCGAGCGCGCCGCGCGCGACCCACTGCGCCTGCGCGATCACGCGCTGGTTCTCGATGCGGCGAATCTGCACCTGCTGGCGCCACAGCATCCCCGACACGAGGATCGCCGACAGCGCGACGACGAGCAGCGCCGTAATGATCGCCGCGCCGCGCTCGCGGCGAGTGCGGGCATGCGCGCTTGCGCTGCCGCGAGCGGCGAACCGGGAACGGTGAGGGCGCGCGCGCATCGTCATTCCCCGACGAGGAAGATGCGCGTGACGGGCACGCGCAGCGACGTCGCACCGATGCTGACCTGCAGGCCCGTCACCGCGCGCGTCGGCGGCGCGTTGCCGATCTGTGGCACCTTCAGCGCATCGTTGTTCTGCGACAGCGCGTCGCTGGCCGCCTGCAGATTGGTGGTCCAGCCGACGCGCGGCACGTACAGCTTCGCGTCGATCGCACCGACGCCGCCCATCAGCGCGACCCAGCTCCAGCCGTCGACGCTGCTGTCCTTCAGCACGTCGCGCAGGCGGTTCGCGTCGTCGAGCGGCGGCGACGCATAGCGCACGACACGCCCGCCGGCGATCCGGTAGCGGACCACCTGCAGCCGTGGCGCGGCGCCCGGCACGTCGAGTTCGCGGACGATCTGCAGCGTGTTGCCGGCGACGCCGATGGCCGGCTGGCCGGCTTCGTCGTCGGTGGCGGCGAGCCGCGCGTCGATGCGCATCTGGTCGAACATCTGCGCGAAGATGCGCTCGTCCTCCATCGCGGACGCGACCTTGTCGCGGCCGCGCATGATCTGGTCGAGCCCGCGCCACGAGAGGATCGCGACCACCGCGAGGATCGCGATCGCGATCATCAGTTCGATCAGCGTGAAGCCGCGCACGCGGCGCGAGCCGACGGAACGCACGGGCCGGCGCCGCATCGGCGCGTCAGAGCGGACGGCTGGTTTCATTCGCGACCACCGTCACCATTTGCGCGAGCACGCCGGCTTGCCCCGGCATGCTCACCGACACCTGCACGCGCCGGAACACCGGGTTCGGCGTCGTGCTCACGCGCTGCGTGCAGACGAGCTGCACGTTGCCTTGCGAGCAGTCGAAATTCTGCTCGCCGACCTCCGGCCACGCATGCGTGAGCCGCAACTGCGCGAGTGCGTTGTCGGCACTCCAGCCGGCGAGCAGCCGGCGATGGAGATCGGACGCATTGGTCGCCATCGTGCCGACCGCGCGGATCGATGCGGCGAGCGCGACCGCGATGATCGCGAGCGCGACCAGCACCTCGATCATCGTGAAGCCTCGGGAAGAAGCCGGGAAGGGCAGGCGACGACGCATCGTCATTGCACCTCGTAGCGGCCGTTGCCGGTGCCGACGATCGTCGCGCTGCCGACCGCCGAATGCAGCGTCACGCGCACCGGCGTGTCGACGCTTTCGATGCCGAACACGACGCGGCTCGCGCGCACGTCGGATCCGGGGTAGTCGATATCGGCGCCGGTGACGCCGCCGTCCCAGTCGCGCGGGCGCAGCACGTCGTCGTGCAGCGTGCGCCAGCCGTCGGGCGAGCTCACGTCGAAACGGAAGCCGTGTGCGGTCGGCTGCCACGCGATCGGGCGCGCGCGCACCTGCGCTTCGTCGCCGGCCGTTTCGAACAGCAGCGCGATGCGCTGCGCTTCCTCGCGCAGGTCGGTACGCGGATTGCGCGTGAGCGACAGCGACGCGAGCGACACCAGCAGGCCCGCGATCACGAGCACGACCAGCATCTCGAGCAGCGTGAAGCCGCGCGCACGCGCCGCGGTCACGGGCACACCGCGACGAACGCGACCGTCGCGGGCATCGCGGCGAGCGGCGCGCAAGGGCGTGCGAAGGGCGGGCATGAAATGAGGAACGGGGAGAACGTCGGTCCGGTCAGCGCAGGCTTACTGCCACGAACCGATGTCGGAATCGTTGCTCTCGCCGCCTTCCTTGCCGTCGGCGCCGTAGCTGAACACGTCGATCTCGCCGTGCACGCCCGGGTTCAGGTACTTGTACCCGTTGCCCCACGGATCGTTCGGCAGGCGCTCGAGATAGCCGCCGTCCTTCCAGTTGTTCGGGATCGGATCGGTGGTCGGCTTCTGGGTCAGAGCGTTCAGGCCCTGTTCCTGGGTCGGATAGCGGCCGTTGTCGAGACGGTACAGCTTGAGCGCCTGCATGATCGTGCCGATGTCCTGCTTCGCGGCGATACGGCGCGCCTCGTCGGGACGGCTCATGATCTTCGGCACGATCAGTGCCGCGAGGATCCCGAGGATCGCGACCACCACCATGATCTCGATCAGCGTGAAACCGCGCTGACGGCGCACGGCCGCATTACGGCGAGTGATCCACGTTTGCATGACTGACTACCTCTTTCCAAAAAATATCGTCGATTGAGTGACGCACCCTGCGGATCGCGGCATGCCTGCCTGACGGCAAGCTTCCGATACCCCGGGCGCGGAGCACGCATTGTAAGGCGCGCATTGCCGAGGGCTTTCACCCAACGCAAATTTCATATACATCCGTACAATAGCGCGCATGAACGCGCTCTCGATCCGGATCCTCTCCCTAGCCCTCTTCGCGGGTTTGTGCGCGACGGCCACCTACTGGGTCGTCACGCTGTCGGCCCGCGAAGCGCCGCTGCCCGCCGCCGCCGCGCGGTTGCCGATCCGCACCGAGGACGCCGCCGCGCTCTTCGGCGGACAGCTCGACAAGAATCCCGTGCAGGACATCCACCTGTTCGGCATTCTCGCGCTCAATCATGGCGGCGCCGCGATCGTCGGCGTCGGCGGCGAACCGCCGCGGGCCGTGTCGCTCGGCGCGGAAGTCACGCCCGGCGCGAAGCTCGCCGAAGTCCGCAGCCGCTCGATCATCGTCGACCGCAACGGCGCCCGCGCCGAAATCCAGCTCCCCGCGAACACACCGTCCCCCGCGATCTACATGCGTTGAACGGCGGCGGCCCGACCGACGCTCGGGCCGTCACTGCACCATGTTGTTCAGCTCGATGATCGGCAGCATCACGGCCAGCACGATCACGAGCACGATGCCGCCCATCGCGAGGATCAGGAGCGGCTCGAGCAGGCTCGTCAGGAACATCGTGCGCCGCTCGAGTTCACGCGCCTCGCCTTCCGCCGCGCGGTCGAGCATCGTCGTCACGTCGCCCGTCGCTTCGCCTGAACGGATCAGGTGCACGAGCACCGGCGGAAACGTCTTCACGTTGTTCAGCGCGCGCGACAGCGCGGAGCCTTCGCGCACGCGCACGATCGCATCGTCGATGTTCGCGCGCATCGCGCGGTTCGACAGCGTCTCGCCGGCCGCCTGCAACGCGCGCAGGATCGGCACGCCGGCCGCGGTCAGGATGCCGAGCGTGCTCGCGAAGCGCACCGTGTTGTAGCCGCGCACGAGCTTGCCCGCGAGCGGCGCGGTCAGCACCCAGCGGTCGAACGCGAGCCTGGGCCCGTCGCGCGACAGCGTCGCCTTCACGAACCACACGACGAGCGCGACCACGATCAGGATCGCCCACCACCAGTGCCGCACGAATTCCGACAGCGCCATCATCACGACGGTGAGGATCGGCAACTGCTGCTTCGTGCTCGCAAACACGTTGACGACCTGCGGCACCACGTAGCTCAGCAGGAACGTCACGATGCCGAATGCAATCAGCGTGACGATGCCCGGATACGTAAACGCAAGCAGGATCTTCTGCTTCAGCGCGTTGCTCTGCTCGATGTAGTCGGCCAGGCGCGACAGCACGATGCCGAGCTTGCCCGTGTGCTCGCCGGCCGCGACGAGCGCGCGGTAGATTTCCGGAAAATCGCGCGGATGCTGGCCCAGCGCATTCGCGAGCGAATGGCCGCCGAGCACCTCGGCACGGATCGCGGCCATCAGTTCGCGGATGTAGTCGCGCTCGGCCTGCTCGGTCAGCACGCCGAGCGCCTCGTCGAGCGGCAGCCCCGCGATCAGCAGGCTCGCGAGCTGGCGCGTGAGGATCGCCTGCTCGCGCTGCGACAGCTTGCGGCCGAACGCGAGGCGCTGCGAGCGCGCGCCGCGCGTTGCGCTGGCGGCCGGCTCGACGACGAGCGGCGTGAGCCCCTGCGTGCGCAGCTGGCCGCGCGCGGCACGCGCACTGTCGGCATCGATGACGCCTTTCTGCGCGTGTCCCGCCGCATCGATCGCTTCGAAACGGAATGCCGGCATCGCGCTATGCGCCTCCCGTCACGCGCAGCACTTCCTCGAGCGACGTCGCGCCGGCTGCGAGCCAGCGTTCGGCGTCGTCGCGCAGCGTGCGCATCCCTTCCGCGCGGCCGGTGGCCAGAATCTCCGCGTCGGCCGCGTTGCGATGGATCAGCGCGCGGATCGAGTCGTCGACCAGCAGCAGCTCGTATACGCCGCGCCGGCCCGCGTAGCCCGAATGCCCGCACTTGTCGCAGCCGACCGGATGCCACAGCGTGCGGCCATCCTCGTGCCGCTCTTCCTTGCAGACGGGGCAGAGCTGCCGCACCAGGCGCTGCGCGAGCACGCCGAGCAGCGACGATGCGAGCAGGTACGGCTCGACACCCATGTCGGTCAGACGCGTGACGGCCGATGCCGCATCGTTCGTGTGCAGCGTCGCGAGCACGAGGTGGCCCGTCAGCGACGCCTGCACCGCGATCTGCGCGGTTTCGAGGTCGCGGATTTCGCCGATCATGATCACGTCCGGATCCTGGCGCAGGATCGAGCGCAGCGCGCGGGCAAAGGTCATCCCGATCCGCTCGTTCACCTGCGTCTGGCCGATGCCGCCGAGGTCGTACTCGATCGGGTCCTCGACGGTCATGATGTTGGTCGTCGCGGTTTCGAGCCGCGACATCGACGCATACAGCGTCGTCGTCTTGCCCGAGCCCGTCGGGCCCGTGACGAGCACGATGCCGTGCGGTCGCGCGATCAGCTTGTCGAACTGGACGAGCGTGTCGCGGCCCATCCCGAGCGCTTCGAGATTCAGGCGCTTCGCATCCTTTTCCAGCAGACGCAGCACCGCGCGCTCGCCGTGCCCGGTGGGCAGCGTCGACACGCGCACGTCGACCGGCCGGCCGCCGACGCGCAGCGTGATGCGGCCGTCCTGCGGCAGGCGTTTCTCGGCGATGTCGAGCTGCGCCATGATCTTGATCCGCGAGATCAGTGCGCCATGCAGCGCCTTCTTCGGGCGCACGACGTCGCGCAGCGTGCCGTCGACGCGAAACCGCACGACCGATGCGTTCTCGAACGGCTCGATGTGAATGTCCGATGCCTGTTCGCGCGCCGCTTGCGTGAGCAGCGCGTTGATCATCCGGATGATCGGCGCGTCGTCTTCCGATTCGAGCAGATCCTCGACCTCGGGGATGTCCTGCATCAGGCGCGACAGGTCGACTTCGCCTTCAACCTCGCCGACCACCTGCGCGGCGCTGCCGTCCTGGCGCGCGTAGGCCTGGTTGATCGCCTGCGCGAGTTCGTCGGCCGGCACGCGGTGCACGGAGATCGAGCCGAAGTTGCGCGCGATCTCCGCGAGCGCGGCGTCGCTCGTGCGTTCGCTGATCCACACCTCGAGCGTGTCGTCGAGCTGGTGCGCGATCAGCACCTGGCCGCTCTTCGCGAAGCCGTACGGCAACAGGCGCGCGGCGAGCGGCGACGGCGGCTGCCGTTCGCCCGGCGCACCGTCGTGGGCGGAGGACGCGAGCACGTCCGTCACTGCGAAGCTCCCGGCGTGGCGGTCAGCGGTTGTTGCGGCACCGCCTGCTGCGGCACGCTCTGCGGCTGCGCGGGCGTCGCCTCCGGCAACGGCTGGGCCGGAACCGGCGCCACCTGGCGCTGCATCTGCTGGCGACGCATCTTGTCGAGGTCGAACAGGTTCCCGGCGGGCGTGCCGCCCTGGCTCGGACCGAGCGGCATCGGCGGGACGACCGGATCGTCCTTGTCGCGGATCACGTTGTTGTCCGACTTGTACGCGCCCGTCACGCCCTGGATGTAGTCGTAGCGGTTGGCAGTGACTTCCTGCGCGGTGCTGCGATCGGAGATGATCACCGGGCGCAGGAACACCATCAGGTTGGTTTTCGCGCGCACCTTCGATTCCGAACGGAACAGCTGGCCGATCCACGGAATGTCGCCGAGCAGCGGGACCTTGCTGTTCGATACCTGGTAGTTGTCCTGCATCAGGCCGCCGAGCACGATGATCTCGCCGTTGTCGGCCAGGATCGTCGACTGGATCGAGCGCTTCGTGAAGGTCGGGCCGGTCTGCGCGTTGGTGGTACCGCTGACGACCGCCGAATCCTCCGTGTAGAGCTGCAGCTTCAGAATCCCGCCGTCGGTGATCTGCGGCTTCACGTGCAGCGTCAGGCCGACGTCGCGACGGTCGTAGGTATTGAATGCGTTGCTCGTCGTGCCGCTCGTCAGGTTCGAATACGAACCGGTCGCGATCGGCACGTTCTGGCCGACGACGATCTTCGCTTCCTCGTTGTCGAGCGTGATCAGGTTCGGCGTCGACAGCACGTTCGCGTCGCTCACGCCCGCGAAATACTGCAGCAGCGCGCCGAGGCCCTGCACGCCGAACATGTTGTGCAGCCAGCCGATGTTCAGGCCCGGGGTCAGCGAAGCGAGGTTGGCCGCCAGGCCGGCCCCGGTGCTGCCCGCCGAGCCCGTCGTCAGGTTGACGATACTGTTACCCAGGCCTAGCTGGGGGCTCAGGTTCGTGCCGCCGAGAAACTGGCCGCTCGCGACCTGCCACTGGATGCCGAGGTTGCCCTGGGTCGTCGAGTTCAGCTCGACGATCAGCGCTTCGATATAGACCTGCGCACGCCGTGCGTCGAGCTGGTCGATCACCGAGCGCAGGTTCCGGTAGACCGGATCGGACGCGGTGATGATGAGCGAGTTGGTGGCCGCGTCGGCCTGGATCATCCCGCCCGGCTGGTTGTCGTCGCCCTTGTCCTTGTCACCGCCGAGCAGGCCGCCGCTGCCGAGCCCGCCGCTGCCCGACGCGCCGCTGCCGTACGACGATGACGACGAACCGCCGAGGCCGCCCGACGGCAGCGGCGGAGTGCCCGACGTGCCGGTCGAGAAGTTGCCGCTCGACGACGAGCCGCCGCCCTGGTTGAAGCTGTTCGCATCGTTGGACGACGCCGACGAGCCGCTGTCGTTGCTGCTCTTGCCGAGCATCCCGCGCAGCGTCTTCGCGAGCTTCACCGCGTCGGCATTGCGCAGCGGCACGACGTGCATGTTGCCCGGCACGGCGCTCGGCGCATCGAGCTGCTGCACGAGGCGCTTCGCCGCCGCGAGGCGCGAGGCGCTCGATGCGCGCAGCATCAGCGAGTTGGTGCGCGGGTCGGCCGTGACCGACACCTTCAGCGTCGCGTCGCTGTTGCCGATCGCGCCGGGGTCGAGCATCTTCTGAAGCTGCGCGGCAAGGTCGATCGCGTTCGCGTTGCGCAGCGGCACGACCTGAACCTGCGCGCCCGCGGCGCTGTCGACACCCGAGATGATCTGCGCGATGCGGCGCACGTTGTCCGCGTAGTCGGTGACGACGATCGTGTTGTTCGCCGGGTAGGCGGTGACCGTGTTGTTCGGCGAAATCAGCGGCCGCAGCACCGGCAGCAGGTTGTTCGCCGATTCGTTGCGCAGCTCGAACACCTGCGTGATGATCTGGTCGCCGCGCGCCTGCGGCGCATTGCCGACATAGGTCGGCACGCCCTGCAGCTTCGCGTCGGCCTCCGGCACGACCTTCAGCACGCCGTGATCCTGCACCAGCGCGAAGCCCTGCATGCGCAGCGCCGACTGCAGCGTCTTCAGCGCCTGGTCTTCCGGCACCGACCGTTCGGCCACGAGATTGAGCTGCCCCTTCACGCGGGGGTCGACGATGATCGTCTTGCCGGTTGCGGCGCCGATCGCCTTGGCGACCTGGTCGATATCCGCATTCACGAAATTGAGCGTGACCTGAGCGTAGGCGGCCTGCGAGACGATGATGCCGGCGACCATCAGGGTCGTGGCGATGCGCCGCATAACGAAGCGATTTCTTGTCATGGATGAATGGGTCGATGCCGGCTCAGGCCACTTCCGGCGGTAGTGCTGGGATCCAAGTCCTAAAGGCGCGACATTAGCAGTTTTTCATGTCCGAAATATCACATTGATCCGAGGACTGTCTCACATACGACATGTATCCGGCACACCGTATGCAATATGTAAGATTTCGGCAATGCCCCGGCATTCAGGCCATCGCCGTCGTTTTGCGATGAATCGACACGAAAATGCGGTATAAACGGGCTGCCGCCTTTCGCTTGTCGCCACGTGACGGACTGTCTGTATGATACGGGCGGCGCGTTTCCAGTCGTACGAATAACAGACACGGGTTTTCCCGATCCTTGCGTCATTTCCTTTTCGTTTCCGCAACATGAGCAGACGGTTCGCTTCGATCGTGTTGATCGCCGCCGGCGTGTGGTTCGCCTGCGGAAACGCTCGCGCGGATTGTTTCGACGAGGCCGCCCGGTACCAGAAGGTCAATCCGCTGATCCTGCGCGCGATCGCGTGGCAGGAGTCGCGCAACCGGCCCGACGCGCTGAACAAGAATACGAACGGCTCGGTCGACTACGGCCTGATGCAGATCAATTCGATCCACCTGCCGACGCTGTCGCGCTACGGCATCGGCCGCGACACGCTGATGCAGCCGTGCAAGAACGTCTACATCGCCGCGTGGCACCTGCGCCAGAAGATGAATCGCTACGGCAACACATGGCAGGCCGTCGGCGCCTATCATTCCGAAACGCCGTCGCTGCGCGACAAGTACGCGCGGCAGATCGCCTCGATCCTGGCGCAGTGGAAGCTGCTGCCGCCCGAGCAGTGACGCCGCGCCGCAGCGCCAGCTGACGCCGTGCCGCTCGGCCGGCGCGCGTTTGATGCACAATGCGCATCTCACGCCGCGGTTTCGACCGGCTCCGGGCCGATCGCGCCCCGCCAGGGCGCCGCGGCCGCTTTTCCCTCTTTTCCGTTGGTGCAAATCGTTATGAATCCGGCAATGAACCAGCCGTTGCCCGTCACCGTGCTGTCCGGTTTTCTCGGCGCCGGCAAGACCACGCTGCTCAATCACATCCTCGCGAACCGCGCGGGCCTGAAAGTTGCCGTGATCGTCAACGATCTCGCTGCGGTCAACATCGACGCGTCGCTCGTGCGCGATGCGCAGGCGCTGTCGCACGTCGAGGAACGCCTCGTCGAGATGTCGAACGGCTGCATCTGCTGCACGCTGCGCGACGACCTGCTCGTCGAGATCCGCAATCTCGCGGCGGACGGCCGCTTCGATGCGATCGTGATCGAATCGACCGGCATCGCGGAGCCGATGCCGATCGCCGAAACCTTCACGTTCGTCGACGACGACGGCGCGTCGCTGTCGAGCGTCGCGCGCCTCGACACGCTCGTCACCGTGGTCGACGCCTACAATTTCCTGCGCGACTACGGTTCCGACGACGCGCTCGCGACGCGCGGCATCGCCGCATCGGACGAAGACGATCGCACGCTCGTCGAGCTGCTGATCGAGCAGATCGAATTCTGCGACGTGCTGGTGATCAACAAGGCCGACCTCGTCGGCGCGGACGAACTCGCGCGCCTGCAGCACATCCTTGCGCGGCTCAACCCGCGCGCGCATCAGGTCGTGTCGACGTTCGGCAACGTGCCGCTCGACGAAGTGCTGAACACCGGCCGCTTCGATTTCGACGAAGCCGCGAACGCGCCGGGCTGGCTCGCGTCGCTCGATCACGATCACACGCCTTGCGACGATCCCGAGTGCCACGATCCGCATCACGCGCACGTGCATGGCGAAGCCGACGAATTCGGCATCGGCAACTTTGTTTACCGCGCGCGCCGGCCGTTTCATCCGGCGCGACTCTGGGCGCTGCTGCATCAGGAGTGGCCGGGCGTGCTGCGCAGCAAGGGCTTCTTCTGGCTCGCGACGCGCAACGACATCGCCGGTTCGCTGTCGCAGGCGGGCGGCGTGTGCCGGCATGGCCCGGCAGGTCTCTGGTGGGCCGCGCAGGATCGCGCGGAATGGCCGGACGACGACGAGTTGCTCGCCGAAATTCGCACGGAGTGGCAGGGCGACCTCGACGACCGCTCGGTCGGCGATCGCCGTCAGGAACTCGTGCTGATCGGCATCGGCCTCGATGCCGACGCATGGCGCGCGAAACTCGACACGTGCCTGCTCACCGATGCGGAATTCGCGCTCGGCGCGGCGCAATGGACTGCGTTCGACGATCCGTTTCCGGTGTGGGATGTCGATGCGCATGACGACGAAGATCCCGGCGACACGCAGATCGTGCACGCGTAATACGCGGTAAAACTCGGCGAAGACGGTCAGTGAAAAGTAACCGTTAAATCTTGCAAGAGTGACGCGAACTGTGGCAAAAATGTCGCGCGCCCCCAACAAAAAACCCGCCTTCCGGCGGGTTTTTTTCCTGGAACAGGCGCTGAATTAACGCTTGTTGACGGCGTCCTTGAACGCCTTGCCAGCCGTGAACTTGACCGTCTTGGCTGCCGGGATCTTGATGGTTTCGCCCGTCTTCGGGTTGCGGCCCGTACGTGCTGCGCGCTTGCCCGAACCGAAGCTGCCGAAGCCGATCAGCTGAACCGCATCACCCTTCGACACGGCCTTCTTGATGACTTCGAGCAGCGTGTCCAGCGTTTCGCCGGTTTGAGCCTTGCTGGCGCCCGTTTGGGCGGCGACGGCGTCGATCAGTTCCTGTTTGTTCATTAAGGTTCCTTTTTCAGGTTAGGTTTGACACGAACAGCGCGAACGCGCCGATTATACGTGCGCGAACCGTGCCGTCGAGAGTCAGACTCCGACGGCACAGCGCCGAATCCTGGCCCGCGCGACGTGCCGTCCGGCTTGCCGGCGGCCACCCCGCGGTACGGCGTTGCTATGATAGCGCAGCGCAAACCCAATAACGACAAGGGTTTCAAAGATTTTCATCGGTATTTCGCCGAATGAATCGTCGATTGCCCGTTTTTTGACCTGCGCCAACCGGACAGGGTACGCAGCCGGGTCCGCCGTCGCGCAACGCCGTTGGTTTTTGCCAACGGCCCGCCGGACGCCTCCGCGCAATCCCTTGCCAGGCTTGGCTGCCACGTTTTTTGTTTCGCATGCCCGACCGACTCGTTCCCGCCACGCTCGCGTTTCGCGACGACGGCATCCTCGTCTCGCCCGAGTACGGCGACATCTATCACAATGTCGCGGGCGCGCTCGCGCAGGCGAGCCACACGTTCATCGCGGGCAACGCGCTGCCCGCGCGCTGGCAAGGCCGCCGCACGTTCACCATCGTCGAGACGGGATTCGGCGCGGGCGCCAACTTCCTCGCGACCTGGGCCGCCTGGCGCGACGATCCCGCGCGCTGCGAGCGGCTGCATTTCGTGTCGTTCGAGAAACATCCGTTTTCGCGCGACGACCTGCGCCAGGCACTGTCCCATATCGTTGCGAACACAACCATCTCGACAGAAGCAGGGATGCTCGCCGATGCGTGGCCGATGCTCGTTCCAGGTTTTCATCGCCTCGAATTCGACGCCGGCCGGGTCGTGCTCACGCTCGCGCTGGGCGACGCGCGCGAGATGCTGCCGAAATTGGTCGCACGCGCCGATGCGTTCTATCTGGACGGCGTCGCGCCCGCGAAAAATCCCGATCTCTGGTCGGTCGATGTGTTCCGCGCACTCGCGCGCGTCGCCGCCGACAATGCGACCTTTGCGACGTATTCGAGCGCGGGCGTGGTGAAAAAGGCGCTCCTCGAAGCGGGTTTCACGTACCGCGAGATCACCGGGTTGGCCGGCAAGCATGCGATGCTCGCGGGCGAATATGCACCGCGCTGGCGGATGCGCCGGCACGAACCACCACGCGCATTCCCGGTTGCCGCGCGCGATGCGATCGTGATCGGTGCGGGCCTGGCTGGCTGCGCGATCGTCGAACGGCTCGCCGCACGCGGCTGGAACGTCACGCTGATCGAGCGGCACGCGCGGATCGCGAGCGACGCATCGGGCAATCCGGCCGGTGTATTTCATCCACTGATGACACGCGACGACAACGTCGCGAGCCGCCTCACACGCAGCGGTTTCCTGCATGCGCTCGCACGCTGGCGCGCGCTCGAGCAGGCAGGCCATGCGTTCGCGCGCAGCACGCGCGGGATGATTCACCTTGCGGAATCGGCCGACGATTTCGTGCGGATGCGCGATGCGTTCGACGCGCTCGGCGCACCGTCCGATTATGTGTCGCTGCTCGACACCGACGCCGCACGCGCGCATCTGAACCTGCCCGTCGCACATGGTGGCCTGCTGTTTCCGCACGGCGGCGCCGTATGGCCGGCAGGGCTCTGCGCCGCGCAAGTCGCGGCGGCCGGTGAGCGCGTGAAGCTGCTGGCCGGCACCGAAGTCGATCGACTCGAGCGTGATGGCGACACGTGGCGCGCTGTCGACGCGGCAGGCGCAACGCTCGCCGAAGCGCCGGTCGTCGTGCTTGCGAACGCGGGCGATGCCGTGCGTCTCGCCGGCCTGCGGCATGTCTCGTTGCAGCCGGTGCGCGGCCAGTTGACGCTGCTGCCGCCCGGCAGCGCGGCGCCGCTGCCGTGCCCGGCGATCGGCGACGGCTATGCGGTGCCGCTCGACGACGGCACGCTGCTGATCGGTGCAACGTTCGAACCCGACGACCTCGATCCAGCGATGCGCCCCGCCGGACATATCGAAAATATCGAGCGCGTGCGGCATCTGCTGCCCGGCCTGATCGGCGAGTTACCGGACGTCGGGACGCTGCGCGGGCGCGTCGCGTTTCGCTGGGTCGTCGCCGACCGTGTGCCGGTGATCGGCCCGCTTGCCGACGAAGCGCAGACCGTCGCGAACGCACGCGCACTGAGCGGCGCGAAGGCGCGCGACCTGCCTCGCACCGCGGGCCTCTATGGCGCATTCGGCTACGGCTCCCGCGGCCTGGTGTGGGCGGCGCTCGGCGCCGAGCTGATCGCGTCGCAACTCGAAGGCGAGCCGCTGCCGCTCGAGCGTGAGCTCGCCGATGCCGTCGACCCGGCCCGGTTCCTGATCCGCGCGCTGCGCGGCCGCCAGATCGGCTGATCTCGTCAGCCGAATCCTCACAGTGCTTCGATTTTTTCGCGCAAGGTTATCCACTCGATGCTGTGGATAACCGCGCGGAATCCACGCGCGGTTCGTGTGTAATCACAGTGGACGTAAACTGGGCAACTCGGCACAGCCGTCGAGCGGCCCAAAAGTTGCTCAACTCAAACCTCTGTGAGCAAACAGCCTGTGCAACGGGTTATGGCTGTGCCAACGCTTTGATCTTGTTGCGTAAACCGAAGTTATCCACAGAACTGTGCAAGCCTTGTTAACTTCTACTACGTATATATACAAGTAAACCATTGAAACCAAAGACCTGTGGTGCCTCACAGGGCCGCGAGTCGATTCGATCGGCTCCGGAGCGAAAAAGCTGTGGCACAATCGGTTTCCTTCGCGTTCGTTCGGCCAGGCGCCGAACGTGCTTCAATGGAACGGTCTGCTCGATTTCGAATCTGAATCTTCGAGACTGCGCAGTCCGTTCACACACCAGGCCGACAATCCAGATCGGCAGCCTGAACGACAGTTCCGCCGGACGGCGGAAAAAGGCGGATCCCATGTCCCGCCGTCGTCGACCACAACAATCACATTCGGGGCGATACCCAGCCGGCGTGCATCTCATTTCTGACGCTTGACCCCGCGCCGCTGGCGATTGCTTCCAAAGGAGAAGTCACCACGATGAAGTCGGCGTTTTCATTCCTGCCCAACTGGCCGCTTGCACCGGATGCCGTGTTCTGGGCCGGGCTCGCGTTGTTCGCGGCCGGTCTGTGCGGCGAGCTGTGCTACCGCGCATGGCGGTTGCCGCGCATCACCGGCTATGCGGTGATCGGCCTCGTCGCCGGTTCGTTCGGATTCGGCGTGATCGACGCGAGCACCGACGAAACCTCCCGGCTGCTGATCGACGTCGCGCTCGGGCTGCTTCTGTTCGAGCTCGGCAGCCGTCTCGACCTGAAATGGATTCGCCGCAATCCGTGGCTCATTGCGTCGAGCCTTGCCGAGGCGACGCTGACATTCGTACTCGTGCTGTTCGTGATGCTCGCACTCGGCGTGTCGGGCATGGTCGCGCTCGTGCTGTCGGCGATCGCGATCGCGACGTCGCCGTCGATGGTGATCCAGCTCAAGACCGAACTGCGCGCGGAAGGGCAGGTGTCGCAGCGCCTCATCACGCTGACCGCGCTGAACAGCGTGTACGCGATCGTGCTGACCAAGCTCGTCACGAGCTGGCTCCACCAGGAGGCGTACGGGAACGTTTTCGCGACGATCCTGCAACCCGTCTACCTGATCGCCGGTTCGTTCATCGTCGCGTACCTGGTCGCGCGTGCATGCAATTACCTGTTCCGCCACATGACCTCGACGATGCGCGACGAGCATTCGTTCGTCGCGCTGTTCGGGCTCGTGATGCTGGCGATCGCGGTGGCGCAGGCGCTGAAGCTGTCGACGCTGCTCACGCTGCTGCTCGCCGGCATCATCGTGAAGAACCTCGAAGCGCGGCCGCAGCTGTGGCCCGAGCATTTCGGCACGGCCGGCTGGCTGCTGACGGTGGTCCTGTTCGTGCTGACGCTCACGTCGTTCACGTGGGGCGACATCGCACTCGGCGGGCTGCTCGCGATCGTGCTGATCGTCACGCGGCTCGTTGCGAAGCTGGCCGGCGTCGTCGCGTTCGCGAAGCCGAGCGGCATCGGGATGAAGCAAGGCATCGCGCTCGGCATCGCGCTCACACCGATGTCCGCGCTGTCGTACCTGCTCGTCGACGACACCTACCAGCTCTATCCGAATTTCGACCCGCACCTGCGTGCGATCGTGATGTGCACGATCGTGATCCTGCAGCTCGTCAGCCCGTTCGTCGTCTACCGCTGCCTGTCGGCGGTCAGCGAACGCAGCGACGGCAACTGATTTCCGGAACCTGCCATGGCACTCGAAACTTTCGTCAATTCCGAACCGTTCACGTTCGGCGTCGAACTGGAGATCCAGGTCGTCAACACGCACAACTACGACCTGACCAAGGCGGCATCCGACCTGATGCGCCTGATCCAGGGCGAGACCTTCCCCGGCAACATCACGCCCGAAATCACCGAGAGCATGATCGAGCTGTCGACCGGCATCTGCCATTCGCACGAACAGGCGGTCAGCGAGCTGCACGCGATCCGCGACGTGCTCGTGAAGGCGGCCGACCAGCTCAACGTCGGGCTCGCCGGCGGCGGCACGCACGCGTTCCAGCAGTGGAGCGACCGGCAGATCTACGACGCGCCGCGCTTCCAGTACATCTCCGAGCTGTACGGCTATCTCGCGAAGCAGTTCACCGTGTTCGGCCAGCACGTGCACATCGGCTGCCCCGATCCGGACAGCGCGCTGTTCCTGCTGCACTCGATGTCACGCTTCATTCCGCACTTCATCGCGCTGTCCGCGTCGTCGCCGTTCGTGCAGAACGTCGATACCGGCTTCCATTCGGCGCGCCTGAATTCGGTGTTCGCATTCCCGCTGTCGGGCCGCGCGCCGTTCGTGCTGACCTGGGACAGCTTCGAGGAGTACTTCACGAAGATGGTCAACACGGGCGTCGTCAACTCGATGAAGGACTTTTACTGGGACATCCGGCCGAAGCCCGGCTACGGGACGATCGAAGTGCGCGTGATGGACACGCCGCTGTCGGTCGATCGCGCGGCCGCGATTGCCTGCTACATCCAGACGCTCGCGCGCTACCTGCTGACCGACCGGCCGCTGAAGCTGTCGGAGGACGACTATCTCGTCTACACATTCAACCGTTTCGAAGCGTGCCGCTTCGGGCTCGAGGGCACCTGCGTCAATCCTCAGACAGGTGAGCGCCGGACGATCGCGGAAGACATCCTCGACACGCTCGACCGGATCGCGCCGCATGCGGCCGCGCTCGGCTCGCGCGCGGCGCTCGACGAGATCGGCGCGCTCGCGAAGGCGCGGGTGAATGACGCATCGTGGTTGAGAACCGTTTTCAAACAGGAAAAATCGCTGAACGAGACCGTCCGTCAGCAGTGCCTGCGCTGGCGTGAATGAAAAAATGTTTTGCAGATTACAGGCTCGACCGCGCGCCGATTCGCTGAACGCCGTTCGACGCCGATTCGTGCGCAGCGCGTCGCCAGTCGTCCTGAAAATCTGTGGATAACCTGATATTCCGCTTCAAAGTCAATGCTCTGCGGGATGGATAACCCGGTGGATCGGTACCGTCGGCACGATGGCCGATTCCAACAGGAAAATGTTTGCGCGTTCGGTTGTGGGGTCGGCAGAGATTGCCGGCACAACGAAAAAATCCGGTTATCCAGCGATTTTCCACAGATTGAAGGGGATAACTTAGCTGTGCGATTTTCCGCTCTCGCTTAGAATGTCGGCTTTGCGGACACCGGAACGACCCGTGTCTCACCGGTCGCCGCGAACGCGACCGCCGCGTGTGCCTCGCGACGGCCGTGTCGACGCTCTTCAACGAGCGTCTGTTTTGAGATAGACATTCGATCTCCACACTACGGCTGCTCGGCGATCCGGGCGGCGGCAAAGCGAAAAGACTATGAGCGAAGGCGTTTACGGGAATCAGGCTTCGGGACGTGTGACCCACAGCTTGCTGCGGTTGAGTACGGCCATGCGAAGCCAGGCATGGGATTGGGCGGAAGGTGCAGGCCTCACGCCGACGCAGGGCGAGATCCTCGTGCTGCTGCTGCAACGCAAGGGCCCGATGCGGCTCGGCGAGATCGCCCGCGAGACGCAACTCACGGCTGCGACCACCAGCGATGCGGTCAGCACGCTCGAGACGAAGGGGCTCGTCGAGAAGCGTCGTGCACTGGACGACGGCCGTGCGCTCGCCGTGCGCCTGTCGGCCCGCGGCCGCACCGCGGCGAAGAAGGCGCTGCAATGGCCTGAATTCCTGACGAAAGCAGTCGGCAAGCTCGGCGCGGACGAGCAGGGCACGCTGTACCGCGCGCTGCTGAAGACGCTGCGCGAGTTGCAGGTGGCCGGCGCGACGCCGCCGCAGCGCATGTGCCTGACGTGCGCGCATTTCCAGCCGGGCAAGCAGTCGAAGAAGACCGTGCATCACTGCGCGGCGCTCGATCTGTCGATGGCCGACAGCGATCTGCGTCTCGACTGTTCGGTGCACGAAGAAGCCGACGCGGCGACGCAAAAGAAGACCTGGAAGTTGTTCGCCGGCTGACGTCCGTCGATCGACCGGGAGGCCGATGATGAACGCTGAAGTGGTGGCGATCCGCCACGTGCATTTCGAGGACCTCGGCAGCTTCGAGCAGGTGCTCGGAGAGCGCGGGCGGCGGGTGCGATACGTCGACGTCGGATCGTCGCGCGTCGAGGCGCTCGACGCGCTCAAGCCTGCGTTGATCGTGATGCTCGGCGGGCCACTCAGCGTGTACGAGGATGCGCAGTATCCGTCGATCGCGCCGCTCGCGGCACTCGTGCGCCAGCGCATCGATGCCGGACTGCCGATCCTCGGCGTTTGCCTCGGGGCGCAGTTCATCGCCCGCGCGCTCGGTGCGCGCGTCTATCCGGCTGCGCAGAAGGAACTTGGCTGGGCGCCGCTGACGCTCACCGACGCGGGCCGCGCGTCGCCGCTGCGCCACCTCGACGGCGCGGCGACCTCGATGCTGCACTGGCACGGCGATACGTTCGACCTGCCGGGCGGCGCGATCCATCTTGCATCGACACCGGCGTGCCGCCATCAGGCGTTCGCGTGGGGGCAGCACGTGCTGGCGCTGCAATGTCATCCTGAAATCCGCGCCGACCGCTTCGAACCCTGGCTGATCGGCAACGCCGGCGAAATCGCGTCGACGCCCGGCATCGACGCGCGCCAGTTGCGCGCCGACACCGTTCAGCACGGTCCTGCGCTGGAGACGGCCGCACGACGCATGTTCGGCGAGTGGCTCGACAGCGTCGGGCTTTGATCCCGGGCGAGCGGCACCGCGCGTGACCGGCCCGCGGGCATTGCGGGTCGGCGCACCGCCGCACGCCGCGTGCGCGTTGCCTCGCGGCCGGCTGCACGCCGGCCCCCTCCCTGACCATCCGCTTACTGCCGAGCCGGCTACGAGCAGGCTTCGAGCCCGCATGCTACGCTGGTCCGCTGTTTCCCTTTCCTGGCGAGCGGCATCCATGACTGCGTTGTTTTCTCCGTTCACGCTGCGCGGCGTGCCCCTTCCGAACCGGATCGTGATCTCCCCGATGTGCCAGTACTCGGCCGAGCGCGGCGAGGCGACCGACTGGCACATGATTCACCTCGGCCATCTCGCGCTGTCCGGTGCGGGCTTGCTCTGCATCGAAGCGACCGCCGTCGAACCCGACGGGCGCATCACGGCCGGCGACCTCGGCCTGTGGGACGACGTGACCGAAGCGGCGCTCAAGCCCGTGCTGGCGGCGATCCGCAAGCATTCGCCGGTCCGTGTCGCGATGCAGCTCTCGCATGCCGGGCGCAAGGCGTCGAGCGAGGTGCCGTGGAAGGGTGGCCAGCTCGTGTCCGTCGCCGATGGCGGGTGGCTGCCGCATGCGCCGTCGGCGTTACCGCACAAGGACGGCGAGACGCCGCCGCTCGCGCTCGACGCGGCCGGCCTGAACCGGATCCGCGAAGCGTTCGCTGCCGCAGCGAAGCGCGCCGCGCGCCTCGGCATCGATGCGATCGAGGTGCACGCGGCGCACGGCTATCTGCTGCATCAGTTCCTGTCGCCGCTTTCGAACCAGCGCGCCGACGAATACGGCGGCTCGCGAGAAAACCGGATGCGCTTTCCGCTCGAGATCTTCGACATCGTGCGCGCGGCATTTCCGGCGGACCGGCCGGTGGGCGTGCGCGTGTCGGCGACCGACTGGGTCGAGGGCGGCTGGGAACTCGAGGATACGATCGCGTTCGCGCATGAACTGAAGGAGCGCGGCTGCGACTGGATCGACGTGTCGTCCGGCGGCGTGTCGCCGCTGCAGAAGATCCCGCTGTCGCCCGGCTACCAGGTGCCGTTCGCGAAGGCCGTGAAGCGCGCGGTCGGGATGCCGACGATCGCGGTCGGCCTCATCAACGAGCCCGCGCATGCGAACCAGCTGATCGAGGCCGGCGACGCCGATTTCGTCGCGATGGCGCGCGCGATGCTGTACGACCCGCGCTGGCCGTGGCATGCGGCCGCCGAGCTCGGCGCACAGGTGTCGGCGCCGCCGCAGTACTGGCGTTCGCAGCCGCGCGAGCACAAGGCGTTGTTCGGCGACATCGCATTCGGCCAGCGCTGAGCGGCATGCGCGCGATATTGCGCGCGATGTTGAACGAAGCAATCGTGAACGTGTAGGATGCGGGTGATTCGCCGCATGCCCCGACGCGGCACCAACCGGTGCCGCGTTTTCGTTTCGCGCGACGCAGGGCCGCGCAAATCGAAAGCGCGGCCGTCTTCCATTCAAGTCGTCTTCAAAGGATTCGTTCGATGAGTTCACGCAGGATCGCGGTGCGCCGCTCGGGAGTACACGGCAAGGGCGTGTTCGCGGTGGCGCCGATCAAGGCCGGCGAACGCGTAGTGGAATACAAGGGCGAGCGAATTTCGTGGAAGGAAGCGCTGCGCCGCCATCCGCACGACCCGAACGAGCCGAACCATACGTTCTACTTCGCACTGGAAGAGGGCGGCGTGATCGACGGCAAGATCGACGGCAACAGCGCGCGCTGGATCAACCATTCGTGCGCGCCGAACTGCGAGGCCGAGGAGATCGAGGGCCGCGTGTTCATCCATGCGCTGCGCGATATCGGGCCAGAAGAAGAGCTGTTCTACGACTACGGCCTCGTGATCGACGAGAAGCTGACGAAGAAGCTCAAGCGCGAATACGCGTGCCATTGCGGCGCGGCCGCGTGTCGCGGCACGCTGCTCGCCACGCCGGACGACGACGGCAAGAAGAAAAAGAAGAAGGACAGGAAGTCAGAGTCCGTCGCGAAGGACAAGAAAAAGAAGAAGTGACCGGCGCGGCCGTGCATCGTGCGCGGCTGCTTCACCTTCACCAGGATGGCCGCCGCGCGGCCGTCCGTCCTGCCCGATACGGGCCAGCACGCGCCTCAGTGCGTCGGCGCGGCGGCCGGCGTCTCGCTCGCCGGCTTCGCGGTGCGCTTGGCGAGCGGCACCCGCACCACGAAACGCGAGCCGCCTTCCGCTGCATCCTCGTACGACACCGTGCCGCCGTGCATCGCGATGATGTCGTGCACGATCGCGAGGCCGAGTCCGGCGCCCGTCTCGACGCCGTTGCCGCTCTGCGCATCGCCGCGGAAGAAGCGCTTGAACAGGTCGGCCTGCTGGCTGGCGGGCACGCCCGGGCCGTTGTCCTCGACGACGATCTCGGCGGCTGGCTGGCCGTCCTCGAGCGCGCCGCGTGCGACGTTCACCGTGATCCGCGCGCCCGCCGGCCGTGCGAGCGGCACGTATTTCAGCGCATTGTCGAGCAGGTTCGCGATCACTTCGCGCAGCAGCACGGGGTTGCCGCGCACGTTCAGCGTTTCGTCTTCGCCGGGATCGTCGCTGCGCTGGAAGCCGAGATCGACATGCGAGGCGAGCGCGCGCGGCACCCACTCGGCACCCGTCTCGAACGCCATCGCGGCCAGGTCGACGTCGACGAAACGCGCGGCCTGTTCGCCCGGCTCCGCACGCGCGAGCGACAGCAACTGGTTCGACAGCCGCACCGCGCGGTCGGCGGCCGCGCGCAGTTCGCGCACGGCGGCATAGGTCTGCTGCGGGTCGCGCGCGACGGCGGCCTGTTCCGCATGCAGCTTCACGGCCGTGAGCGGCGTGCGCAACTGGTGCGCGGCATCGGCGATGAACTTGCGCTGCGCGTCGAGCGCGGTCTTCAGGCGGCCGAGCAGCGCGTTCATCGCGCTCGTCAGCGGCCGGATCTCGAGCGGCACGTCGGTTTCGTCGACCGGCTCCAGCGACGTGTGGGTCTGCCGGTTCAGCGAATCGGCGAGATGCGTGAGCGGGCCGAGCTGCTGGTTCACGACCCGCCACACGATGCCCCAGCCCGCGAGCAGCAACAGCAACAGCGGCATCATGATCGCGACGAGGAATTCGGCCGCGATCCGGTAACGGTGGCGCACCGGCTGCGCGACCTCGACCACCATCGGCTTGCCGCCCTCGACATTGTCGACACGCACCTGCGCGACGCGCACCGCGCGATTGTCGTACTCGGCCTCGAACACGTACGCGTGATGCATGCGGCGCACGTTGATGCCGCGCAGCGGCAGCTTCGGGTCGCCGGCGAGTTCCTGTTCGCCGTCGCTGATCCGGTAGATCAGCGCCTCCGCCGGATCGGAGAACATCGCCTGCGCGAGCGGCGGCACCGTGAACGGCGCGTCGGGGCCGGCGATCTGGATCTGTTTGGAGATGGCGGTGGCGAGATCGGCGAGCGAGCGGTCGATCACGTGCTGCGTGTATTGCCACGCGAGCCAGTAGGCGATCAGGCCGCTCATCAGCGCGAGCATCGACAGCGGCGCGGCGAGGCGCCGAAGCAGCGAGCGGCGCAGGCTGGTGGTGACAGCCGGATCAGAAGACATTTCGACGGGCAAATGGATAAGCGCCGCTCACGGGGAGCGGCGCGGACGTGCGTCGGACGGCGACGCGGGCAGGGCGGCTTGCCGGCGGCACGCGGCCGGCCGGCGTGCGGCGCCGCTCAGACGCTCGCGGTCTGGCGGATTTCCTGCAGCAGGTAGCCGAAGCCGCGCACCGTGACGATTTCGACACGGCACTGCTCCAGTTTCTTGCGCACCCGGTGCACGTAGACTTCGATCGCGGTGTCGCCGAGATCGCCGCCGAAGTGCGTGAGGTGATCCTGCAGCTGGGCCTTGCTGACCACACGGCCGTGACGCAGCAGCAGCATTTCGAGCACCGCGAATTCGCGCGGCGACAGTTCCAGCGGCTTGTCGTCGTTGAAGATGCGGCGATCGACGCCCGACAGTCGGACGCCGCCGAGCGACACTTCCGGACGCGGCATGTCGCTGTGCGGGCCGCTGCGGCGCATCACCGCGCGGATGCGCGCTTCGAGCTCGGCCGGCTCGAACGGCTTGAGCATGTAATCGTCGGCGCCGGAGTTCAGGCCCTGAATCCGGTCGTTCAATTCGTCGCGCGCGGTCAGCACGATGACCGGCGTGTGGCGATTGGTCTGGCGAAAGCGTGTGAGCAGCGTCATACCGTCGATGCCCGGCAGGCCGAGGTCGAGGATCACGAGTTCGTGGCGGTTTTGTGCCAGCGCCTGTTCGGCAAAGATGCCGTCATGCACCATGTCGACGGTGAAGCCAGCCTGCTCGAGGCTGCTCTGGATACCGCGTGCGATGGGGCGGTCGTCTTCGATCAGAAGGAGTCGCATGAAGTTCGCTCAAGTACAATGGGTTGGCGGTTCAGGCACGCGGACAGCACGACGCCGTTTCCACAGGGGCGACGCATCGCCTGACAATCAAGCATGGCGGCCAGCGAACGATTAAATCCAATCATGTCCGATATTTCGATTCACGACCTCGAAGCCGCGATCAATTTCTGGCGCGCCCGCTCGCCGTCGAGCGGCGACGAACTCAAACTCTGCGAAGAGGCCAGCGCGCTCTCCAAGCCGTATGCGCTGCTGATTGTACAGCGCGAAGGCGCGCTGCAACTGGAAGGTTTGGACCCCAAGGCGCGGAAAGCGTACGAGACTTACGTGCGCCTTAAGGATGGCTTGGAAAGCTGAAGGCTTTCGCTGAGTACATCCTAGAAAACGTTCATCGAAATGAAAAGTTGACGCGCCGCGCGTCGAAAGATGCGCGGCGGTAGAGGAAGGTCTCAGGCGGCCGGATCGGTGTGTGCGCACACCTGGTCGATGAACGTTGCGAGCGCGATGTCGCGTTCGGTCAGGCCGTCCGCGTCGTGGGTCGACAGCGTCACGTCGACGCGGTTGTACACGTTGAACCATTCCGGATGGTGGTTCATTTCCTGCGCCTTGATCGCGACACGCGTCATGAAGCCGAAGGCCTCGTTGAAATCGGCAAAGCGCAGGCTGCGCTGGATCGCGTCGCGGCCCGGCACGGCCGTCCAGTGAGGCAGGCCTTCGAGTCGGGTCTTGCGTTCTTCTGATGTGAGCTTGTGAATCATGTTGCACCTCGTTCGGTAACGGCGCCCGCACGCGGGCAAAGGCCACGCGGCAAAACCGGTACCGGTCATTGTTTCATAGTTGCGGGATGGCCATCCGGCAACGGGCATCCGGGAGCGGGCGCCGGCGCGGGAATCATGCCGGCGTGGCCCGCGGCCTTACGCGTCGGCGTCGTCCGGCCAGCCTTCGCCCGTGCCGCGATGCAGCACGAGATCGCGGTCGACCACCGCGCCGGCCGGGAACTCGGACAGCGGGGCCAGCCGGTCGGCCAGCGCACGGCCATCGACGTCAGCCAGCGCGAACAATTGCGCGAAATCATCGATCACGAAGTAGGTCTTCTGGAATGTGTCGATCCGGTAGCGCGTGCGCATCACGCGCTCGAGGTCGAAACCGAGCCGGTTCGGCGCCGCGCTTTCGAGGCTGTACAGGCTCTCGCCCCTGCTCGACACGATCCCGGCGCCGTAAATCGACAGTCCGTTCGTGCCATTCGTGTCGCGGATCAGCCCGAACTCCACCGTATACCAGTAGAGGCGCGCCAGGCGCGCGAGCGCCGCTTCGTCGTCCGCGACCGCGAGCGCGGTGCGGCCGTATGCCTGCATGTAGTCAGCGAATACCGGCTCGATCAGGAGCGGCACGTGGCCGAACAGGTCGTGGAAGCAGTCGGGTTCCTGCAGGTAGTCGAGCTGATCGGGGCGGCGCATCCACCAGGTGACCGGAAACCGCCGGTTCGCGAGGTGCTCGAAGAACACGCGATCGGGCACGAGGCCCGGCACGGCGACGATCTCCCAGCCAGTGGCCGGCTTCAGCTGGCGATTCACGTCGGCGAACGACGGCACGCGATCGGCCGGCAGGTCGATCTTCCCGAGCCCTGCGATGAACGCGCCGCATGCGCGTCCGCGAAGCAGCGCCGACTGGCGCGCATAGAGCTGCTGCCACACCGCGTGGTCGACCTGGCCGTAGCGTTCGAGCGGCTGGTCGATGGTGAAATCGGCGCGGGTTTCGAGGCCCGCGTCGAACTGCTCCTGCAGTTTCGCGGTGACGACGGTGGACATGGTGAGGCTCTGCACGTTGTGGTTGGGAACCATGCAAGTGTAGAGCGAGTCGCGTGCGGAATGAGCGCAAAGATGGCGTGAATTCGCCTGTTGATGCGATAATCGCGCACCAAAACAGGAATCAATGCGGAGAACGCTCATGCTGGAACTCGATCACTTCGATCTCGCGCTTCTCGACGTGCTGCAGCGCTTCGGCCGTGCGACGCACCAGCAGCTCGGCGAGGAGGTGCCGCTGTCGCCGTCGCAGATCGGCCGGCGGCTGCAGCGGCTCGAGGCGGCCGGCGTGATTGAAGGCTACCGCGTGATGCTGCGCCCCGAAAAGCTCGGGCTCGGCGTCACGGCGTTCACGAGCCTGAAGCTCAAGCACCACGGCGATTCGATCATCGAGCAGTTCCAGCAACAGATCGACGTGCTGCCCGAAGTGCTCGAATGTCATGCGGTGGTCGGCGACGCCGACTATCTGCTGCGGATCGTCGCGCCGGATCTCAACGCCTTGTCGCAGTTCGTGATGAAGAAGCTGATGCGCGTGCCGGGCGTCGACAGCGTGCGCTCGAACATCGTGCTGACGACCTTCAAGCGCAACGGCGCGCTGCCGCTCGCGCACCTGGCGCCTGGCGCCGCCTGACGCGGCGGCCGGGCCGGCGGCGGGGCGCGAGGCGCCGCTGCTGACAGGGCCGGATCAGGCCGCTTCGGATCGTGCGTCGGCGTTCAGCAGGTCGACGTACGCGACCGCGACGAGATCCTCCTGCGCCACGCCGAGCTTCGCGAACACGTCATGGGCCTCGGCTTCGCCGCCGGCTTCGTCGTCGTCGGGACCGAGCACCACTTCCAGTTCGATGAAGTCGCCGAGGCCGTCGACGCGGTCGAGATGGATTCGCGTGCGGCCGACGAGGTACACGTGCCGTTCCTTCGTCACGATTCCGCGCGTGGTGAGCGCGGTCGCGAGCAGCGAGTGCATCGCGTCCGGGTTCGTCACCGGGCTGCGCGTGTAGTACGACGCCTTCGGCCCGTCACGGTCGTCGCGCTGGTAGAAGATCAGTTCGGCCGGCGTGCCGTCCTCGAAGCGGCGCAGCTTCAGCCGGCCGCGCGGCACGTCGTAGAAGAAATCCTGCTGGCGGTAGAAGAGCGGCGCTTCGGCGGCGAGCCTGGCCGCCTGTTCGCGCAGCCGGTCGAATTCGCGGGCGCGGGCTTTGATCTCGATGTTGCGGGCCATGCGGGTCTCCTTCAATCAGGGGTCTCGCGGTGTGCGAAGGCACAATCTAGCAAAAAGCCTGCGATGGTGGCGTGACGCGCAAGCGGGAATCGGCGACGCGATGCGGGGCACGCGATTCGAGCCCGTTCGCGACAAAACCCGTCATCTGCGGGCGTCGATTGGACATCCGCGGCGCGTCGCAGGCCTGCGTCCTGAGCCCGATGCACGACCGGCCGCATCGGCATCAGCGGCATTCATATCGCCCATTGGGTCTCGATCAGCCGCAGCGCGGCCGCGATCGCCGGTTCGGCGCGCCGCGCGGCGAGCGTCACGAAGGTCAGCTCGGTCGGCACCGTCACGTGTTCGACGATGGCCAGCGCATGCGCGTGCGCTTCGGCCAGCGCGGTCGAGTCGCGCGCGAGCGTCAACCCGATCCCCGATTTCACGAGATCGAGCATCGATTGCTCCTGGTCGACCTCGGCGACCTTCACCGGCTGAGCGCCGGCCGCCGCGAACAGCCGCGACAGCAGCCGGTGATGGGCGGACGCCGGCGGCGTCCAGATCCACGGCAGCGCGGCGAGCGCGCGCCAGTCGTGCGCGCGCTGCACGCGCTCCTTCCAGCCGGCCGGCGCGAGCACGCGGTACTGGAAACGTGTGAGCGTGATCGTGTGGAACAGCGTGTCGTCGCGCGGATCGTCCTCGTTGGGCCGGCCGATGTAATAGCCGACGTCGAGCGCCTGCGCACGCACCTGTTCGAGCACCCAGCCGGACATCCCGTGCCGCAATGCGGTTTCTATCTGCGGATGGGTTTCGACCAGCGCGCGCAGGAAGCCGCCGAGCCTCAGGAAGCCGGGATCGAGGATCGTGCCGATCCGCAGCCGGCCGCGCACCTCGTGCCGCAGCGCAGCAGCGGCGCGCTGCACGTCGGCGGCCGCGGCCAGCGCGCGCTCGGCGTGCGGCAGCAGGGTCTGGCCGTCGCGCGTGAGCGCAAGCCCGCGCGACGTGCGCGTAAACAGCGTGACGCCGAGCGTTTCCTGCAGATGCTTGATCTGCAGGCTGACGGCCGGCTGCGTCAGGTGCAGCTGCACGGCGGCGCGCGTCAGGTTGCCTTCGCGGGCGACCGTCGCGAACGCACGGAGCAGGGTGAGATCCATCGTCGTGATATGAGTGCAGCTTATAACGCGATTCAGCATAACTCATTGGATCGGCGGCGGGCGGCCGGAGTACGCTTCATCGACCGCATCGCCCGCGACGCACTATGCTGAAAACGACGCGCGGAATCGCGCGCGCGGTGCACAACAATTGATGGAGACACTCGTGAGTACTCAACGCACGCTCGAGGGCGAATTCGATTACGTGATCGTCGGCGCGGGCACCGCGGGCTGCGTGCTCGCGAACCGCCTGACCGAGGATCCCGAGATCCGCGTGCTGCTGCTCGAGGCCGGCGGCAAGGACGACTATCACTGGATCCACATCCCGGTCGGCTATTTATATTGCATCGGCAATCCGCGCACCGACTGGCTGTACAAGACGCAGCCCGAGGCGGCGCTCAACGGCCGCGCGCTGTCGTATCCGCGCGGCCGCGTGCTCGGCGGCTGCTCGTCGATCAACGGGATGATCTACATGCGCGGCCAGCGCGAGGATTACGACAGCTGGGCGCAGGAAACCGGCGATGCCGGCTGGTCGTGGGACAGCGTGCTGCGGATCTTCAAGCGCAGCGAGGATCACCACGCGGGCGCGAGCGATGCGCACGGCGCAGGCGGCTACTGGCGTGTCGAGAAGCAGCGGCTGCGCTGGGAGATCCTCGAATCGTTCGCACAGGCCGCGCAGCAGACGGGCATCCCGGCGACCGACGATTTCAACCGCGGCGACAATGCCGGGGTCGGCTATTTCGAGGTGAACCAGAAGCGCGGTGTGCGCTGGAATACGTCGAAGGCGTTCCTGCGGCCTGCGATGACGCGCCCGAACCTGACGGTGATCACCGGCGCGCATGCGCAGCGCGTGATCTTCGACGGGCGGCGCGCGGTCGGCGTCGAATATCGCGGCGGTGGCACCGACTACGTCGCGCGCGCGCGGGCCGAAGTGCTGCTCACGTCCGGCGCGGTGAATTCGCCGCAGCTGCTCGAATTGTCGGGCGTCGGTGCGGGCGCGCGGCTGCAGGCGCTCGGCATCGACGTCGTGCAGGATCTGCCGGGTGTCGGCGAGAACCTGCAGGATCACCTGCAGTTGCGGATGGCATTTCGCGTCGAAGGCGTGCGCACGCTGAACACGCTGTCCGCGCACTGGTGGGGCAAGCTGATGATCGGCGCCGAATATGCACTGCTGCAGCGCGGGCCGATGTCGATGGCGCCGTCGCAGCTCGGCGCGTTCGCGAAGTCTGATCCGGACGATCCCGCGCTCACGCGCCCCGATCTCGAATACCACGTGCAACCGCTGTCGCTGGAGCGTTTCGGCGAGCCGCTGCACGGCTTCAACGCCTTTACGGCGTCCGTCTGCCATCTGCGGCCGAGCTCGCGCGGCAGCGTGCACATCGCGAGCCCCGATGCGGGCGCGGCGCCGTCGATCGCACCGAACTATCTGTCGACCGACCACGATCGTCATGTCGCGGCGAATGCGCTGCGCCTCACGCGGCGCATCGCGTCCGCGCCGGCGCTCGCGCGCTACCATCCGGAAGAGATCCTGCCGGGCAGGCGGTACCAGACCGAAGCCGAACTGATCGAAGCGGCGGGTGCGGTCGGTACGACGATCTTCCATCCCGTCGGTACGTGCCGGATGGGGCGCACGGATGACGAGCGTGCCGTCGTCGACAGCCGGCTGCGCGTGCGCGGCATCGCCGGGCTGCGGATCGTCGATGCATCGGTGATGCCGTTCATCACGTCGGGCAACACGAATTCGCCGACGCTGATGATCGCCGAGCGCGCGAGCGACATGATCCGCGCCGATCGACGTGCTGCGCAC
Organism: Burkholderia sp. Bp9004; assembly: GCF_003858025.1. NCBI lineage: Bacteria > Pseudomonadati > Pseudomonadota > Betaproteobacteria > Burkholderiales > Burkholderiaceae > Burkholderia > Burkholderia sp. Bp9004. The sequence goes on along the minus strand of NZ_QTQD01000015.1, from coordinate 87,870 downwards.
GACGCGACGCAGGTGCGAACGGAAGCGACGATGACGGCTGCATGACGCCACGCTGACAGGCACGACAGCGGGCCGTCATGCGGGTGCCCGCTGATTCGCTATGCGAAACAAGCCGGCGTGCGGATCGCAACGGATCGACGACACGCACGGCGATTGCGCCGCAAGCCGCGCATTGCTCGCGGCCTTCTCGTTGCGCGACGACATGACGCGCGGCGTAACGTGCCCGCGTTCGCGCAGGCACGCGTCGTGCGATTGAGCGACCTTCGATGATGCGCGCGTCAAAAAAAACGCGTCGAAATTCGCGCTCAGCCGCGTGTCATATGGCGGCCAGCCCTATAAGTGCAAATCCCGATGATTGCACTGCACCAACGGCGCGACAATGTTGCGCAGTGTGCATACGCGTCGGCGCGGGAGACCACCCTCGAGGCGTAATTCGGCGCCCGGGGGGCAGCCCGCTGATCCGCGGACCTGTTCGCGGACGCTTCTCGCGAATCTTCCCGGTGCTTCGCCTGACTTCGTACGGAAGGGAACATGATTCTCGGCGACACGATTCTCGAAACACGCGGACTGACGAAGGAATTCAGGGGCTTCACCGCCGTGAACGGTGTCAACCTGCGTGTGCGGCGCGGTGCGATCCATGCGTTGATCGGACCGAACGGCGCGGGCAAGACCACCTGCTTCAACCTGCTCACCAAGTTCCTGACACCGACGGCCGGCCAGATCGTCTTCAACGGCATCGACATCACCGACGAGCGGCCCGCGCAGGTTGCACGGCGCGGCATCATCCGCTCGTTCCAGATCTCGGCCGTGTTCCCGCACCTGACCGCGCTTCAGAACGTGCGTATCGGCCTGCAGCGCGCGCTCGGCACCGAATTCCATTTCTGGCGCAGCGAACGCACGCTGAAGCGGCTCGACGACCGCGCGATGGACCTCCTCACGCAGGTCGGCCTCACTGATTTCGCGCAGGTGCCGACCGTCGAGCTCGCATACGGCCGCAAGCGCGCGCTCGAGATCGCGACCACGCTCGCGATGGAACCCGAACTGATGCTGCTCGACGAGCCCACGCAGGGGATGGGCCACGAGGACGTCGATCGCGTGACCGCGCTGATCAAGAAGGTCGCGAGCGGCCGCACGATCCTGATGGTCGAGCACAACATGAACGTGATCGCGGGCATCTCCGACACGATCACCGTCCTGCAACGCGGCGAGGTGCTGGCCGAAGGCTCGTATGCGGAAGTGTCGAAGAATCCGCTCGTGATCGAGGCCTACATGGGCAGCGCCGACGCGGCGCTCGCGGGGGCGCACGCATGAAGCACAGCGAACGGGAGGAACGCGAATTGAGCGGCGTCGAGAGCGGTACGCCCGCGCTGGAGATCACGGGCCTGGAGGCCTGGTACGGGGAATCCCACATATTGCACGGCGTCGACCTGACGGTGCATCGCGGCGAGGTCGTCACGCTGCTCGGCCGCAACGGCGCGGGCCGCACGACGACGCTGCGCGCGATCATGGGCCTCACCGGCCGCCGCAGCGGGTCGATCAAGGTCGCGGGCAACGAGACGATCGGCCTCGCGACGCACCGCATCGCGCATTTCGGCATCGGCTACTGCCCGGAGGAGCGCGGGATCTTCTCGAGCCTGTCGTGCGAGGAGAACCTGATGCTGCCGCCGCCGATCGGGCCGCGCGACCACGCGATGTCGATCGACGAGATCTACACGATGTTCCCGAACCTCGCGTCGCGCCGGCAGAGCCAGGGCACACGGCTGTCCGGCGGCGAGCAGCAGATGCTCGCGGTCGCGCGGATCCTGCGCACCGGCGCGAACCTGCTGCTGCTCGACGAGATTTCCGAAGGCCTCGCGCCGGTGATCGTGCAGGCGCTGGCGCGGATGATCGTCGCGCTGAAGGCGCGCGGCTACACGATCGTGATGGTCGAACAGAATTTCCGCTTCGCGGCACCGCTTGCCGACCGGTTCTACGTGATGGAGCACGGCAGCATCGTCGAGCATTTCCGCGCGGCCGAACTGGAAAGCAAGATGCCCACCCTGCACGACCTGCTCGGGGTGTGACGCCGCCCCGCCTCTCTCGCCGCTAGCCGTGGCGGCTTCGAACAACCACAACGCATCAGAACAACAGGAGACGTCAATGAAAATGAAGACCCTCGCACACGCCTGTCTCGCCCTCGCGACTGCCGCGTTCACCGCCGGCGCCGCGCAGGCCGCGGATACCGTGAAGATCGGCTTCATCACCGACATGTCGGGCCTTTACGCGGACATCGACGGGCAGGGCGGCCTCGAGGCGATCCGCATGGCGGTCGCCGACTTCGGCGGCAAGGTGCTCGGCAAGCCGATCGAGGTCGTCTATGCCGATCACCAGAACAAGGCCGACATCGCCGCGTCGAAGGCGCGCGAGTGGATGGACCGCGGCGGGCTCGACCTGCTGGTCGGCGGCACGAACTCCGCGACCGCGCTGTCGATGAACCAGGTCGCGGCCGAGAAGAAGAAGGTCTACATCAACATCGGCGCGGGCGCCGACACGCTGACCAACGAGCAGTGCACGCCGTACACGGTCCACTACGCGTACGACACGATGGCGCTCGCGAAGGGCACCGGCTCGGCGGTGGTGAAGCAGGGCGGCAAGAGCTGGTTCTTCCTGACCGCCGACTACGCGTTCGGCAAGGCGCTCGAGAAGAACACGTCGGATGTCGTGAAGGCGAATGGCGGCCAGGTGCTCGGCACGGTGCGCCACCCGCTGTCGGCGTCGGACTTCTCGTCGTTCCTGCTGCAGGCGCAGTCGTCGAAGGCGCAGATCCTCGGCCTCGCGAACGCGGGCGGCGACACGATCAACTCGATCAAGGCCGCGAAGGAATTCGGCATCACGAAGACGATGAAGATCGCCGCGCTGCTGATGTTCATCAACGACGTGCACAGCCTCGGCCTGGAGACGACGCAGGGCCTCGTGCTGACCGACAGCTGGTACTGGAACCGCGACGCGGCATCGCGCCAGTGGGCGCAGCGCTACTTCGGCAAGATGAAGAAGATGCCGTCGAGCCTGCAGGCGGCCGACTATTCGTCGGTGACGACGTACCTGAAGGCCGTGCAGGCGGCCGGCACGACCGACTCCGACAAGGTGATGGCCGAGCTGAAGAAGATGAAGATCAACGACTTCTACGCGAAGGGCTTCATTCGCCAGGACGGCAGCATGATTCACGACATGTATCTGATGGAAGTGAAGAAGCCGTCGGAATCGAAGGAGCCGTGGGACTACTACAAGGTGCTCGCCACGATTCCGGGCGACCAGGCATTCGGCACCAAGCAGGAATCGCGCTGCGCGATGTGGAAGTAAGCGCGACATAGCGGCGCGTGGTGGCGGCCGCAGCGATGTGCCCGCTGCGCCGCCCGTGCGCGCGACGGCTTGAACGTTGCGCGCGCAACAAAACTCATTCTGACGGCTAAGTCGATGGAAATCTTTGGCATTCCGTTGCCGGCGATGCTGAGCCAGTTGCTGCTCGGGCTCGTCAACGGCTCGTTCTACGCGATCCTGAGCCTCGGGCTCGCGGTGATCTTCGGGCTGCTCAACGTGATCAACTTCGCGCACGGCGCGCTGTTCATGCTGGGCGCGATGCTCGCGTGGATGGGGCTGTCGTACTTCGCGTTGCCGTACTGGGCGATGCTCGTGCTCGCGCCGCTGATCGTCGGTGCGTTCGGGATCCTGATCGAGCGTTCGATGCTGCGCTGGCTGTACAAGCTCGATCACCTGTACGGGCTGCTGCTCACGTTCGGGCTCACGCTGGTCGTCGAAGGCGTGTTCCGGTCGATCTACGGATCGTCCGGCCAGCCGTACGACGTGCCGTCGCAGCTGTCCGGCGCGACCAATCTCGGCTTCATGTTCCTGCCGAACTACCGCGCGTGGGTGGTCGTCGCGTCGCTCGCGGTGTGTCTCGCGACCTGGTTCGTGATCGAGAAGACGCGCCTGGGCGCCTATCTGCGCGCCGGCACCGAGAACCCGAAGCTCGTCGAGGCGTTCGGCGTGAACGTGCCGATGATGATCACGCTCACCTATGGCTTCGGCGTCGCGCTCGCGGCGTTCGCGGGCGTGCTCGCGGCGCCGGTGATCCAGGTGTCGCCGCTGATGGGCCAGCCGATGATCATCACCGTGTTCGCGGTGGTCGTGATCGGCGGGATGGGCTCGATCCTCGGCTCGATCATCACCGGCCTGCTGCTCGGCGTGATCGAGGGCTTCACGCGCGTGTTCTATCCGGAAGCATCGGCCACCGTCGTGTTCGTGATCATGGCGATCGTGCTGCTGTTCCGCCCGGCGGGCCTGTTCGGCAAGGAAAAATGATGCAGAGAAAAGTGCTCTACGGCGTGCTGCTCGCGGCACTGCTCGTCGCGCCGTTCATCGGCGCGTATCCGGTGTTCGTGATGAAGGTGCTCACGTTCGCGCTGTTCGCGGCCGCGTTCAACCTGCTGATCGGCTATACGGGGCTGCTGTCGTTCGGTCATGCGATGTTCCTCGCGACCGCCGGCTATGTGACCGGCTATGCGATCCAGACGCTCGGTTTCACGCCGGAGCTCGGCGTGCTGGTCGGTACCGTTGCCGCGACGCTGCTCGGGCTCGTCGTCGGCCTGTTCGCGATCCGCCGGCAGGGCATCTACTTCGCGATGATCACGCTCGCGTTCGCGCAGATGGTCTACTTCATCTATCTGCAGGCGCCGTTCACGCACGGCGAGGACGGCCTGCAGGGCGTGCCGCGCGGGCACCTGTTCGGGGTCGTCGACCTGTCGAACGACGTCGCGCTCTACTACGTCGTACTCGCGGTGATCGTCGCGGCGTGCGCCTTCATCGTGCGGATCGTGCACTCGCCGTTCGGCCAGGTGCTCGTCGCGATCAAGGAGAACGAGGCGCGCGCGATCTCGCTCGGCTACGACACCGATCGCTTCAAGCTGCTCGCGTTCATCCTGTCGGCCGGGCTCGCGGGGCTGGCCGGTTCGCTGAAGGTGCTGGTGCTCGGTTTCGAGACGCTGTCCGACGCGTACTGGACGATGTCGGGCCTCGTCGTGCTGATGACGCTCGTCGGCGGGATGGGTACGCTGTTCGGCCCGTTGCTCGGCGCGGCGCTGATCGTCGCGCTGGAGGACCGGCTCGGCGACATCGGCGAATGGCTCGCGTCGGCGACCGGCATCGGCTGGTTCCACTCGCTCGGCGAATCGGCGACGATCGTCACGGGGCTGATCTTCATCGCATGCGTGCTTGCGTTCCGGCGCGGGATCGTCGGCGAGATGGTCGCGCGGGTGAAGACGCTCAGGCCGTCCTGATTGCATCGCAGCGGCCGTTGCGGCGCGTTGATGCGAAGCACCATCCGGCGCAGCCGGGAAGGGCGTTTCGGCGGCCTCGCGCCGGTGCCGCGCGGCAGGGCTGGTGCCCCATTTTCGTGCGGCGATGCACCATAGGGGTAAATGCTAAGTTGTCGCAGGGTGAAAGGTCCTTTAATCTTCGTTTCAGTTCTGATGCACCGCGAAACGAATTTGCAGGTGGAGAACGAGGAGACAATCGAGGCACAAAGTGCCCGGACCCCAAAAGCGCTGTTGGACGGAATCCAACAGCGCTTTTTCATTTGGTGCGCGAATTTCCGTTGCTGGTGCAAAGGCGTGCCGCCACATTCTGGCCGACCGCGCTCGCGTCTCATCCCGTCTTCCTCCGTTTTCGTCCTTCCTTCCTGCCGGTCGATCGCCGCTGGCGCGCAGCCACGTGCATTGCCGTCCGGGCTTACCCGGTTGGCGTGCGCAAAAAGCGTCCGTTACACTCAGCTTTCGCCGACCGTGCGGTCGGGAAAACGGTCGGCAGTTCTCCTACAAGCAAAATGCAGAAGAGGGAGTGCGGTTGGATGAGAAGCGCGGGACGATGGATCGGGGTGCAGGGGGGCGGCTGGCGCCGCTCGTTCGGGGGCGGCGGTGCACGGATATACCCCGGCGTTCACGAGCCGTCCTGCGGCCGGCATGCGCGTTCCGGTGCGATTTGCCGGCACGACGGTCTCCGCGGTCGTTGCGTTCGCATCCGACGTGTCGTTCGCGTTCGCATGAACGGCCGATTTTTCGATCCTGCATCGCCCGCTTGTGGAGCCGAACCCGGCCCGGCCGGCCGACCTTCCGATGATCGTTGCGTCCGCATCGATCGTGTCTCGCGCAACGTCGCATTTCTCCGGTTGGTTCATCCAGACGACATTACTGCCGCGCATCGTGGCGGTCGCGCGACCGTTTCGGAGCGCGCCGCGGCGCGTGCGCGCGCAGTATCACCGGGGCTTGATGGCGGTTCAGGCATTTCACGGGAAAACGAGTGTAGGCGCGGTACGGCGAGATAGTTAAATTATTAACTTGTTTGAGGACCGGGAGCCGCCCGAGCGACCCGCGGATTTTTCGAGCAGCGTTTGGAGACAACGTAAATGAAGATGAATCGATGGATGGAGGTTCTGCTTGCCGCGGGCCTCGTGTGCGCGGCGGCCACGGCGTCGGCGCAGGTGAAGATCGGTGTAACGCTGTCGGCCACCGGGCCGGCCGCGTCGCTCGGGATTCCGGAAAAGAACACGATCGCGCTGCTGCCGAAGGAAATCGCGGGCAAGAGCGTCCAGTACATCGTGCTCGACGATGCGTCCGACACGAGCCGCGCGGTGCAGAACGTGCGCAAGCTGATCGACGAGGATCACGTCGACGCGATCATCGGTTCGTCCGTCACGCCGAATTCGCTCGCGATGCTCGATCCGATATCGCAGGGCAAGACGCCGACGATCTCGCTCGCGGCGAGCGCGCAGATCATCTCGCCGATGGACACGAAGCGCGCATGGATGTTCAAGGTGCCGCAGAACGACCAGCTGATGGCCGATGCGATTGCCGGCTACATGGCGAAGCACGGCGTGAAGACGGTCGGCTTCATCGGCTTCGCCGATGCGTACGGCGACAGCTGGTACAACACGTTCAATGCGGCTGCTGCGAAGAACGGGCTGAAGGTCGTGTCGAACGAGCGTTACAACCGCACCGACGCGTCGGTGATGGGGCAGGTGCTGAAGCTGATGGGTTCGAATCCCGATGCGGTGCTGATCGCCGGGTCCGGCACGCCGGCCGCGCTGCCCGCCAAGACGCTGAAGGAGCGTGGCTACAAGGGCAAGGTGTATCAGACGCACGGCGTCGCGAACAACGACTTCCTGCGCGTGTGCGGCAAGGATTGCGAGGGCGAGATCCTCCCGGCCGGCCCGGTGCTCGTGACCGACCAGCTGCCCGATTCGAACCCGGTGAAGAAGCCGGCGCTCGGCTACAAGGCCGCGTACGAGAAGGCCTACGGCGCGGGGTCGCTGTCGACCTTCGGCGGCCACGCATGGGATGCGGGGCTGTTGCTGCAGCGTGCGATCCCCGAAGCGCTGAAGAAGGGCCAGCCGGGCACCGAGGCGTTCCGCGAGGCGCTGCGCGCGTCGCTCGAGAGCGTGAAGGACCTGCCCGTGTCGCACGGCGTGATCAACACGACGCCGACCGATCACAACGGCTTCGACACGCGTGCGCGCGTGATGGTGCAGATCGTCGACGGCAAGTGGAAGCTGCAGGCCGAGTAAGCACCACGTGAAACCGGCGGGCGCGGCGCGAACGGCGCCGTGCGCGCCGTCGGCAGCGGAGCGGGCCTGACGGGCCGCTCCCGTGCCGCATGGAATCACCGGGGCCCGCCGCGTGGCGCCCGACGCGCCGATTTTGCCGTTCGTGCGCCGCGGCCATTCCCGTCTTTCGTTTCTTCGCAGCATTTTCGATACCCGAAACGTATGGATCTCTCGATTGCGGCGATCCTCGCGCAAGACGGCATCACGACCGGCGCCATTTATGCATTGCTGTCGTTGGCGCTCGTGCTGGTGTTTTCCGTCACGCGGGTGATCTTCATTCCCCAGGGCGAATTCGTCGCCTACGGTGCGCTCACGCTTGCGGCGCTGCAGGCGCAGAAATTTCCCGCCACCTGCTGGCTGCTGTTCGTGATGGGCATCGCGTGCTTCCTGCTGGAAGTCGGCGGCCTGATTCGCCATCGCGAACGCCGTCATCAGCTCGGCCGCACGCTCGCGACGCTCGGCAGCCGCTACGTGCTTCTGCCGCTCGCGGTGTTCGCGATTACGCGCGGCTTTGCCGCGCAGCCGATGCCGATGCTTGCACAAATCGCGCTGACGCTCGCGATCGTCGTGCCGATGGGGCCGTTCGTCTACCGGCTCGTCTATCAGCCGATCGCCGAAGGCACGACACTCCTGCTGCTGATCGTGTCCGTCGCCGTCCATTTCGCGATGGTCGGCCTCGGGCTTGTGATGTTCGGGGCGGAAGGCTCGCGCACCAACGGCTTCGCGGATGCGTCGCTGTCGGTCGGCAGCATGACGGTGTCGGTACAGAGCATCCTCGTGGTCGTGACCGCGCTGGTGCTGATCGGCGCGCTCTACGTGTATTTCGGCCGCACGATCGCCGGCAAGGCACTGCGTGCGACATCCGTGAACCGGCTCGGCGCGCGGCTCGTCGGCATCGGCACGACCGAAGCAGGGCGGCTCGCGTTCACGCTGGCGGCCGGGCTCGGTGTGCTGTCCGGCATCCTCGTCGGTCCGCTGACGACGATCTATTACGACTCCGGCTTCCTGATCGGCCTGAAGGGTTTCGTCGGCGCGATCATCGGCGGGCTGGTCAGCTATCCGCTCGCGGCCGCCGGCTCGCTGCTGGTCGGCGTGCTCGAATCGTATTCGTCGTTCTGGGCGAGCGCGTACAAGGAAGTGATCGTGTTCACGCTGATCATCCCGGTGCTGCTGTGGCGCAGTTTCGCGACGCCGCACACGGAAGAGGAAGAGGAGTGACGCGATGAAGACGATGGTACGCAACAAGACTTTCTGGGTGTTTCTCGTGGTGCTGTTCGCGCTGCCGGTGCTGCCCGGCGCGCTGCAGGTACCCGAATACTGGATCACGCTGCTGAACTACATCGGCCTCTACGCGATCGTCGCGATCGGCCTCGTGCTGCTGACGGGCGTTGGCGGCATGACGAGCTTCGGTCAGGCCGCATTCGTCGGCATCGGCGCGTATGCGACCGCATTCCTGACGACGCGCTACGGCGTGTCGCCGTGGCTCGCGCTGATCGTCGGCGTCGTGCTGACGGCGCTCGTCGCGCTCGTGCTCGGTGCGGTCACGATGCGCCTGTCCGGGCACTTCCTGCCGCTCGGCACGATCGCGTGGGGTCTCGCGCTGTTCTATCTTTTCGGAAACCTCGAACTGCTCGGCAAGTACGACGGTATCAACGGGATTCCGGCACTGAACCTGTTCGGCATCGAGCTCGGAAGCGGCCGAAGCCTGTACTTCCTGATCTGGGCCGTCGTGCTGGCCGCGATCGTGTCCGTGCAGAACCTGCTCAACAGCCGGCCAGGCCGTGCGATCCGCGCATTGCGTGGCGGCGGCGTGATGGCAGAGGCGATGGGCGTGAACACCGCGTGGATGCGCGTCGTGATCTTCATCTACGCGGCCGCGCTCGCTGCGGTTTCGGGCTTCCTGTACGCGCACTTGCAGCGCGCGGTGAACCCGACCCCGTTCGGCCTGAACCACGGGATCGAATTCCTGTTCATGGCCGTGGTCGGCGGCGTGTCGCACGTGTGGGGCGCGGTGCTCGGTGCCGCGATCCTCACCGTGCTTCAGGACTACCTGCAGACGCTGTTGCCGAAGCTGCTCGGCTCGGAGGGCAACTTCGAGATCATCGTGTTCGGCGTGCTGATGGTGCTGCTGCTGCAGTACGCACGCCAAGGCGTGTGGCCGTTCGTCGCGAAGCTGTTTCCGCGCGGGCCGCGCGCGCATGTGCCCGACCATGCCGATCCGCTGCCGCAGCGCGCGAAGCCGGTGGCGGGCGAGCCGCTGCTCGTCGTCGACAACGCGCGCAAGCAGTTCGGTGGACTGGTGGCCGTCAACGACGTCAGCTTCGACGTGAAGGCGGGACAGATCATCGGCCTGATCGGCCCGAACGGCGCCGGTAAGTCGACCACGTTCAACCTCGTGACCGGCGTGCTGCAGCCGACCGGCGGCACGATCACGTTCCGCGGCGAGCGGATCGACGGGCTCACGTCGCGCCAGATTGTCCGGCGGGGGATCGGTCGTACGTTCCAGCACGTGAAGCTGCTGCCGACGATGACGGTGCTCGAGAATGTCGCGATCGGCGCGCACCTGCGCGGCCATACGGGCGTGTGGCGCAGCATCGCGCGGTTCAATGCGCACGAGGAAGCGCAGCTACTGGCCGAGGCGGCACGACAGATCCGCCGCGTCGGGCTGGAGAGGCACATGTACGATGAAGCCGGCAGCCTCGCGCTCGGCCAGCAGCGGATTCTCGAAATCGCGCGCGCGCTTTGCTGCGATCCGACGCTGTTGCTGCTCGACGAGCCGGCCGCTGGGCTGCGCTACCAGGAGAAGCAGCAGCTCGCCCACCTGCTGCGGCGCCTGAAGGCGGAAGGAATGAGCGTGTTGCTCGTGGAACATGACATGGATTTCGTGATGAACCTCACCGACCGGCTGGTGGTGATGGAATTCGGCACGCGGATCGCGGAAGGACTGCCGCAGGACGTGCAGCAGGATCCGGCGGTGCTCGAAGCGTATCTGGGCGGGGTGGAATGATGGCGGAGACGACGATGCCGATTCTCGACGTGCGCGGCCTGGCGGTGCGATACGGGAAGGTAGAGGCGTTACACGGAGCGGCGATCAAGGTCGGCGCAGGACAGATCGTCAGCGTGATCGGCCCGAACGGGGCAGGCAAGTCGACGCTGCTGAACGCAATCATGGGCGCGTTGCCGGTGACCGGGCATGCGACAGGGGCAGTTGTGTACCGTGGCAAGGACGTGGGCGCGCTGCCGGTCGAACAGCGTGTCGCGCGGGGAATGTGCCTTGTGCCGGAAAAGCGCGAGCTGTTCAGCACGATGACGGTCGAGGATAACCTCGTGCTGGGCGCGTATCGCCGCAAGCTCGCAGGCGAGTCGAACTTCCTCGACCAGCTCGATCATGTGTTTGCACTGTTTCCGCGGCTCAAGGAGCGGCGCAAGCAGGCAGCCGGCACGCTATCGGGTGGTGAGCGACAGATGCTCGCGGTGGGCCGTGCGCTGATGGGCAAGCCCGATCTGCTGATGCTCGACGAGCCGAGCCTCGGGCTGGCGCCGCTGATCGTGAAGGAGATTTTTCATATCATCAGCGCGTTACGCGGCACAGGCGTCGCGACGCTTCTGATCGAGCAGAACGCTCGGGCTGCGCTGCAGATCTCGGACTACGGCTATGTACTGGAGACGGGGGAGTTTGCGCTGGAAGGACCGGCGGCGGAGCTGGCGCAGAATCCTCGGGTGATCGAAACATACCTGGGGTTGGTGAAAAAAACGGCTTGATGGGTGGGCGGTCGGCGGGAAACGTGCGGCGTGTTTCACGTGAAACACGCCGCTTTTTGTTTTCTGGGAGAGGGGCGATGCGTCGGTGAATCGGGCGTGGGGATAAGTGCCGGAGCAACAAGCAGAAACCCTGTGACGAGAGCGGGGGCATCATCGCGCCGGGTTGCGCAGGGCAGTGAGCGCTGTACACGTGACAGTGTTCTATCGACATGAGCCAAACGGCACAGGGGATAAGCTCGGGCAGGTCGATCCGAAATGCTGTGATGGCACAGCGATGACGGAGGTCGCAAACCACTGCCGGGTGCGCGATTTTGCACAGTGTGACGATGTGCGCCGAGGCTGCAGCAGCGCCGCCGAAGCAGGCCGCACGGCACAGCTCAGCCGATCGGGCAAAAAAAGTGGGCAAATGAACCGGCCCTACCATTCGGACGGTCTTCGGGTGAAAAGCGAACCCGCTATAATTCGGCCCATACATTTCTCAGATAGGTTCGTGCGCAGTTCTGCGCCCGGAATCCACCATGCTTTTTCCCACAGAATTTGACGTCATCGTCGTCGGTGGCGGGCACGCCGGCACGGAAGCCGCATTGGCATCGGCCCGTATGGGCGCGAAGACGCTGCTGCTGACCCACAACATCGAAACGCTTGGCCAGATGAGCTGCAATCCGTCGATCGGCGGCATTGGCAAGGGCCATCTGGTCAAGGAAGTCGATGCGCTCGGCGGTGCGATGGCCTCCGCGACGGACGAGAGCGGTATTCAGTTCCGGATCCTCAATTCGTCGAAGGGCCCGGCCGTGCGCGCGACGCGTGCGCAGGCCGACCGCATCCTGTACAAAGCTGCGATCCGCCATCGGCTCGAGAACCAGCCGAACCTGTGGCTGTTCCAGCAGGCTGTCGACGACCTGATGGTCGAAGGCGATCGCGTGGTCGGCGCCGTCACGCAGATCGGCATCCGCTTCCGCGCACGTGCGGTCGTGCTGACGGCTGGTACGTTCCTCGACGGCAAGATTCACGTCGGCCTGAACAACTACACGGGCGGTCGCGCGGGCGATCCGGCGGCCGTGTCGCTGTCGGCGCGCTTGAAGGAGTTGAAGCTGCCGCAGGGACGCCTCAAGACCGGTACGCCGCCGCGTATCGATGGCCGCTCGATCGACTTTTCGAAGCTGGACGAGCAGCCGGGCGACCTCGATCCGATCCCCGTATTCTCGTTCCTGGGCCGTGCGGAGCAGCATCCGCAGCAGCTGCCTTGCTGGGTTACGCACACGAACGAGCGCACGCACGACATCATTCGCGGCGGCCTCGACCGTTCGCCTATGTATACAGGCGTGATCGAAGGTGTCGGCCCGCGTTACTGCCCGTCAATCGAGGACAAGATCCACCGATTCGCATCGAAGGAATCGCACCAGATCTTCCTCGAGCCGGAAGGGCTGACGACCAACGAGTTCTATCCGAACGGAATTTCGACGAGTCTGCCGTTCGACGTGCAGCTCGAGCTTGTGCACTCGATGCGCGGCCTCGAGAACGCGCACATCCTGCGCCCCGGCTACGCGATCGAATACGACTACTTCGACCCGCGCGCGCTGAAGGCATCGCTCGAGACGAAGGCGATCAACGGGCTATTCTTTGCGGGCCAGATCAACGGCACGACCGGCTACGAAGAAGCGGCCGCACAAGGGCTGCTGGCCGGTCTGAATGCGGGCCGCTACGTGCAGGAGAAGGACGCTTGGTGCCCGCGTCGCGACCAGGCCTACCTTGGCGTGCTGGTCGACGACCTCGTCACACGTGGCGTGGCCGAGCCGTACCGGATGTTCACGAGCCGTGCCGAGTACCGTCTGAGCCTGCGTGAAGACAATGCGGACATGCGCCTGACCGAGATCGGCCGCGAATTGGGCCTCGTCGACGACGTGCGCTGGGACGCATTCAGCCGGAAGCGTGACGCTGTTTCACGTGAAACCGAACGACTGAAGTCGACGTGGGTCACGCCGAAGACGCTGCCGCCTGAAGAGGCGACCGCGTTGCTCGGCAAGGCGATCGATCACGAGTACAGCCTCGCCGAACTGCTGCGCCGCCCCGGTATCAGCTACGACGGTGTGTGCGGCCTGAAGGGCGGTGAATGCGCGCCTGCAGAGCCGCTGGCCGACGATCCGGTGCTGCTTGAGCAGATCAAGGAACAGGTCGAGATCGGCATCAAATATCAGGGCTATATCGAGCGGCAGGCCAGTGAGATCGAGCGCAACGATGCGAACGAGAACACACGCTTGCCGGACGGTATCGACTACCGCGAGGTGCGCGGCCTGTCGTTCGAGGTGAGCCAGAAGCTGAACGAGTTCCGCCCGGAAACGATCGGCCAGGCATCGCGAATCTCGGGCGTCACGCCGGCAGCGATCTCGCTGCTGATGGTGCACCTGAAACGCCGAGGCCTTGGCCGTCGTAACGGCACGGCCGCAGAGGCGACGGAACAGGGGGACGGCACCGTCCCGACGCAACAATGACGGCGCGTCGCGCGCCGGCGGTTAATCGGGACGTACTTGAACAGATGCTCGTCGACGGCACGGCCGAGCTCGGCATCACATTGACGGATGCACAACGGAACCAGCTGCTCGACTATGTCGCGCTGCTCGGCAAGTGGAACGCGGTCTACAACCTGACCGCGATCCGCGACCCGAAGCAGATGCTGATCCAGCATATTCTCGATTCGCTTTCCATCGTTCCGCATCTGCGCGACCATGCATCGGCGCGCGTGCTCGACGTGGGTTCGGGCGGCGGGTTGCCCGGTATCGTGCTGGCGATCGTCCAGCCGGACTGGCAGGTCACGCTGAACGATATCGTGCAGAAGAAGTCTGCATTCCAGACGCAGATGCGCGCCGAGCTGAAGCTCGCGAACCTGTCTGTCGTCACCGGGCGTGTCGAATCGCTGCAGCCGGGTATCGAAGTGCCGGAAAAATTCGACATGATCGTATCCCGCGCTTTCGCGGATCTATCCGACTTCGTTAAACTTGCTCGACATCTCGTCGCGCCCGGTGGATCGATCTGGGCAATGAAGGGTGTCCATCCGGACGACGAAATTGCACGGTTGCCGGAGGGCAGTCATGTAAAGCAGACGATGCGGCTGGCGGTACCGATGCTCGATGCCGAACGGCATCTGATCGAGGTCACCGTCGACGAGGCGAATTGAAGGCGCGCGGTAGCGCGCCGTTTGTTTGAAGGTAAAGGGAACACACCAACGATGGCAAAGATCTTCTGCGTTGCGAACCAGAAGGGGGGCGTCGGCAAGACGACGACATCGGTCAATCTCGCCGCAAGCCTTGCAGCGCAGGAGCAACGAGTCCTGCTGATCGATCTCGACCCGCAGGGCAACGCGACGATGGGTAGTGGGATCGACAAGGCCGCCTGCGAGTCGACCGTGTACGAAGTGCTGGTCGACGGCGTATCGGTGACGGAAGCGCGCGTGCGTCCGGAAGGCGTCACGTACGACGTGCTGCCGGCCAACCGTGAACTGTCCGGTGCCGAGATCGAGCTGATCAGCATCGATAACCGCGAGCGACGGTTGAAGGGCGCGCTCGAACGCGTGGCCGACGACTACGACTTCGTGTTGATCGATTGCCCGCCGACGCTGTCGCTGCTGACGCTGAACGGGCTGTGCGCGGCGCATGGCGTCGTGATCCCGATGCAGTGCGAATACTTCGCGCTGGAGGGGCTGTCGGATCTCGTCAATACGATCAAGCAGGTTCACGCGAACATGAACCGCGACCTGAAGATCATCGGCTTGCTGCGCGTGATGTTCGATCCGCGCATCACGCTGCAGCAGCAAGTCTCCGATCAATTGAAAGCGCACTTCGGCGACAAGGTGTTCGACGCGGTGATTCCGCGCAACGTGCGCTTGGCGGAAGCGCCAAGTTACGGGTTGCCGGGCGTCGTATTCGACCGTAACTCGCGCGGTGCGCAGGCATATCTCCAGTTTGGTGCCGAGATGATCGATCGCGTGCGCGCGTTCGAGGTGTCGTGATCCGGACATGAGCGAAGCGAGGAAGAAAGACATGAACGCGGTACCAAAGAAGAAGGGCTTGGGACGTGGCCTCGAAGCGCTGCTCGGCGGCAGTGCGGACATCACCGAAGCGGTGAAGATCGAAGGGGCGCCGAACACGCTCGCGCTCGGCAAGCTGCAGGCGGGCAAGTACCAACCGCGGACGCGGATGGACGAAGGCAGCTTGCAGGAGCTGGCGGCCAGCATTCGCGCGCAAGGCGTGATGCAGCCGATCCTGGTACGACCTATTTCATCTGACAAATACGAAATCATCGCCGGCGAGCGGCGTTTCCGCGCGGCACGCCTGGCCGGCCTCGACGAAGTACCGGTGCTCGTGAAGGACGTGTCCGATCAGGCCGCCGCCGCGATGGCGCTGATCGAGAACATCCAGCGCGAGGATCTGAATCCGCTGGAAGAGGCGCACGGTATCCAGCGCTTGCTCGACGAATTCGGTTTCACGCACGAGCAGGCGGCCGAATCGGTCGGCCGCTCGCGCAGCGCGGTATCGAACCTGCTGCGTCTGCTGAACCTCGCAGCGCCGGTGCAGACGATGCTGCTGGCCGGCGACCTCGACATGGGTCACGCGCGTGCGCTGCTTGCGGTCGATGCCGCGACGCAGATCACGCTCGCGCACCAGGTCGTCAACAAGCGCATGTCGGTGCGCGAGACCGAGAAGCTGGTCGCGCATACGACGAAGGAAGCGCCGGCGGTGAAGGCGCGCGCGAAGGATGACGGCGGCCGCGACACGCGTCGTCTCGAGGAGGAGTTGTCCGACCTGCTCGCGTCGACGGTGAAGATCAAGCTCGGCCGCCGCGGGCGAGGGCAGGTGATGATCGATTTCGGCAACCTCGACGCGCTCGAGGGCATTCTTGCGCGCTTGCGCGGCAACGTCGCGGCCGAAGAATAACGAGGCACGATCGATGGAAAACACGGGCGCACCGGCGCCGCGCCGGTGGCTTGGCTGGCTTTTGCAGGAACCCGTACTAACGGTGCTGGCGCTTGCGCTGGTTGTTCTGCAATGGTTGCGTCCGCAACCAATTGCCGCGCTGGTCGGTCTCGTCGACTGGCAGACCGTCGCGACGCTCGCGGGTCTGCTGATGCTGACCAAGGCGCTCGAGCTGTCCGGGTGCCTGATGTGGCTCGCGCATCGCATCGTGCATCACGTGCATTCCGAGCGCGGGCTTGCGATGCTGCTCGTCGTGTTCGCGGCGGCGCTCGCGATGTGGCTTACCAACGATGTCGCGCTGTTCGTCGTCGTGCCGCTGATGGTATCGCTACGCACGTTGACGCCGCTGCCGTTCCGGCGGCTCGTGATCGTGGTCGCGCTGGCCGTCAACGCGGGGTCCGTCGCGACCCCGCTCGGCAATCCCCAGAACCTTTTCCTGTGGCAATTGAGCGGCGTGTCGTTTGGCCGCTTCGTCGTCACGCTCGGGCCGCTCGCACTGGCGTTGATGGCGCTGCTGCTCGTGCTGACTGCGTGCGCGTTTCGCGCGAAGCCGCTCGATCTGTCGGGAGACGTCCAGGCCGTTCCCGTACAGCGCATGCATGCGTTGCTCGCGGCGGTGCTGTTCGGTGCGTTCGTGCTGCTCGCCGATGCGCACAATCCCGTGCCGGGTCTGATCGCCGTCGTGATCGCGCTGCTGGTGGCGAGACGTGACGCGGTCCTGAAGATCGACTGGCTGCTGCTGCTGATCTTCGTGCTGATGTTCGTCGTGCTGCGCAGCGCGGCTGCGCTGCCGGTCGTCCACGATGCGATCGCGCGAACCCATCTCGATTCGCCGCTGCGTGTGTTCGCAGCGGGCGCGGTGGTGTCACAGGGAATCAGCAACGTGCCGGCGGCGATCCTGCTGTCGGAATTCACGCGCGACTGGCGGGCGCTCGCGTTCGGCGTATCGGTCGGCGGCTTCGGTTTCGCGATCGGTTCGCTCGCGAACCTGATCGCGGTGCGTCTTGCGAAGGAGCCTCGTATGTGGCTGCCGTTTCACCTCGTGTCGATTCCGTTCGCGATCCTGAGCGCGGCGCTGGGTGCGTGGTTGCTCGTTCACGGCTGAGCGATGCGGATCAGTGCGGCTTATGCATGCCGCAAGCGTGGCGGGAAGGGCGCACAGCGTTCCCGGTCGTTGCGAAGACGGTCCTGTTGATAAGTGTTGTGCCACCACAGTCGAACTACTGTGGTGGCACAACAACTGATTGCAGGTATCGGCGTGCTCACGTTCAAGCACATTTCGCGCATCGCGCTCGACGTGGCGGCCACAGTGTTTCCTCTGTTACCCGTCGCCGCGTCGGGTCATTTCCCGTGATCGCGTCACAGCAGGATTTCTGCTGCGATCACGTCGCACCGGTGTCGCCTGCACCAGACTTCGTTGTCACCTCAATTCATCGCGACCGCGCTTTTTCGGGCAAGAAATGCCGGCGCAAAAAGCCGACCTTACAACTGTCATCGTACGTCATCGACGCGCACGCTTTTTCACATCATGAGGCGTCGTTTTACGCAGGTTTTTGTCGCGTCTAAAGCCTTGAATCACCTGCAACTATCGCTTACAATCGCCCGGATTTGTTAGCTAGGCACCCCTGAAAGCTTTCAGAAAGCTTGGGGCCGGGTTCAAGGATTTTGCGGAAGATTGCGATGGCGGGTCAGGCGCCGAACGACAGGCACGATGATCACCGAGCGCAACGCACCGCTTCAGCGGCCGGCGAGCGGCGCGAGTCCGATGGCGATGACTGGGATGCCGAGCTGCAAGATAACAACATCGTTCCGCTCACGCGGACGGAAGCCGAGAGGCTGTTCGGTCCGAACGTGAGCAAGCCGCCGCGCGTAACCCCCTACAAGGTGGTGATCGCGCAGGTGGTCTTGTCCCTGGTTGCAACGCTGGCGTGGTGGCTGTTTTCGAAGTCGCCGGGCGCCGCTGCGCAATCCGCGTTTCTGGGCGGGGCGATCGGCTGGGTGCCAAGCGCGTTGTTCGTGGCACGACTGAAGGCAGGTGGTTCGGCCACCGTGATGAGCTGGGTGATGGGCGAAGCCCTGAAGCTCGGCGTGACGATCGGGATGTTCGCCGCAGTGGCGTACGGCTATGCCGGCGTGCATTGGCCGGCGCTCCTCGTCACCTACCTCGTCGTGCTGAAGACGTACTGGATCGCGCTGGCCTGGCGGTAAGCAACAAGCAGCGTGCGGTTTCGACAATGAACCGCACCGGCCCGTTCCCGCAATAGCGTATTGCGGAACGGGGCAAAACGATTTTCGACAATTTGGGTGGCATTAACGATATGGCAGCTAGCGAAGGCACGCGCGGTCCGGATCCGTCCGAGTACATTGCGCACCACTTGCAGAATTTCTCCACCTCGCATCAGACGTCGATTTTCGACATCCACGTCTGGAACCTCGACACGCTGTTCTGGTCGATCGTGTGCGGTATCGTGACGATCCTCCTGCTGCGTCTGGCCGCCCGCAAGGCGACCTCGGGCGTGCCGGGCCGTTTCCAGTGTGCGATCGAGATGCTCGTCGAAATGGTCGAGGATCAATCGAAGGCCATCGTCCACGGCAACCGCACCTTCATCGCTCCGCTCGCCCTCACGGTGTTCGTGTGGGTCGCGCTGATGAACTCCCTCGACTTCCTCCCCGTCGACCTGCCGGGCCGCGTCATCGGCCTGCTCGGTCTGTCGGACGTGATTTCCCACCACCGCATCGTCCCGACGGCCGACCTGAACGGCACGCTCGGCATCGCGCTCGGCGTGTTCGTCCTGATGATCTACTACAGCATCAAGATCAAGGGCGCGGGCGGCTTTGTGCATGAGCTGCTGTCGGCCCCGTTCGGCGCGCACCCGCTGCTGTGGATCCCGAACCTCGCGTTGAACATCGTCGAATATCTCGCAAAGACCGTTTCCCTCGGCATGCGGCTGTTCGGCAACATGTACGCGGGTGAGCTGTTGTTCCTGTTGATCGCCCTGCTCGGCAGCATGTGGAGCTTCGGTGGCGACGCAACGTTCCTCGGCTTCGTTGGTCACGTGATCGCGGGTAGCGTCTGGGCAATCTTCCACATCCTGATTGTTCTGTTGCAGGCATTCATTTTCATGATGCTGACGCTGGTGTATCTCGGCCAGGCGCACGACAAGCACTAAGCGCGGCGTGCAAAAAAGAGTTTCCGTTTTAGTTTTTTAAATCTCAGTTCCAAGTCTTTTCACAAAGGAGTGATCATGCAAGCTTACATCGCCAACATCCAGGGTCTGACCGCCATCGGTATCGGCATCATCATCGGCCTGGGTGCAATCGGCGCCTGTATCGGTATCGCGCTGATGGGTGGCAAGTACATCGAAGCCTGCGCACGTCAGCCGGAACTCATCAACCCGCTGCAAACGAAGATGTTCCTGCTGGCCGGCCTGATCGACGCTGCATTCCTGATCGGCGTTGGTGTCGCAATGCTGTTCGCGTTCGCGAACCCGCTCCTGTCGAAGCTCGCAGGCTAAGGTTCCTCGGAAATATGCGCCCGGCGTGAGCCGGCGCAGGGCGGAACGGAGACTTGGGGCGCTGATCGAATGCAACTCGATGAGCGCCTTACCGTTTCATTTTTCCGGAATAGCAGATAAGGAAACACCGTGAATCTCAACGCAACTCTGTTTGCGCAAATGGTCGTGTTCCTGGTCCTCGCGTGGTTCACGATGAAATTCGTGTGGCCGCCGTTGATCAACGCCCTCGACGAACGTTCGAAGAAGATCGCCGACGGCCTCGCCGCCGCGGAGAAGGGCAAGGCGGAACTCGACGCAGCGCACAAGCGCGTGGACCAGGAACTCGCGCAGGCCCGCAACGACGGCCAGCAGCGCATCGCCGACGCTGAAAAGCGTGCACAGGCGGTCGCCGAGGAAATCAAGGCCAACGCCCAGGCTGAAGCCGCCCGCATCGTCGCCCAGGCGAAAGCGGAAGCAGAACAGCAAATCGTGAAGGCGCGCGAAGCGCTGCGTGGCGAAGTCGCCGCGCTGGCCGTGAAGGGCGCCGAGCAGATCCTGAAGCGCGAAGTCGATCAAACGGCCCACGCCCAACTGCTGAATCAACTGAAAGCCGAGCTCTGATCATGGCCGAACTTGCAACCATCGCCCGCCCTTACGCAGAAGCGCTGTTCCGCGTGGCCGAGGGAGGTGACATCGCCGCCTGGTCCACGCTCGTGCAAGAGCTGGCCCAGGTTGCGCGTCTGCCGGAAGTGCTGTCGGTCGCGTCGAGCCCGAAGGTGACGCGCACGCAAGTGGCCGAGCTGCTGCTTGCTGCGGTGAAGTCGCCGGTCGCGGCTGGCGCCGAAGCGAAGAACTTCGTGCAGATGCTGGTCGACAATCATCGCATCGCGCTGCTGCCGGAAATCGCCGAGCAGTTCGAGGCGCTCAAGAACGAACGCGAAGGTGCAGCCGACGCCGAGATCGTGAGCGCGTTCCCGCTGAACGGCGCGGATCTCGAAAGCCTCGTCTCTGGCCTCGAACGCAAGTTCAAGCGCAAGCTGAAGCCGACGGTCGAAGTCGATTCGTCGCTGATCGGCGGCGTGCGCGTGACGGTCGGCGACGAAGTGCTCGACACCTCGGTTCGCGCGCGCCTCGCATCGATGCAGGCTGCCTTGACCGCCTGAGCGCCACGCCGGCACGCAACAGAATTGACTATCAGGAGCGAATAATGCAACTCAATCCCTCTGAGATCAGCGAGCTGATCAAGAGCCGGATCCAGGGCCTTGAAGCGAGCGCAGACGTTCGCAACCAGGGCACCGTGATCTCCGTGACCGACGGTATCGTGCGCATCCACGGCCTGTCGGACGTGATGCAGGGCGAAATGCTCGAGTTTCCGGGCAACACGTTCGGCCTCGCGCTGAACCTCGAGCGCGACTCGGTCGGCGCGGTGATTCTCGGCGAATACGAACACATCTCGGAAGGCGACGTCGTCAAGACGACGGGCCGCATTCTGGAAGTCCCGGTTGGTCCGGAACTCGTCGGCCGCGTGGTCGACGCGCTCGGCAACCCGATCGACGGCAAGGGCCCGGTCAACGCGAAGCTGACCGACGCGATCGAAAAGATCGCCCCGGGCGTGATCTGGCGTAAGTCGGTGTCGCAGCCGGTGCAGACGGGCATCAAGTCGATCGACGCGATGGTGCCGATCGGCCGTGGCCAGCGTGAGCTGATCATCGGCGACCGTCAGTGCGGCAAGACCGCGGTGGCGCTCGACGCGATCATCAACCAGAAGGGCAAGGACCTGATCTGTATCTACGTCGCGATCGGCCAGAAGGCTTCGTCGATCATGAACGTGGTTCGCAAGCTCGAAGAAACGGGCGCGATGGAATACACGATCGTCGTCGCCGCCACGGCTTCGGATTCGGCAGCGATGCAGTACCTCGCACCGTACGCCGGCTGCACGATGGGCGAATACTTCCGCGACCGCGGCCAGGACGCGCTGATCATTTACGACGACTTGACCAAGCAAGCTTGGGCATACCGTCAGATCTCGCTGCTGCTGCGCCGCCCGCCGGGCCGTGAAGCATATCCGGGCGACGTGTTCTATCTGCACTCGCGTCTGCTCGAGCGTGCTGCTCGCGTGTCGGAAGAGTACGTCGAGAAGTTCACGAACGGCGAAGTGAAGGGCAAGAGCGGCTCGCTGACGGCACTGCCGGTCATCGAAACGCAGGCTGGCGACGTGACCGCGTTCGTTCCGACGAACGTGATCTCGATTACCGACGGCCAGATCTTCCTGGAAACCGACCTGTTCAACGCAGGCATCCGCCCGGCAATCAACGCCGGCGTGTCGGTGTCGCGAGTCGGTGGCGCCGCTCAGACGAAGGTCGTGAAGAAGCTGTCGGGCGGTATCCGTACCGACCTCGCGCAGTACCGTGAACTGGCCGCATTCGCGCAGTTCGCATCGGACCTCGACGAAGCGACCCGCAAGCAGCTCGAGCGCGGCCGCCGCGTGACGGAACTGCTGAAGCAGCCGCAGTACCAGCCGCTGCAGGTTTGGGAACTGGCCGTGTCGCTGTACGCCGCGAACAACGGCTACCTCGACGACCTCGACGTGAAGCAAGTGCTGCCGTTCGAGAAGGGCCTGCGCGACAACCTGAAGACCAGCCACGCTGACCTCATCAAGCGCATCGAAGACACCAAGGATCTCTCGAAGGACGACGAAGGCGCGCTGCGCGCGGCGATCGAATCCTTCAAGAAGTCGGGTGCCTATTGATCCGCGAGTGACACACTGAGGCCGCGCGGGTGCTGATGCGCCCGCGCAGCTTCGGTCAAGGAGCAAGCTATGGCTGGAATGAAGGAAATTCGCGGCAAGATCAAGAGCGTGCAGAACACGCGCAAGATCACGAAGGCGATGGAGATGGTGGCCGCATCGAAGATGCGCCGCGCGCAGGAACGCATGCGCGCCGCTCGTCCTTACGCGGACAAGGTCCGTGCCATCGCCGCGCACATGAGCCGCGCGAACCCGGAGTACCGCCACCCGTTCATGGTGGCAAACGACGGCGCGAACACGGCCGGCATCATCCTCGTCACGACGGACAAGGGTCTGTGCGGCGGGCTGAACACCAACGTGCTGCGTGCGACGGTGCAGAAGTTCAAGGAGCTGGAAGAGAAGGGCCAGAAGGTCGAAGCCACGGCGATCGGCAGCAAGGGCCTCGGTTTCCTGAACCGCTTCGGCGCGAAGGTGATGTCGCAGGTCGTGCACCTCGGCGACACCCCGCATCTGGACAAGCTGATCGGCGCAGTGAAGACGCAGCTCGACCTGTATTCGGAAGGCAAGCTGTCGGCGGTTTATATCGCTTACACGCGCTTCGTCAACACGATGAAGCAGGAAGCCGTGATCGAGCAGCTGCTGCCGCTGTCGTCGGAACACTTCGAAGCCGATGACGGTACGCCGGCGACGTCGTGGGATTACATCTACGAGCCGGACGCGCAGGCAGTCGTCGACGAACTGCTCGTGCGTTACGTCGAGGCGCTGGTGTACCAGGCCGTCGCTGAAAACATGGCGTCCGAGCAATCGGCGCGGATGGTCGCGATGAAGGCCGCGTCCGACAACGCGAAGACGGTGATCAGCGAACTGCAGCTCGTATACAACAAGAGCCGCCAGGCCGCGATTACGAAAGAACTGTCGGAGATCGTCGGCGGCGCAGCTGCTGTTTAAGCGCGCGCCACGGACGACAACTGCGCCTTTGCGCGAGTAAAGAATCAGGTATTTAAAGGAAAAGCGATGAGTACTGCTGCTTTGGTAGAAGGCAAGATCGTACAGTGCATCGGCGCCGTTATCGACGTGGAATTCCCGCGCGACAGCATGCCGAAGATCTACGACGCGCTCATTCTCGATGGCTCGGAACTGACGCTCGAAGTCCAGCAGCAGCTGGGCGACGGCGTTGTCCGTACCATCTGTCTGGGTGCATCCGACGGCCTGCGCCGCGGTCTGACCGTGAAGAACACGGCAAATCCGATTTCGGTGCCGGTCGGCAAGCCGACCCTCGGTCGTATCATGGACGTGCTCGGCCGTCCGATCGACGAAGCCGGCCCGATCGTGAGCGAACATACGCGTTCGATCCACCAGAAGGCTCCGGCGTTCGACGAACTGTCGCCGTCGACCGAACTGCTCGAAACGGGTATCAAGGTTATCGACCTGATCTGCCCGTTCGCAAAGGGCGGCAAGGTTGGCCTGTTCGGCGGTGCTGGCGTGGGCAAGACCGTCAACATGATGGAGCTCATCAACAACATCGCGAAGGAACACGGCGGTTACTCCGTGTTCGCGGGCGTGGGCGAGCGTACCCGTGAAGGGAACGACTTCTACCACGAAATGAAGGACTCGAACGTTCTCGACAAGGTCGCGCTGGTGTACGGCCAGATGAACGAGCCGCCGGGCAACCGTCTGCGCGTTGCGCTGACCGGCCTGACGATGGCCGAGCACTTCCGTGACGAAGGCCTCGACGTGCTGTTCTTCGTCGACAACATCTACCGTTTCACGCTGGCCGGTACCGAAGTGTCGGCACTGCTCGGCCGTATGCCGTCGGCAGTGGGCTATCAGCCGACGCTGGCTGAAGAAATGGGCAAGCTGCAGGAACGCATCACGTCGACCAAGAAGGGCTCGATTACGTCGGTTCAGGCCGTGTACGTCCCTGCGGACGACTTGACCGACCCGTCGCCGGCAACCACCTTCGGCCACCTGGACGCAACCGTCGTTCTGTCGCGTGACATCGCTTCGCTGGGTATCTACCCGGCGGTCGACCCGCTCGACTCGACGTCGCGCCAGATCGACCCGAACGTGATCGGTGAAGAGCACTACTCGATCACCCGTCGCGTTCAGCAGACGCTGCAGCGCTACAAGGAACTGCGCGACATCATCGCGATTCTGGGCATGGACGAACTGTCGCCGGAAGACAAGCTGTCGGTCGCGCGCGCTCGTAAGATCCAGCGTTTCCTGTCGCAGCCGTTCCACGTCGCTGAAGTGTTCACGGGCTCGCCGGGCAAGTACGTGCCGCTGAAGGAAACGATCCGTGGCTTCAAGATGATCGTCGACGGCGAGTGCGACCACCTGCCGGAACAGGCGTTCTACATGGTCGGCACGATCGACGAAGCCTTCGAAAAGGCCAAGAAGATCCAGTAAAGGTCGGGTGTAACGCAGCGGGCGCCCGTGCGTTCGTGAAGGATGTCTCGATGGCATCTTTTCACGGACGGGCGCCCACGTAATACGCTCAACCAGGAGTCGATATGGCAACCATCAAAGTAGACGTCGTCAGCGCGGAAGAGCAGATCTTCTCGGGCGAGGCGAAATTCGTCGCGCTGCCGGGCGAAACGGGTGAGCTGGGTATTCTGCCGGGTCACACGCCGCTGATCACGCGGATTCGTCCGGGTGCGGTGCGCATCGAAGTCGAGGGCGGCAACGACGAATTCGTGTTCGTCGCAGGCGGCATTCTCGAAGTGCAGCCGGGCGCCGTGACGGTGCTCGCCGATACCGCGATCCGCGGCAAGGACCTCGACGCGGCGAAAGCCGAGGAAGCGCGCAAGCGTGCCGAGGAAACGCTGCAGAACGCGAAGTCGGACCTCGACCTCGCAAAGGCGCAATCGGAGCTCGCGACCGCGATGGCGCAGCTCGAAGCGATCCAGCGTCTGGCGAAGATTCGCAGCCGGCACTGAGCCGCGCGCGCGTATCCCGCGAAAGAAAGCAGCCTTCGGGCTGCTTTTTTTTTCGTCCGTCGTTTTCGTCGGTTTTTTGCGGGCCGGATCGTATCGTCCGGTCGTGCTATTTCATCCGCCCGCCGCGATTTGATGTCAGAGTGTCGTCAGCAGAACGCGGCATCATCCGCGCAGAGGCAGTCCGCCGCGATCGTGGCGGAGCAGGCGCGCGCGTCAGCCGCGTGTTGAGCCGATCAGACAAAAACGGACGGAGACATCGATGGCAGCAGACCTTGGCAAGGGGGCGCTGATCGCGCCCGAAAACGGACTGTCGTACGTGCGCGGCGCGACCGACGTGCCGCTATCCGAAGCGACGATCAGCCGGTTCCTGCTCGACACGGCGGGCCGCTTCCCCGATCGCCCGGCCGTCGTGTTCCGCGAACAGCAGGTGCGCTGGACCTGGCGCGCGTTCGCGCACGAGGTCGACGTGCTCGCGGCGGGCCTCGCCGCGCTCGGGATCGTGAAGGGCGACTGCGTCGGCATCTGGTCGCCGAACCGCAGCGAATGGCTGCTCACGCAATTCGCGACCGCGCGCATCGGCGCAGTCCTCGTCAACATCAACCCGGCCTACCGACTTGCGGAACTCGAATACGCGCTGAACAAGGTCGGCTGCAAGGCCGTGATCGCGGCCGAGCGCTTCAAGACGTCGGCGTACGTCGAGATGCTGCAGACGATCGCGCCGGAGCTCGCGAGCGCGACGCCGGGCGACCTGCATGCGGCACGCGTGCCGAGCCTGCGCACGGTCGTGTCGATGGGCGAGGTCGCGCCGGCCGGCATGTTCCGCTTCGCGGACGTGATGGCGCGCGGCCGCGACACGCTCGATGTCGCGCGACTCGACGCGATCGGCGCGACGCTCGCGGCCACCGATCCGATCAACATCCAGTTCACGAGCGGCACGACCGGCAGCCCGAAGGGCGCGACGCTCACGCACCGCAATGTCGTCAACAACGCGCGCTCGATCGCGATGGCGATGCGCTTCACCGAGCAGGATTCGCTCTGCATCCCGGTGCCGCTGTATCACTGCTTCGGGATGGTGCTGGCCGTGCTCGCGTGCGTGTCGAAGGGCGCGGCGATGGTGTTCCCCGGCGAGGCGTTCGATCCGGTCGCGACGCTCGCGGCCGTCGCCGAGGAGCGCTGTACCGCGCTGCACGGCGTGCCGACGATGTTCATCGCGGAGCTCGATCATCCGGACTTCGCGAAGTTCGACCTGTCGACGCTGCGCACCGGGATCATGGCCGGCTCGCCGTGCCCGATCGAGACGATGAAGCGCGTCGTGTCGCAGATGCATTTGTCCGAGATCACGATCGCGTACGGAATGACGGAGACGAGCCCCGTGTCGTTCCAGAGCTCGACCGACGACCCGCTCGAGAAGCGCACGACGACGGTCGGCCGCATCCAGCCGCACCTGGAGGTGAAGATCGTCGACCCAACCGGCGAGATCGTGCCGGTCGGCGCGACGGGCGAGCTGTGCACGAAGGGTTACTCGGTGATGCTCGGCTACTGGGACGACGACGCGAAGACGCGCGAGGTGCTGGTCGACGGCTGGATGCATACGGGTGACCTCGCGACGCTCGACGCCGACGGCTACTGCAACATCGTCGGCCGGCTGAAGGACATGGTCATTCGCGGCGGCGAGAACGTGTATCCGCGCGAGATCGAGGAATTCTTGTTCAGGCATCCGAAGATTCAGAGCGCGCAAGTGTTCGGCGTGCCCGACGCGAAATACGGCGAGGAGCTGTGCGCGTGGATCGTGCTGCGCGCGAACGAGCAGATGACCGAGGATGACGTGCGCGCGTTCTGTAGCGGCCAGATCGCGCACTACAAGATTCCGCGCTACATCCGCTTCGTCGACGAGCTGCCGATGACGGTGACGGGCAAGGTGCAGAAATTCGTGATGCGCGAACGGATGATCGACGAGCTGAAGCTCGACGTGCAGAAGACCGCTTGATACGAGCAAGCGGCCCGGCGGCGGGACGAACGCGGCGGCCTGCGGGCCGTTGCGTTTTCGATGGACGAAAAAAAGCGGGCTTATAAGCCCGCTAAAAACCACACGCTACGGGGTTAGCGCGAGGAGACCAAAGATGAAACCGAGTCCGGCGGGAGCCGGAAACGACTCCAACAGGGATGCCCCTCGGAAGGGCTTCGGTACGTGACCGACTGGCTCGCAGCGCTTCGCGTCCGCTCACACTTGGCACACGAGACCGCATCCGTGTTGAAACCGTTGAGCCCATTGTGGGCGAATTAATGATCCCTCACGGTAACAAAGTGTTTCAGGTTGTAACGCCCGCCAGATAAGGCTTTCCGGGATTTTTTTCTGTTTTCGGGGTCCTGAAGAAGGTCATATTTACTCGTCATTTCCGCAGAGTTTTCATCGGGTGCGCATAATGCGTTTTTCATGCGTATCGGCGTCGATGAAATGCCGATTTACACGCCGGAATGTGCATCGCGCGGCAGATACCGCACATGACGATTCATTCGTCGGAAAGATTTTGAAACGTGATTGAGGCACGCGATAGTCGGCCATTCGGCCGGTTTTCGCGATTTCACGCCGGCCACGCGCCACGCCGATGTGTAACGGCGTGGCCGGCGGCGGCAACGGGTCCACGTCGTTATCGGACGCCCGTTCCGCAAGCGATCGTGCTCACTTCAGCCACTTGTCGGAGATCGCCTGGTATTCGCCGGACGATAGC
This sequence comes from Burkholderia sp. Bp9004, assembly GCF_003858025.1. Lineage (NCBI taxonomy): Bacteria > Pseudomonadati > Pseudomonadota > Betaproteobacteria > Burkholderiales > Burkholderiaceae > Burkholderia > Burkholderia sp. Bp9004. The sequence continues at coordinate 59,600 of NZ_QTQD01000015.1, read as the reverse complement.
GCCAGATGCAGCCACTGGTCGACGTACTGCTGGAAGACGACGTCGCCGCGCGGCACCATGTATGCCTTTTCGCCGAACTGGAACGGCTTGTCCGGATGCACGGAGCACAGGCCCGGATTCAGCTTTTGCTGCAGCAGCGTCTCGGACGCATCCGTCACCATGACGTCCGCCTTGCCCGCGAGGATCTGCTTGAAGATCGTCACGTTGTCCGGATAGACGCTCAGGTTCGCATGCGTGAAGAACTGCTTCGCGAAGCGCTCGTTGGTGCCGCCCGGGTTCACGATCACGCGGGTCTCGGGCCGGTCGATCTGCGCGACGGTCTGGTACTTGTCGGCGTCCGCGCAGCGCACGATCGGCGTCTTGCCATCGACCACGTACGGCTGCGTGAAGAACACGCGCTTCTGGCGCTCGAGTGTCGTCGACACGCCGCCCACCGCGACATCGCACTTCGCGACGAAGTCGTTGGTGAGGTTCGACCAGCTCGTCTTCACGAACTCGGCCTTCACGCCGAGCGATTTCGCGAGCGACTCGGCCATGTCGATGTCGATGCCCTCGAAGCGGCCGTCCGCGCGGTAGTACGAATACGGCTTGTAGTCGCCCGTCGTGCACACGCGCAGCGTGCCGCGTGCGACCACGTCGTCGAGCCGCGAGCCGACGGCCGCAGTGGTCGGGGCCGCCGTCGTGGTCGTACCCTGCGCGTGCGCGGCGGCGCAGCAAAGCATGGCAGCGGCGAGCGTAGCCAGCGTGGCGAATGTCTTCATCGGTCTCCTCCTTCGGTCGGTTCGATATCAGCGTCCGATCATAACGGAGCCATCGCGCGCGTCATATGGCCGCCATCGCATCGGCATACGCAGCCGTGCGGCCGCGCTCCGGTAAAATGCCGCTTTGCCTTCGCTCGTCGCTCCTACCGTGGCCCATACCCTGCTCAACGACACCTTCCTGCGTGCGCTTCTGCGCGAGCCGACCGACTACACGCCGATCTGGCTGATGCGTCAGGCCGGCCGCTATCTGCCCGAATACAACGCGACGCGCGCGCGCGCCGGCAGCTTCCTCGGCCTCGCGAAGAATCCCGACTACGCGACCGAAGTGACGCTGCAGCCGCTCGAGCGCTTCCCGCTCGACGCCGCGATCCTGTTCTCGGACATCCTGACGATTCCCGACGCGATGGGCCTCGGCCTCGACTTTCAGGTCGGCGAAGGGCCGAAGTTCGCGCATCCGGTGCGCACCGAGGCCGACGTCGCGAAGCTCGCGGTGCCGGACATCGAGGAGACGCTCGGTTACGTGACGGGCGCCGTGCGCGAGATCCGCCGCGCGCTGACCGACGGCCAGGGCCGCCAGCGCGTGCCGCTGATCGGCTTCTCGGGCAGCCCGTGGACGCTCGCGTGCTACATGGTCGAAGGCGGCGGGTCGGACGATTTCCGCACGGTGAAGTCGATGGCGTATTCGCGCCCCGACCTGATGCACCGGATCCTCGACGTGAACGCGCAGGCCGTGGCCGCGTACCTGAACGCGCAGATCGAAGCCGGCGCGCAGGCCGTGATGATCTTCGATACGTGGGGCGGCGCACTCGCGGACGGCGCATATCAGCGCTTCTCGCTGGACTACATCCGTCGCGTGGTCGCGCAGCTGAAGCGCGAGCACGACGGCGAGCGCGTGCCGGTGATCACGTTCACGAAGGGCGGCGGCCTGTGGCTCGAGGAAATCGCGGCGACCGGCGTCGACGCCGTCGGCCTCGACTGGACGGTCAATCTCGGCGCCGCGCGCGAACGCGTCGCCGGGCGCGTCGCGCTGCAGGGCAACCTCGACCCGACGATCCTGTTTGCGCCGCCGGCCGTGGTGCGCGAGCAGGCGCGTGCGGTGCTCGACAGCTACGGCAATCACCCCGGTCACGTATTCAACCTCGGCCACGGCATTTCGCAGTTCACGTCGCCCGACCACGTCGCCGAGCTCGTCGACGAAGTGCACACCCACAGCCGCAAGATCCGTAGCGGATCGGTCGGCTAAGCGCAAGCGCTGTCATGCTGCACTGCGGGGTGGCGGCGTTTCGCTGTCGGCGCTAAACAGGGCGCAACCCCGCACCGGTTGCCGATTCAAGGCTTGTCAAGACTTGACTTATGCACATTTTCCACGTTGCAGCGCGGTAGAGCCCTGTATCGGTCGAAATGTCTCGCTATGGTTCCGTAATTTGAATAGCAGCCTTATGGAATAAGGCTCCGCGGGGCGCGGCCGACGGCGGCCGAAAACAGCGGGAAGCACGGCCCCGCGCGCTTCGCGGCTGTTGAACGGCGAGTTCTCAACAAAGTTATCCACAGGCTGGTCAGGGTATACGGCGATTCCTAATGCGAATCCAAAACTTAGCGCCGAATCTGAAGTTTTACTTTAAGTTCGCCACCGTGGCGCGGACCCGGGTGCAATTCGCCGGTGCGCCCCGTGCTGTCGCCGGGGCGCGGTGATGGGCGGCACCTACCTCAGGGTCGCCCTCGACCATCCGCTCGCCACCCTGTTCGACTACCGCTGCGACGTCCAGCCGGCGCCTGAGCCCGGCACCCTGGTGCAGGTGCCGTTCGGCAAGCGGCAGGTTGTCGGCCTCGTCTGCGAAGTGACGACTCACACCGACGTGCCGCCGTCCCGGTTGCGGGCGATCGACGCGATCTGTACCGAGCTGCCGCCGCTCGCGCCGGATTGGCTCGCGCTCGTGTCGTTCGCGGCCGACTATTACCAGCGCGGTCGCGGCGAAGTCGCGCTGCCGGCGTTGCCGCAGGCGCTGCGCGACGCGGAGCGCTGGGGCCGGCTGCTGGCGCCCGAGGTGCGCTACCGGCTGACCGAAGCCGGCCGCGCGGCGCTGCCCGACGCACTGCCGGCGCGCGGGGCCGCGCTGCGGCGGCTCGCGCAGGCGCTCGCCGACGCCGATTCGATGACGTTGCCCGATGCGCGTGCGTTGCATCCGAAGGCCGCCGCCACGCTCGACGACTGGGCGGCGCGCGGCTGGGTCGCCATCGAGGAAATCGGCTGGGCCGACGCGCCTGTGCCCAAAGCTGTGGATAACCTGTCGACAACCAGTGGACGAACTGTGCCGCCGGCGCTCACCGACCAGCAGGCGGAGGCGCTCGACGCGATCCGCGCCGCGCAGGGCTTCGCGCCGTTCCTGCTGCATGGCGTGACGGGAAGCGGCAAGACCGAGGTCTATCTGCATGCGCTCGCCGCGCTGCTCGATGTGCGGCCCGACGCGCAGGCGCTCGTGCTCGTGCCCGAAATCAACCTGACGCCGCAGTTCGAGGCCGCGTTCCGCGCACGCTTCGCGGGCACGCTCGCCGACGACGCGATCGTCACGCTGCACAGCGGGCTCGCCGAGGGCGAGCGTGCGCGCAACTGGCTCGCCGCGCACACGGGCCGCGCGCGGATCGTGCTCGGCACGCGGCTCGCGGTGCTTGCTTCGCTGCCGACGCTCGCACTGATCGTCGTCGACGAGGAGCACGAGCCCGCGTACAAGCAGCAGGAAGGGCTGCGCTATTCGGCGCGCGATCTTGCCGTGTGGCGCGCGAAGCATCTCGGCATTCCGGTCGTGCTCGGCTCGGCGACGCCTTCGCTCGAGAGCTGGTGGCAGGCCGATCAGGGCCGCTACACGCGGCTCACGCTGTCGCGCCGCGCGGTAGCCGACGCGACGCTGCCGACCGTGCGGCTGATCGATCTCGAAGAGGAGCGGCGGCGCGGGCGCGCGTCGATGGGCGGGCTGTCGGGGCCGCTCGTCGCGGCGTTGAAGGCGCGGCTCGAGCGCGGCGAGCAGAGCCTCGTGTTCCTGAACCGGCGCGGCTACGCGCCGCAGCTCGCGTGCGACGCGTGCGGCTGGGTCGCCGGTTGCCCGCGCTGCAGCGCCTACGTCGTGCTGCACAAGCCCGAGCATGCGCTGCGCTGCCATCACTGCGGCTGGGAAGCGCGCATTCCGCGGTCGTGCCCGGAATGCGGGAACGTCGATATCGCGCCGCTCGGGCGCGGCACGCAGCGCATCGAGGAGGCGCTCGCCGAGGCCGTGCCGGGCGCACGGATATTGCGGATCGACGCGGACAGCACGCGACGCAAGGGCAGTGCGCAGGCGCTGTTCTCGGACGTGCACGCCGGTGAAGTCGACATCCTGGTCGGCACGCAGATGATCGCGAAGGGGCACGACTTCCAGCGCGTGTCGCTCGTCGGCGTGCTCAATGCCGACACCGCGCTGTTCTCGCACGACTTCCGCGCGAGCGAGCGGCTGTTCGCGCAGCTGATGCAGGTGAGCGGCCGCGCGGGGCGCGCCGGACTGCCGGGCGAGGTGCTCGTGCAGACGCGTTACCCGCGTCACGCGTTGTATCACGCGCTCGGCCGGCAGGATTACGTCGGCTTCGCGAATTCGACGCTCGGCGAGCGCCGTGACGCCCACCTGCCGCCGTTCGTCTACCAGGCGCTGCTGCGCGCCGAAGGACGCACGCTCGATGCGGCGCTCGCGTTCCTGCTGCAGGCCGCGGCCGCGTTGCCGGGGCTGCCGGGCGCCGATCGCGTGACCGTCTACGACGCGGTGCCGATGACGATCGTCAAGGTCGCGAACGTCCACCGCGCGCAGTTGTTGCTCGAAAGCGCGTCGCGGGCGGCATTGCAGCATGCGCTGCGCGCATGGCAGCCGGAACTGCGTGCGCTGAAGGGCGTGCTGCGGTGGAGCGTCGAGGTCGATCCGCTGGATATCTGAGCGCTGCGCGCGCGGCCGCCGCACCGCTCGCCGATACCGAGCCGGCCGGAACCGGCGACCTGCGCGAGCCGCCTGCCGGCCAGTCCCACACCCGCCTGAATTCCCTGCCACCTCGCACAGTGCAACCCGCTTTTCCCCTCGGTGGTGCACGCCAAGGGTTGCCCACGCGCGCCAACTCGCCCCGATCAGGGAAAACACCGATCCGCCGACCACGGGCAACCCCTAGGTTGCAACTTCATAAGTGGCTGATTATATTGAGTAACTTGAAGGTGCAACCGATCCATTAATTCGGTTGCACCTTTTTATTGCGTGCCGTAGGATTTCGCGCATCCTCTCACACCACATCGCCGGGCTCGCACCGGCGCACGAACCCACCATGGCAAGCACGACTCTCGGCGTCAAAGTCGACGACCTTCTCCGCTCGCGCCTGAAAGACGCGGCAGCGCGTCTCGAGCGCACTCCCCACTGGCTGATCAAGCAGGCGATCTTCGCGTATCTCGAGCGGATCGAGCACGGCCAGCTGCCGCCTGAACTGTCGGGCAACAGCGGCGTGACGGAGCTCGCCGACGGCCAGGCGACGGACGGCGACGACGACAACTCGCCGCATCCGTTCCTCGAGTTCGCGCAGAACGTGCAGCCGCAATCGGTGCTGCGCGCGGCGATCACGGCCGCGTATCGCCGCCCCGAGCCGGAATGCGTGCCGTTCCTGCTGGGCCAGGCGCGCCTGCCCGCGAACCTGCAGGCCGACGTGCAGACGCTCGCGACGCAGCTCGTCGAGGCGCTGCGCGAGAAGAGCTCGGGCGGCGGCGTCGAGGGGCTGATCCACGAGTTCTCGCTGTCGAGCCAGGAAGGCGTTGCGCTGATGTGTCTGGCCGAAGCGCTGCTGCGCATTCCCGATCGCGCGACGCGCGATGCGCTGATCCGCGACAAGATCAGCAAGGGCGACTGGCGCTCGCACGTCGGCCACGCGCCGTCGCTGTTCGTGAACGCGGCGACCTGGGGCCTGATGATCACCGGCAAGCTCGTGACGACCAATAGCGAAGCGGGCCTGTCGTCGGCGCTCACGCGCCTGATCGGCCGCGGCGGCGAGCCGCTGATCCGCAAGGGCGTCGACATGGCGATGCGTCTGATGGGCGAGCAGTTCGTCACCGGCGAGACGATTTCCGAAGCGCTCGCGAACAGCCGCAAGTACGAAGCGCGCGGCTTCCGCTACTCGTACGACATGCTCGGCGAAGCGGCGACGACCGAAGAGGACGCGCAGCGCTACTACGCGTCGTACGAGCAGGCGATCCACGCGATCGGCAAGGCCGCCGGCGGCCGCGGCATCTACGAAGGCCCGGGCATCTCGATCAAGCTGTCGGCGCTGCACGCGCGCTACTCGCGCTCGCAGCAGGACCGCACGATGAGCGAGCTGCTGCCGCGCGTGCGTGCGCTCGCGCTGCTCGCGCGCCGCTACGACATCGGCCTGAACATCGACGCGGAAGAAGCGGATCGCCTCGAAATCTCGCTCGACTTGCTCGAAGCGCTCTGCTTCGATCCGGAACTGGCCGGCTGGAACGGCATCGGCTTCGTCGTGCAGGGCTACCAGAAGCGTTGCCCGTTCGTGATCGACTACCTGATCGACCTCGCGCGCCGCAGCCGTCACCGCCTGATGATCCGCCTCGTCAAGGGCGCGTACTGGGATACCGAAATCAAGCGTGCGCAGGTCGACGGCCTCGAAGGCTATCCGGTCTACACGCGCAAGATCTATACGGACGTGTCGTACCTCGCGTGCGCGAAGAAGCTGCTCGCGGCGCCCGACGCCGTCTACCCGCAATTCGCGACGCACAACGCGTACACGCTGGCCGCGATCTATCACCTGGCCGGCCAGAACTACTACCCCGGCCAGTACGAATTCCAGTGCCTGCACGGGATGGGTGAGCCGCTGTACGAGGAAGTCACGGGCCGCGACAAGCTGAACCGTCCGTGCCGCGTGTATGCACCGGTCGGCACGCATGAAACGCTGCTCGCGTACCTCGTGCGCCGCCTGCTGGAGAACGGCGCGAACACGTCCTTCGTGAACCGCATCGCCGACAAGACGGTGTCGGTGAAGGAACTGGTCGCCGATCCGGTCGACGAGGCATCGAAGGTCGTGCCGCTCGGCGCGCCGCACGCGAAGATCCCGCTGCCGCGTAACCTCTACGGCGACGAGCGTCCCAACTCGATGGGCCTCGACCTGTCGAACGAACATCGTCTCGCGTCGCTGTCGTCCGCGCTGCTCGCGAGCGCGCACCATCCGTGGCGCGCGGCGCCGATGCTCGCCGACGACGCGCTCGCCGACGCCCCGGCGCGCGACGTGCGCAACCCGGCCGACCAGCGCGACCTGGTCGGCACCGTCAGCGAAGCGACGGCGGAACACGTGAGCGCGGCGCTCGCGCACGCGGTGGCCGCCGCGCCGATCTGGCAGGCGACGCCGGTCGATGCACGCGCCGACTGCCTGGTGCGCGCGGCCGACCTGCTCGAAGCGCAGATGCACACGCTGATGGGCCTGATCGTGCGCGAAGCCGGCAAGTCGCTGCCGAACGCGATCGCCGAAATTCGCGAAGCCGTCGACTTCCTGCGCTACTACGCGGCGCAGATCCGCGACGAATTCTCGAACGACACGCACCGCCCGCTCGGCCCCGTGGTCTGTATCAGCCCGTGGAACTTCCCGCTCGCGATCTTCATGGGCCAGGTGGCGGCCGCGCTCGCGGCAGGCAACACGGTGCTCGCGAAGCCGGCCGAACAGACGCCGCTGATTGCCGCCCAGGCCGTGCGCCTGCTGCGCGAGGCCGGCGTGCCAGCCGGCGCGGTGCAGCTGCTGCCGGGCACCGGCGAGACCGTCGGCGCGGCGCTGGTCGCCGATCCGCGCACGCGCGCGGTGATGTTTACCGGCTCGACCGAAGTCGCGCGCCTGATCAACAAGACGCTCGCCGCGCGCCTCGACCCGGACGGCAAGCCGATTCCGCTGATCGCGGAAACGGGCGGCCAGAACGCGATGATCGTCGACTCGTCGGCGCTCGCGGAGCAGGTCGTCGCGGACGTGATGCAGTCGTCGTTCGACTCGGCCGGTCAACGGTGTTCGGCGCTGCGCGTTCTGTGTCTGCAGGACGACGTCGCGGACCGCACGTTGACGATGCTCAAGGGCGCGATGCACGAGCTGGCGCTCGGCAACCCGGACCGGCTGTCGACCGACGTCGGCCCGGTGATCGACGCCGAAGCGAAGCAGACGATCGACACGCACGTCGCGGCGATGCAGGAGAAGGGCCACGCGGTCACGCAGCTGTCGTCGCCGGAAGCTTGCGCGCACGGCACGTTCGTGCCGCCGACGCTGATCGAGATCGGCAGCATCGACGAGCTGAAGCGTGAAGTGTTCGGCCCGGTGCTGCACGTCGTGCGCTATCGCCGCAGCCAGCTCGACAAGCTGCTCGAGCAGATCCGCGCGACGGGTTACGGCCTGACGCTCGGCATCCACACGCGGATCGACGAGACGATCGCGCACGTGATCTCGAACGCGCACGTCGGCAACATCTACGTGAACCGCAACGTGATCGGCGCGGTGGTCGGCGTGCAGCCGTTCGGCGGCGAAGGGCTGTCGGGCACGGGCCCGAAGGCCGGCGGCGCGCTGTATCTGCAGCGCCTGCTCGCGACGCGTCCGTCGGGCCTGCCGCGCTCGCTCGCGCAGATGCTGATCGCGGACGGCGCGGTCGAAGGCGACGCACGCGGCAACCCGGCGGCGGCGCTCACGACGCTGCGCGACTGGCTGATCGAGCTGCGCGAGCCGGCGCTGGCCGCACGCTGCGACGGCTATCTGGCGCAGGTGCCGGCCGGTGCGACCGCGGTGCTGACCGGGCCGACGGGCGAGCGAAACACGTATACACTCGGCCCGCGCGGCACGGTGCTGTGTGTCGCGGCCACGCCGGGCGGCGCGCGCGCGCAGTTCGCGGCGGTGCTGGCGACGGGCAACCGCGCGCTGTTCGCCGGCGCGGCGGGCGAGGCGCTGGTCGCCGCGCTGCCGGCGGCGCTGAAGGGGCATGCGGCCGTGCGCAAGCAGGCCGATGCGCCGTTCGACGCGGTGCTGTTCGAAGGCGACAGCGACGAACTGCAGACGCTCGTGAAGGACGTCGCGCAGCGACCGGGCCCGATCGTGTCGGTGCAGGGCGTGTCGGCGGGCGCGTTCGAGAACGGCGACGCGGAAGACTACGCGCTCGAGCGCCTGCTCACCGAGCGCTCGGTGAGCGTGAACACGGCCGCGGCGGGCGGCAATGCGAATTTGATGACGATCGGCTGACCATCCTTGCCGTTCGGATCAAACAAAGGAAGCGGCAAGGCGATCCCGAAGCCGCTCCATTTACCCTGGTACCAAGGAGATGCTATGCAACACACGATGAAAAAGCTGGCAGGCGCGACGTTCGTCGCCGTCATGTCGCTTGCGGGGACGGCCCATGCGGACGACGTGAAGATCGGTTACGCAGGGCCGATGACGGGCGCCCAGGCGCACTACGGCAAGGATATGCAGAACGGGATCGCGCTCGCGCTGGAAGACTTCAACGCGACGAACCCGAAGATCGGCGGCAAGGCGGTGAAGTTCGTGCTCGAGACGCAGGACGACCAGGCTGACCCGCGCACCGGCACGACGGTTGCGCAGAAGCTCGTCGACGACGGCATCAAGGGCATGCTCGGCCACTTCAACTCGGGCACGACGATTCCCGCTTCGCGTATCTACGCAAACGCCGGCATTCCGGAAATCGCGATGGCGACGGCGCCGGAATACACGCAGCAGGGTTACAAGACGACCTTCCGCATGATGACGTCCGACACGCAGCAGGGCTCGGTGGCGGGCACCTTCGCGGCGAAGGATCTCGGCATGAAGAAGATCGCGATCGTCGACGACCGCACGGCCTACGGCCAGGGTCTCGCCGACCAGTTCGAGAAGGCCGCGAAGGCCGGCGGCGCGACGATCGTCGACCGTGAATTCACGAACGACAAGGCGGTCGACTTCAAGGCGATCCTGACGAAGCTGAAGGCGGCGAAGCCGGACCTCGTCTACTACGGCGGCGCGGATTCGCAGGCAGCGCCGATGGTCAAGCAGATGAAGACGCTCGGCATCACCGCACCGCTGATGAGCGGCGAAATGGTGAAGACGCCGACGTTCCTGAAGATCGCGGGCAACGCGGCCGACGGCACGATCGCATCGCTGGCAGGCCTCCCGCTCGAGGAAATGCCGGGCGGCAAGGGCTACGCCGACAAGTACAAGAAGCGCTTCGGCGAAGACGTGCAGACGTACTCGCCGTACGCGTACGACGGCGCGATGGCGATGCTCAACGCGATGAAGAAGGCCGACTCGACCGATCCGGCGAAGTACCTGCCGGTGCTCGCGAAGACCGACATGGCCGGCGTCACGTCGTCGCACGTCGCGTACGACGCGAAGGGTGACCTGAAGAACGGCGGCATCACGATGTACAAGGTCGAGAAGGGCGAGTGGAAGCCGCTGAAGAGCATCGGCGGCAAGTAAGCATGGCGTGAGTCGCCGGCGGCGTCGAAGGGCGCCGTGCCGGGCATCATGTGAAGAAGCCACCGGGCCGTCGGGTCCGGTGGCTTTTTCTTTGGCGTCGGCGGTCGGTTCGGCGCCCGTCAGGCCGCGTATGCGCGCTGCAGCAGCGCGGCGACGTCGAGCGCGTGCGGATCGAAGCCGCCCGCGATGCGGCCCCAGTCGGGCGCGGCAAGCCGCGTCGCGATGAACGCGTCGGCGACGGCCGCGGGCGCGTCGCGCAGCAGCAGGCAGGCCTGCGCGACGAGCGCGAGCCGCTGCGCGAACACGCGGGCCGACGCCTCGAGCGTATCGGCCGGTGCCGCGAGCATCGCGCGCAGCGCATCGAGTGCCGCGCGGATGCGGGGCTCGCCCGCGCAGAGGTCGGTCAGCTCGTCGAAGAGCGCCGCGGCCGCGTCGGGTTCGCGCGATACCGCGCGCAGCACGTCGAGGCACATCACGTTGCCGGAGCCTTCCCAGATCGAGTTGACCGGCGCTTCGCGGAACAGCCGCGCGATCGGGCCGTCGTCGACGTAGCCGTTGCCGCCGAACACTTCCATCACCTCGCCGGTCAGCTCGACCGCGCGCTTGCAGACCCAGAATTTCGCGGCGGGCGTGACGATCCGCTTCCACGCGCGTTCGCGCGGCGAGTCGTCGCGCTCGAACGCGTCGGCGAGACGCATCGCGAGCGCGAGCGCGGCTTCGCTTTCGAGCGCGAGATCGGCGAGCACGGTGCGCATCAGCGGCTGCTCGGCGAGCGCGCGGCCGAACGCATGGCGCTGGCGCGTGTACGCGATCGCCTGCACGACGCCCTGGCGCAGCATCGCCGCGCTGCCGAGCACGCAGCTCAGCCGCGTGTACGTGGCCATCTCGATGATGGTCGGAATGCCGCGGCCTTCGTCGCCGAGCATGATGCCCCACGCGTCGTTCAACTCGATCTCGCTGCTCGAGTTGCTGCGGTTGCCGACCTTGTTCTTCAGCCGCTGGATCTCGACCGCGTTCTTCGTCCCGTCGGGCCGCCAGCGCGGCACGTAGAAGCACGACGGGCCGCCGGCCGCGGTGCGCGCGACGACCAGGTGCGCGTCGCACATCGGCGCGGAGAAGAACCACTTGTGGCCGCGCAGCCGGTATTCGCCGCCGCGTCCGCCCGCACCGACGGCACTCGCCAGCGTCGTGTTCGCGCGCACGTCGGAGCCGCCCTGTTTCTCGGTCATGCCCATGCCGAACCAGATCGAGCGCTTGTCGGCGACCGGCACGTCGCGCGGATCGTAGTCGTCGCTGTACAGCTTGTCGCGCAGCAGGTCCCACAGCGCGGGTTCCTTCTGCAGCACCGGAATCGCGGCCTGCGTCATCGTCGCCGGGCACAGCGTGCCGGCCTCGATCTGGCCGTGCAGGTAGAAGCCGGCCGCGGTCGCGGCCCAGCGGCCCGGGCGCGTATCGCGGAACGCGAGCGACACGAAGCCCTCGTTGCGGTACATGCCGAGCAGCGTGTGCCACGCCGGATGGAAGTCGACGCAGTCGATGCGCCGGCCGCGCCGGTCGAACGCGTTCAGTTCCGGCGGGTGGCGGTTTGCTTCGTCGGCGAGCCGCGCGGTGTCGGCGCTGCCGAGCCGCGCGCCGTACGCGTCGAGCTGCGGCACGGCCCAGCCGGCGCCCGCGCGGGCGAGTGCCTCGCGCAGCGCGACGTCGGTGGCGAAGAGGTTATAGTCGACCAGTTCGTCGAACTGGTTCGTGATGGCATGGGTCGATTCGGTCATCGGGCTGTCTCCGGTCTCGTGCTTCGCGGTCTGCCGGTCAAACGCGTTTCCGCTGAATTTCAGAGTAGCAAATATGCCGCCGCGACATGTTCAGGTTCCGGCGCCGCCCGGCCAGCCGGCGGCGCAACCCGCGCCCGCGTTGCGCCGCCGGCCGCGCCAGTCGCGCGCGCAGGCCACGTCCGAGGCGCTCCAGCAGGCCTTCGTTCAGCTTTTGCTCGAGCGCGGCTACGCGAAGGCGACGATCCGCGAGATCGCGGCCGTCGCGGGCGTGAGCGTCGGCACCTTCTACGAATACTTCGGCGACAAGCAGAGCCTCGCCGCGCTGTGCATCCACCGGCGCGTGCTGGCGCTGGCCGACCGGCTGCGCGAAGCGGCGCACGGGCTGCGCGGCGTGCCGCGCGCCGAGCTCGCGGCCGTGCTCGTCGACCTGCAGGTCGATGCGATCGCCGCCGACGCCGCGCCGTGGAGTGCGTTCTTCGCGCTGGAGCGGCAGGTGTCGCCGCTGTCCGCGTACCGCCGCCATTACGACGCGTATGTCGCGCTGTGGCGCGACGCGCTTGCGCAGTGCAGCGATCCGCCGCCGGCCGCGAGGCTCGACGGGATCGCGCGAATGGCGCATGCGGTCTGCTACGGCGGCGTGTCGCAGGCGCTGCTCACGCTCGGGCTCGCGCTGGACTTCGCCGCGTTGCGGGGCGAGTTGCAGGCCGTCCTCGGCGCCTATCTGGCGGCCGCGGGCGCGTGATGCGCGGCGTGGCCGTGCGTCCGGGCGGCCAGCGCAAGCCCGCCGCGAGTGTGGGCAGGCACAGGGAGGAGATGCCTGATGCGCATGCGTTGCCGGGCACATGGTCTTGGCATTGAGCCTTGCGCATGGCCGGTCATGAGAAAAATGCATGGCCGCCATGACGAACTTTCGATTGTCCGCCCTTATTGGCTCGGGCTAAATCATGCGTCACGAACCGGGCCGCGCGCGTCGCGCGGGCCGGCGCGAAGGACAATTGAAGGAGGAGTCATGCGAAGCGCCACCACGCCCCGATCGAAACTGCCGGACGTCGGGACGACGATCTTCACGGTGATCGGCCAGCTCGCCGCGCAGCACGATGCGCTGAACCTGTCGCAGGGCGCGCCGAACTTCGCGCCCGATCCGGCGCTCGTCGAGAGCGTCGCGCGCGCGATGCGCGACGGCCACAACCAGTACGCGCCGATGGCCGGCGTCGTGTCGCTGCGCGAACGCCTCGCGGAGAAGACGGAGGCGCTGTACGGCACGCGCTACGACCCGGGCACCGAGATCACGGTGATCGCGAGCGCGAGCGAAGGGCTCTACGCGGCGATCAGCGCGCTCGTGCATCCGGGCGACGAAGTGATCTATTTCGAGCCGTCGTTCGACAGCTATGCGCCGATCGTGCGGTTGCAGGGCGCGACGCCGGTCGCGATCAAGCTGTCGCCCGAGCATTTCCGCGTGAACTGGGACGAAGTGGCCGCGGCGATCACGCCGCGCACGCGAATGATCATCGTCAACACGCCGCACAACCCGACCGCGACGGTGTTCTCCGCCGACGATCTCGAACGGCTCGCGCAGCTCACGCGCAATACCGACATCGTGGTCCTGTCGGACGAGGTCTACGAGCACGTGGTGTTCGACGGCGCGCAACATCAGAGCGTCGCGCGTCACCGTGAGCTCGCCGAGCGCAGCGTGATCGTGTCGTCGTTCGGCAAGTCGTTCCACGTGACGGGCTGGCGGGTCGGCCATTGCATCGCGCCGGCCGAACTGATGGACGAGATCCGCAAGGTGCACCAATTCATGGTGTTCTCGGCCGATACGCCGATGCAGGTCGCGTTCGCGGAGATCCTCGCGCGGCCGGAAAGCTATCTCGGCCTGTCGGCGTTCTACCAGGCCAAGCGCGACCTGCTCGCGCGCGAGCTGGCCGGTTCGCGCTTCGAGCTGCTGCCGAGCGAAGGCTCGTTCTTCATGCTCGCGCGGTTCCGGCACTTCTCGGACGAACGCGACAGCGACTTCGTGCTGCGCCTGATCCGCGATGCGCGCGTCGCGACGATTCCGCTGTCGGCGTTCTATACCGACGGCACCGACGCCGGCGTGATCCGGCTCAGTTTCTCGAAAGACGACGCGACGCTGATCGAAGGCGCGCGGCGGTTGCGGTCGCTGTAAATCGCGGGCGCGGCCCGCACCCCAAGCAGGCGACGTGTACGTCGCACGGAAAGCCACCGACGGAACCGGAGCACGTGCGAACGCACGGCGCCGGCCGACAAGCCAGGAGATCACGATGAAGCATGCACACACACTCAAGCTCGCGTTCGCACTCGCGTGCGCGCTCGGTTCCGGCGCGGCGCTCGCCGACGGGCAGACGCTGCGTTTCGGCCTCGAGGCGCAATACCCGCCGTTCGAGTCGAAGGCGCCGAACGGCGACCTGCAGGGCTTCGACATCGACGTCGGCAACGCCGTCTGCCAGACCGCGAAGCTGTCGTGCAAGTGGGTCGAGACGTCGTTCGACGGGCTGATTCCCGCGCTGAAGGGCCGCAAGTTCGACGCGATCAATTCGGCGATGAACGCGACCGAGCAGCGGCGCCAGGCGATCGACTTCACGACGATCATCTACCGCGTGCCGACGCAGCTGATCGCGCGCACCGGCAGCGGCCTGCTGCCGACGCCGGAATCGCTGAAGGGCAAGCGCGTCGGCGTGTTGCAGGCATCGATCCAGGAAACCTACGCGAAGGCGCACTGGGAGCCGGCCGGCGTGTCGATCGTCGCGTACCAGGATCAGAACCAGGTGTATGCGGATCTCGTGGCGGGCCGTCTCGACGCGACGCTGGTGCTCGCGCCGGCCGGTCAGCGCGGTTTCCTGTCGCGCCCGGACGGCAACGGTTTCGCGTTCGTCGGCCAGCCGGTGCGCGACGACCGGATTCTCGGCAGCGGGATCGCGTTCGGCCTGCGCAAGGGCGACGACGCGCTGAAGGCGAAACTCGATTCCGCGATCGACAAGCTGAAGGCGGACGGCACGGTGAAGTCGCTCGGCCAGAAATACTTCGGCGATATCGACATCTCCACCAAATAACGGACGCACACGATGCAGAGCCTGGATACGGGCGCAGAGACCGGCGGCCACGGTGTGACGGTGCAGGCGGACGACGCGCTCGAGGCGGCGCTCGTCGCCGGCCTGGGCGACTCGCTGGTCACGCGGGCGGCCGAGATCGATCCGCGCTACTTCACCGCGTACAACGAGCCGGCCGGTGTGCGGCCGCGCGCGCTGGTGCGGCCGCGCAGCGTCGACGACGTGTCGCGCACGCTCGCGCTGTGCACGCGGCTCGGGCAGCCGGTCGTGCCGCAGGGCGGTCTCACCGGGCTCGCCCGCGGCGCGGTCGCGCTGGGCGGCGAGATCGTGCTGTCGATGGAGCGTTTCGCGGGTGTCGAGGCAATCGACGCGGCGGCGGGCACGATGACGGTGCGGGCCGGGACGCCGCTGCAGACGGTGCAGGAGGCCGCGGACGCGGCGGGCTTCACGTTCGGCGTCGACCTCGGCGCACGCGGTTCGTGCCAGATCGGCGGCATGCTCGCGACCAACGCGGGCGGCACGCGCGCGATTCGCTATGGAATGATGCGCGAGCAGGTGCTCGGGCTCGAGGCCGTGCTCGCCGACGGCACCATCGTGTCGTCGATGAACCGGATGCTGAAGAACAACGCGGGCTACGACCTGAAGCAGCTGTTCATCGGCAGCGAAGGCACGCTCGGCATCATCACGCGCGCCGTGCTGCGGCTGCATCCGAAGCTCGCCGCGCCGGCCACCGCGCTCTGCCGCGTGCATGGCTACGACGCCGTCGTCGGGTTGTGGAACCGCCTGCGCGCACTGCCCGAGATCGTCAGTTTCGAAGCGATGTGGCCGGCCTTCTACGACTACGTCGCGGGCCACACGCCCGGCGTCGTCGCGCCGTTCGCAGGCGACGGCGGCTTCGCGGTGCTGATCGAGTGCGCGACGAGCGCGCCGGGCGGCGATGCGCGGCAGGCGCTGGAAACCGGCCTGGCGGATGCGATCGACGCGGGGCTCGTCGACGATGCGGCGCTCGCGACGTCCGAGCGGCAGGCGCGCGACCTGTGGACGTTGCGCGAAGGCCTCGCGATCGATGCGCTGCCGCATCTGGTGAACTTCGACGTGAGCCTGCCGACGGGTGAGCTCGGCCTGTTCGCCTCGCGCTGCGAGGCGGCGTTGCGTGCGGTCTGGCCCGGCATCGTTTGCCTGTTCTTCGGCCACGTCGGCGACGGCAACGTGCATATCGGCGTATCGCTCACCGGCATGCGCGACGCGGACGCCGATGCGATCGATCGCTGCGTGTACGCAGTCGTTCGGGACGTGGGCGGCTCGGTGTCGGCGGAGCACGGCATCGGGATGCTCAAGCACGCCTATCTCGCGCACACGCGCAGCGAAGCGGAAATCGGCTTGATGCGGCGCCTGAAGGCCGCGCTCGATCCCGCCGGCGTGCTCAATCCCGGCAAGGTGCTTTGATCGGTACGCGCCGATGGTGGGCGCGTCAGCCGTCGACCCAGCGCAGCGCGCCGATCCTCAGGTGTTCGACGACGCTGCGCGCCCAGTCGAGTTCCGCGTTGAGCAGCACGAGCGCATGTTCGTTCTGCAACAGGAACAGGCGCGGCACCTGGTCGTTCTGCGCGGCGTTGCGCAGCGACTCGAGACGTTCGCGTTCGGCCTCGAGCGCGGCGATGCGGCGCTCGAGTTGCTGGCGCGCATCGTCGGCGTCGAGCAGCGGCAGGAATGCGAGACCGGCGCCGAACGCCGGAAACTCGCGCGCGGGCTCCGCGAGCAGCGTATGCAGCCACGCCTGCCCGGCCGTATGCCCGGCTTCGGTCAGCGTGTACAGCGTGCGTTCGGGAAACGCGCCGTCGCGCTCGGTGTCGTGCACCGCGATCAGCCCGTCGCGCAGCAGCCGGTCGATCGTCTGGTAGAGGCTCGTGCGCTGTCGCACGTTGACGACTTCGTCATAGCCGCGCGCCTTCAACTGCTGGAGCATTCCGTATGGATGCATCGGCGTTTCGGTGAGCGTCGCGAGGACCGCGAGCGCGAGCGGAGACGGGCGGCTTGTTGCCATGAATAGTTCGATTATGTCTAGTAAGAATATAACTAGTATCGTCTAGACTATCATATTCCACAAGCGTTTCAGCCGAGGTGTGAGCGCTTCGCAGCTGGTGCGACGGTTTCCATCGTCGTGAGACCGTGGACGATTCCGCAGTCCTCGACCGAATGTTCGCCGACGCACTGGCGGCGCAATTCGGTGAGCTGGTCGCGCAGATGCGTCAGTTCGGCGAGGCGCGCGTCGACGTGGCCGATGTGCTCGTCGAGCAGCGCGTTGACCGAATCGCACGGGTCGGCCGGCGTGTCGGTGAGCTGCAGCAGCGCACGGATTTCGTCGTGCGCCATGTCGAGCGCGCGGCAGTTGCGAATGAAGCGCAGCCGCTCGACGTGCACGTCGGTGTAGTTGCGGTAGTTCGCATCGGTGCGCTCGGCGTCCGGCATCAGCCCTTCCTTCTCGTAGAAGCGGATCGTCTCGGGCGTGCAGCGGGCCGCCTTGGCCAGTTCGCCGATCTTCATGGCTTTCTCCGTTGTAAGGGTTGACCTTGTAGTGGCTTCAGGGTGTTAACTCTACACCGTCAAGCCATAGAGGAGGTTGTCATGACCGACGCCCAGCGTACCCCCGACCCACGACACCGTCATGCAGGCGGCGCCGATGCGTGCTGCGCCGATGCGCGCAACACGCAGGCGGCGACCACTGCCGACGCGGCGCCGGCGGCCGGCGAGCACGCGCATGGCGACGCGGCGGCGCACCGCGCGCAGCCGCATCCATGCGGTCACGATCATGACCACGATCGCCCATCCGCGCACGGCACGGGGCACGATCACGACACCCATGCCGGCCACGCGCACGGCGACGGGCATGAGCATGGAGCGGCGTGCTCGCACGACCACGCGGCGCACGATCATGCCGGTCACGACCACGACCACGACCACGACCACGACCACGACCACGACCACGACCACGACCACGACCACGACCACGCGGCCGGCGCATGCTGCGCGCCGGCCGCGCTATCGCTCGCGCCGCTGCCGGTCGCGCGGGCGACCGCGTCGGGTCACGTCCGCTCGGCGTTCCGCATCATGCAGATGGACTGCCCGACCGAGGAAACCCTGATTCGCAAGAAGCTCGGCGGAATGGAGCAGGTGTCCGCGCTCGAATTCAACCTGATGCAGCGGATGCTGACCGTCGAACACGTGCCCGGTGCGCAACCGGCGATCGAAAGCGCGATCCGCACGCTCGGGATGACGCCGGAGGCCGCGTCGGCCGACGCACCGGCAGCATCCGTCGCGCCGCCGCCCGCGAAGCCGTGGTGGCCGCTTGCGGCGGCCGCCGTCGCCGCGATCGCATCCGAGGCGGTGAGCTGGGCCGGCCTGCCGACGTGGCTGTCGGCGGTGCTGGCGCTCGCGGCGGTGCTCGCATGCGGGCTGACCACGTACAAGAAGGGCTGGATCGCGATCCGCAACGGCAACCTGAACATCAACGCGCTGATGAGCATCGCGGTGACGGGCGCGATGGCGATCGGCCAGTGGCCGGAAGCCGCGATGGTGATGGTGCTGTTCACGATCGCCGAGCTGATCGAGGCGAAGTCGCTCGACCGCGCGCGCAACGCGATCCAGGGCCTGATGCAGCTCGCGCCGGACACCGCGACCGTGCAGGACGCCGACGGCACGTGGCGCACGATCGAGGCCGCGCAGGTCGCGCTCGGCGCGATCGTGCGCGTGAAGCCGGGCGAACGGATCGGGCTGGACGGCGAGGTCATCGCGGGCCGCTCGACGGTGAACCAGGCGCCGATCACCGGCGAGAGCCTGCCGGTCGACAAGACGGCAGGCGACGCGGTGTACGCGGGCACGATCAACGAAGCGGGTTCGTTCGACTATCGCGTGACGGCGGTTGCCGCCAACTCGACGCTCGCGCGGATCATTCACGCGGTCGAGGAAGCGCAGGGCGCGAAGGCACCGACGCAGCGCTTCGTCGACCAGTTCGCGCGCGTCTATACGCCGATCGTGTTCGCGGTCGCACTGCTGGTCGCGGTGGTGCCGCCGCTCGTCATGGGCGGCGCGTGGCACGACTGGATCTACCGCGCGTTGGTGCTGCTCGTGATCGCGTGCCCGTGCGCGCTGGTGATCTCGACGCCGGTGACGATCGTGTCGGGGCTCGCAGCCGCGGCGCGGCGCGGGATTCTCGTGAAGGGCGGCGTCTATCTGGAAGAAGGCCGCAAGCTCGCGTGGCTCGCGCTCGACAAGACCGGCACGATCACGCACGGCAAGCCCGTGCAGACCGATTTCGACCTGCATGCGACGGACGTCGACGCGGCGCGCGTGCGTCACCTCGGCGCGAGCCTCGCGGCGCGCTCCGATCACCCGGTGTCGCAGGCGATCGCCGCCGCGGCCCGCGACACGCAGACGGCAGCGTTCGCCGATGTAGAGGACTTCGAAGCACTCGTCGGGCGCGGTGTGCGCGGCACGATCGACGGTACGCGCTACTGGCTCGGCAACCACCGGCTCGTCGAGGAGCTCGAACGCTGCTCGCCGGCGCTGGAGGCGAAGCTCGACGCGCTCGAGCGGCAGGGCAAGAGCGTCGTGATGCTGGTCGACGACACGCGCGTGCTCGGCGTCTTCGCGGTGGCCGACACGATCAAGGACACCAGCCGCGCGGCGATCGCCGACCTGCACGCGCTCGGCATCCGCACCGCGATGCTGACCGGCGACAACCCGCACACCGCGGAGGCGATTGCGCGGCAGGCCGGCATCGACGATGCACGCGGCAACCAGTTGCCCGAGGACAAGCTCGCGGCGGTCGAGGAACTGACGGCGGGCGGTGCGGGCGCGGTCGGGATGGTCGGCGACGGCATCAACGACGCACCGGCGCTCGCGCGTGCCGACATCGGCTTCGCAATGGGCGCGATGGGCACCGACACGGCGATCGAGACGGCCGACGTCGCGCTGATGGACGACGACCTGCGCAAGATCCCCGCGTTCGTGCGGCTGTCGCGCGCGACGCACCGCGTGCTGGTGCAGAACATCGGCTTCGCGCTCGGCGTGAAAATCGTGTTCCTCGGCCTCACGGTCGCGGGGCTCGGCACGATGTGGATGGCTGTGTTTGCCGATGCGGGCGCGAGCCTGATCGTCGTCGGCAACGGGCTGCGGCTGCTGTCGAAGACGGGCGTGTTCGACGGCGCGACGGCGAAGCGATGAGGAGCGGGCGGTGAGCTTTCTGAAACGGATCCTGCGCGGCCACGGTGGTGGTCACGGCGGAGGTGGCCACGGCAGCGGGCAGGGCGGCGGCCACGGTGGCGGCCACGGTGGCGGCGGGCATCACGGCGGGCAGCAACGCCACGGTCACAGCGGCCACGATGCGCGCGGCCGCGACGGCTACGGCTGGGGCGGGCAGCCGTCGACCGACGCGCGGGACGGCCCGGGCGGTAACGTGCCGCTGCGCCGGCTCGCGTGCGCGGGCTGCGGCGCCCTCAATGCGTCGGATGCGCGTTTCTGCGCGCAGTGCGGTGCCGCGCAACGCGGCAAGTCCTGCAGCCGCTGCCATTCCGCGCTGGCGGCCGACGCCCGGTTCTGTCCCGGGTGCGGGACACAGGCTGCGTAAGTTTGTCGGCCATCCGCGCCGGCGGCGTCTGAACGCCGGCCGGCGCGCTTCGTTTCAGGGCCGGTGCAGGCACACTCGTCTTTCGATCAGCGCAGCGGCAGGTAGATCTCGGTGCGCAGGTCGGCCGGCGCCGCATTCATCGGCGTATTGAGGTACAGCTCGAACGGCGGCGCGTCGGCGGCTTCTCGGCCCGAGTGACGCAGCCAGTCGCCGTAGAGCCACTGGTAGGCCGTCTTCAGGTCCGCATACGGCCCCGTATGCAACAGCACCGCATATTCGCCGCCCGCCACTGTCACGCGCTCCACCGGCGGCACGGGCTCGACGTCCGGCGCACCGTCGGCGGGCATGAAGCAGGCCTTCGCGCGCAACTGCGCTTCGGGCGTGGTGTCCGGATCGTCGTAAAAAATGCCGATCATCTTCGCGCCGGGGCCGATCAACCCGTGCTGCCCGACCCATGCGCCGATCCGCATGAACGCCTCGCTGACCTTCAAGTACGAACCGGTGTGCGCTATCGCATAGCCGTGCAGTTCAGGCAGCTGCCGGATTTCGACTTCATGCTTGAACATGTCTTCTTCTCCTCGCTGTAACGGATAGATGGGCCGGTGGCTGCCCGTGCGCCGGTGCTGCGCCGGCGGCACACCGTATGCGTCGCGAAACGCCCGCGTGAACGCGTGCGTCGAACCGTAGCCCGCGCGCCGTGCGATCTCGTCGATCGGCCGCGCCGTGCAGACGAGATCCTCGGACGCGCGCACGATCCGCATCCGCCGCACCGTCAGCACGACCGACTCGCCATACAGCGCGCGATAGACGCGCTGCCAGTGATACGGCGACAGGCACGCGACTTCGGCAAGCCGGTTCAGGTCGAGCGGGCCGTCGAGGTGCGCGCGAATGTATTCGTGGACGCGCGCCACGCTGGCCGCGTAACGGATCCAGGCGAGCTGGTCGGGTTTCGTTTCGACGGTCATCGGCGTGTCCGGGCGGGACCCGACGTCACGGTAGCACGGGCCGAATTGATAAATCTTGCGGAAATGCGTAGGAGGCCGACAAATCCGGCCCCTTTTTATTATGACGAAATGGGGTCTTGCCCCCCTGCGATCTACGACTAAAGTTAAAGACGGTGAAATCGTATGATCGCGTCATTTTTCTCGGGTAAGTTGCTCGGACGGCAACGCACGGTTTTCGAAGTACGCAGGTAGTTCGTCGATGTTCAATCGCAACGCCACGTTTTTCGGGAGAAGAAGAAATGGATGCTTCCAGCTTCATCACGTCGCTGCAGACCACGCTAGGCGGATACCTGCCCAAGATCGCCGGCGCGATCGGCATCCTGGTGATCGGCTGGCTGATCGCCGTGGCGGTGCGTGCCGGCGCGCTCCGGCTGCTCAACGCGCTGAAGGTCGATCAGCGGATCAGCGAAAGCACCGGCCAGGGCGCGTACGTCGAGCGGATCATCGCCGGCGGCCTGTTCTGGCTCGTGCTGCTCGTCACCGCGGTGGGCATCTTCAACGTGCTCAACCTGTACGCGGTGTCCAATCCGTTCTCGCTGCTCGTCACGCACATCGTCAACTACCTGCCGAACCTGATCGGCGGCGCGGCGCTGACGCTGATCGCGTGGCTGATCGCATCGCTGCTGCGCAGCCTCGCGAACCGCGCGCTGAAGGCGAGCAAGGTCGACGACAAGCTGTCCGAAAGCGCAGGCATGCAGCCGATGAGCGGCTATCTCGGCGACGTGCTGTTCTGGCTCGTGATCCTGATGTTCCTGCCCGCGATTCTCGGGTCGTTCGCGCTGTCCGGCCTGCTGTCGCCGGTGCAGGGGATGGTCGACAAGCTGCTCGCGATCGTGCCGAACCTGTTCGCTGCCGCGGTGATCGGCATCGTCGGCTGGATCGTCGCGCGCGTGTTGCGCGGTCTCGTGACGAACCTGCTCGTCGCCGCCGGCGCCGATCGCCTGACGCAAAGCCTCGACAGCCCGACGCCGGTGCGCGTATCGAGCCTGATCGGCACCATCGTCTACGTGTTCGTGTTCGTGCCGACGCTGATCTCCGCGCTCGACGCGCTGAAGATCGACGCGATCTCGATTCCGGCCACCAACATGCTGAACCAGTTCCTCGGCGCGGTGCCGGACATCGTCGCGGCGATCGTGATCGTGCTCGTCACGTTCTACTTCGCGCGCTTCGTCGCGTCGCTCGCGCAGAAGCTGCTGGAAGCCGCCGGCGTCGACGGGCTGCCGGCCGTGCTCGGCGTCGAGCGCGTGTTCTCGGGGATCCTGCAGCCGTCGGTGCTGGTCGCGCGGCTGATCGTGTTCTTCGCGATGCTGTTCGCGTCGGTCGAGGCCGCGAACCGGCTCGGCTTCACGCAGGTGCGCGACGTCGTCACGCTGTTCATCGAATTCGGCGGCCACGTACTGATGGGCGGCGTGATCCTCGTGATCGGCGTGTGGCTCGCGGGCCTCGCGCGCCGCGTGATCGAGCAGGCGGACCGCGAGCACAGCGTGCTGTTCGCGCGCATCGCGCAATTCGCGATCCTCGGCCTGGTATTCGCGATGGGGCTGCGTGCGATGGGCATCGCCAACGAGATCGTGCAGCTCGCGTTCGGCCTCGTGCTCGGCGCGATCGCGGTGGCGGTCGCGCTGTCGTTCGGCCTCGGCGGCCGCGAAGCGGCCGGCAAGCTGCTCGATCGCTGGTTCAACCAGCGCGGCGGCGGGCAGTAAGCCTGCCGCGTGCCCGTCCGGCCGCTTCGCGCGGCCGGCGGTGGTGCCCGCAGGGGGCGGTCGGGCGTGCGCGCCCGGCACATCGACGCGCGTCGCACGGCCGGCCGGGCCGGCATTTCCGTCAGCGAAATGTCAGCCGTCGTCTTTGCCGAATTTCGATAACACGTCGTTTAATGACTCTCTAGCATCGATTCTCAGTCGCGCAGGCCGTCAGGCCCGGCGCATTTGAGGAGAGAATCCGATGAAAGCAGAGTCGAATGGCCGGCCCGCCGCCGGCGCCAAGTCGTCCGGCCAGCCCGCGCTGCAGCAGACGCTCGGGACCTGGCAACTGTGGGGCATCGCGGTCGGCCTCGTGATTTCAGGCGAATACTTCGGCTGGAGCTACGGCTGGGCGAGTGCGGGCACGCTGGGTTTCGTCGTCACCGCGTTGTTCGTCGCGGCGATGTACACCACCTTCATCTTCAGTTTCACCGAACTGACGACGTCGATCCCGCACGCGGGCGGCCCGTTCGCGTATGCGCGCCGAGCGTTCGGTCCGACCGGCGGTTATCTCGCCGGCGCCGCGACGCTCGTCGAGTTCGTGTTCGCGCCGCCCGCGATCGCGCTCGCGATCGGCGCGTACCTGCACGTGCAGTTCCCGGGGCTCGAACCGAAACACGCGGCGATGGGCGCGTATCTCGTGTTCATGGCGCTGAACATCGTCGGCGTGCAGATTGCCGCGACGTTCGAGCTGGTCGTCACGCTGTTCGCGATCTTCGAGCTGCTGGTGTTCATGGGCGTCGTGTCGCCGGGCTTCGCGTGGAGCAATTTCATGAAGGGCGGCTGGTCGGGCGCCGATCATTTCAGCGTCGGCGCATTCCACGGCATGTTCGCGGCGATCCCGTTCGCGATCTGGTTCTTCCTCGCGATCGAAGGCGTCGCGATGGCCGCCGAGGAGGCGAAGAACCCGAAGCGCTCGATCCCGATCGCATACGTGGCCGGCATCCTGACGCTCGTCACGCTGGCCATCGGCGTGATGGTGTTCGCCGGCGGCGCGGGCGACTGGACCAAGCTCGCGAACATCAACGACCCGCTGCCGCAGGCGATGAAATACATCGTCGGCGCGAACAGCGGCTGGATGCACATGCTCGTGTGGCTTGGGCTGTTCGGGCTGGTCGCGTCGTTCCACGGGATCATCCTCGGCTATTCGCGCCAGATCTTCGCGCTGGCCCGCGAAGGCTACCTGCCGGAGTGGCTCGGCAAGGTGCATCCGCGCTTCAAGACCCCGCATCGCGCGATCCTCGCGGGCGGCGTGGTCGGCATCGCCGCGATCTACAGCGACGAGCTGATCCAGTTCGGCGGCCAGACGCTCACCGCGAACATCGTGACGATGTCGGTGTTCGGCGCGATCGTGATGTATATCGTAAGCATGGCGGCGCTGTTCAAGCTGCGCCGTTCGCAGCCGAACATGGCGCGGCCGTTCCGCGCGCCGCTGTACCCGTTCTTCCCGGCATTCGCCATCGTTGCGGCCCTGATTTGCCTCGCGACGATGGTGTATTTCAACGGGCTGGTGGCGATGGTGTTCGTCGCGTTCCTCGCGTTCGGCTACGCGTACTTCCTCGCGACCCGTTCGCAGCGTGCGAGCGCGCCGGCCGACGTGCTGCTGGAGGAATGAGGATGGTGGACCCGAACGGCCGTTGGTGACGGCATCCGGCGCGCCCCGTCGAACGGGCGCGCCGTCGGCGTTATGCAAGGCAAGGACTGGCAAGGAGATTCGAACGATGTCCTACACGGAGACGATCGGCCCGCGCACGTACCGCTTCGCGGACCTGAAGACGCTGCTCGCGAAGGCAAGCCCGCTGCGTTCCGGCGACCAGCTCGCCGGCGTCGCGGCGGCGAGCGAGGAGGAGCGCGTCGCCGCGAAGATCGCGCTCGCGGGCGTGCCGCTGAAGGCGTTCCTGAACGAAGCGGTGATTCCGTATGAAGACGACGAGGTCACGCGCCTGATCGTCGACGATCACGACGCTGCCGCGTTCGCGGAAATCTCTCACCTCACCGTCGGCGACTTCCGCAACTGGCTGCTGTCGCCCGCGGCCGACGGCGCCGCGCTCGAACGGATCGCGCCGGGCCTCACGCCCGAGATGGTCGCGGCCGTGTCGAAGCTGATGCGCAACCAGGACCTGATCGCGGCCGCGCGCAAGCGCCGCGTCGTCACGCGCTTTCGCAACACGGTCGGGCTGGCCGGCCGGATGTCGGTGCGGCTGCAGCCGAACCATCCGACCGACGACGTGAAGGGCATCGCCGCGTCGATGCTCGACGGGCTGATGTACGGCTGCGGCGACGCGATGATCGGCATCAACCCGGCGACCGACAGCCTCGCGGCGATCGTGAAGCTGCTCGCGATGATCGACGGGTTCCGCGAGCGCTACGGCGTGCCGACGCAATCGTGCGTGCTCACCCACGTGACCAATACGATCGCGGCGATCGAGAAGGGCGCGCCGGTCGACCTGGTGTTCCAGTCGATCGCGGGCACCGAGAAGGCGAACGCGAGCTTCGGGATCTCGCTCGCGCTGCTCGGCGAGGCGCACGAGGCCGCGTTGTCGCTGAAGCGCGGCACCGTCGGCAACAACCTGATGTATTTCGAGACGGGCCAGGGCAGCGCGCTGTCGGCGAACGCGCACTTCGGCGTCGACCAGCAGACCTGCGAGGTGCGTGCCTATGCGGTCGCGCGCAAGTTCGATCCGTTCCTCGTGAACACGGTCGTCGGCTTCATCGGGCCCGAATACCTGTACGACGGCAAGCAGATCATCCGCGCGGGGCTCGAGGATCACTTCTGCGGCAAGCTGCTCGGCGTGCCGATGGGCTGCGACATCTGCTACACGAATCACGCGGAAGCCGACCAGGACGACATGGACACGCTGCTGACGCTGCTGGGCGCGGCCGGCATCAACTTCATCATGGGGATTCCCGGCGCGGACGACGTGATGCTGAACTACCAGAGCACGTCGTTTCACGACCAGCTCTACGTGCGCGAGGTGCTCGGCCTGCGCCGCGCGCCCGAGTTCGAGGAATGGCTGGAGACGATGGAGATCGCCGACGCGCGCGGCGCGCTGCGCGCCGCGAACGCGCGTGTGCCGCTGCTCGCGGGCGCGAACGACTGGATGGGGATTTCGGCATGAGCGACGCCGTCGAAAAGAATCCGTGGGCGCAGCTGAAGGCGTTCACGAACGCGCGGATCGCGCTCGGCCGCGCGGGCAGCAGCCTGCCGACCGCGCCGCTGCTCGCGTTCAACCTGTCGCACGCGCAGGCGCGCGACGCCGTGCATCAGCCGCTCGACGCGGACGCGCTGCGCCGCCAGATCGACGCGGCCGGCTTCGCGACGCTCGGCGTGCAGAGCGCGGCGCCGGACCGCCAGCATTACCTGCGCCGGCCCGATCTCGGCCGCAAGCTGTCCGACGACGGACGCGCGCTGCTGGCCGGATACGGCGCGGCGCTCGACGATGCGCCGGACGTCGTGTTCGTGGTGGGCGACGGGCTGTCGGCCTTCGCGGCCGCGAAGCAGGCGCTACCGTTGCTGCAGGCCGTGCGGCCGCGGCTCGACGCGGACGGCTGGCGGGTCGGCCCGGTGGTGGTCGCGACGCAGGCGCGCGTCGCGCTCGGCGACGAGATCGGCGAACTGCTGCGCGCGCAGGTCGTCGCGATGCTGATCGGCGAACGGCCGGGGCTCAGCTCGCCGGACAGCCTCGGTGTGTACCTCACCTGGGCGCCGAAGGTCGGCTGTCACGACGCGCTGCGCAACTGCATCTCGAACGTGCGGCCCGAAGGGCTGCCGCATGCCGCCGCCGCGCACAAGCTGCATTACCTGATGACGCATGCGCGCAGGCTCAAGCTGACGGGCGTCGGCCTGAAGGACGACAGCGATTCGTTGTTGCCGCAGGCGGAAGCGGAGCGGATCGGCGCGGCGTGACGGGGCCGACCGTCTATTTGAACAGCCGCTCGCACAGGAAGTCGACGAACACGCGCAGCTTCGGCGACAGTTGCCGGCTCGACGGCCACACGATCGAGAACTGCCCCGGCGCGATCCGGTAGTCGTCGAGCACGGTGACGAGCGCGCCCGCGTCCAGCGCGTCGCGCGCGAGGAAGTCGGGCATGTAGCCGATGCCGAGCCCCGCCATCACCGTGCCGCGCAGCGCTTCCATGTTGTTGCAGGTCATCGCGGTGCGCAGCTTCAGCGGCGTGCCGTCGTCGGCGGCAAGCGCCCAGTCCTGCAGCTTGCCGGTGGTCGGGAAACAGTAGCGCACGCAATCGTGGGTTTCGAGATCGTGCGGCACCCGCGGCGTGCCGGCCAGCGCGAGATACGCGGGCGTCGCGCACAGCACGAACGCGAACGGGCCGAGCCGCCGCGACATCAGGCTCGAATCCGACAGCGGGCCGCTGCGGATCACCGCGTCGAAGCCGCCTTCGACGACATCGACCATCCGGTCGTTGAAATCCAGATCGAGCTCGACGTCCGGATAGCGCAACCTGAATTCGGGCAGCACCGGCAGCAGGAACCGGTAGCCGATCACCGGCAGGCTCACGCGCAGCTTGCCGCGCGGGCGCTGCGCGGAGGCCGTCACGGTCGCCTCCGCATCACGAAAATCCTCGAGGATCCGCTGGCAGCGTTCGTAGAAATGGCGCCCTTCGTCGGTCAGCGTGACGCGCCGCGTCGTGCGGTTGAACAGGCGCACGCCGAGCGACTGCTCGAGCCGCGCGATCGTCTTGCCGACGGCGGAGGCCGAGATGCCGAGCGCGCGGCCGGCCGCGACGAAGCTGAGCGCTTCGGCGGTGCGGACGAAGGCGGCGATGCCGTTCAGGTTTTCCATCGACGTAGACGGGCGAGCAGGGCGCGAAGCGTTGAATTGAAGAATTTTAGTCCGTTATATGCGGAGCTTCGCGTTGTTTTTCTAAGATTGAATCGAAATTATCCTTGATCGCGCTTGAGGCGCATCCGCGCCGGCTTTTCGAGGAGCGATGATGGATCACCCGTTTTCACCCGCTTCAGCCACGTCGGCGCGTCGGCGCGCGTGGGTGCTGGCCGCCGTCTGCATGGCCGCCGTCGCGCTGCCGCTGTCGTTTTCGGGCGGCGCGGTCGCGACACCCGCGATCGGCCGCGACCTGCACGGCGGCCCGGTCGCGATGAACTGGATCACCAACGCGTTCATGCTCGCGTTCGGCAGTTTCCTGATGGCGGCGGGCGCGCTGGCCGACCAGTTCGGCCGCAAGCGCGTGTTCGCGATCGGCGTCGGCGGCTTCACGCTGATGTCGGTGGCGCTCGCGTTCGCGCCGTCGATGCTCGCGGTCGACCTGCTGCGCGCCGCGCAGGGGCTCGCGGCGGCCGCGGCGCTCGCGGGCGGCACGGCCGCGCTCGCGCAGGAGTTCGACGGCGCGGCGCGCACGCGCGCATTCAGCCTGCTCGGCACGACGTTCGGGATCGGGCTCGCGTTCGGGCCCGTGCTCGCCGGCGGCCTGATCGCGCACTACGGCTGGCGCGCGATCTTCGTCACGGGCGCGGCGGCAGGCGCGTTGTCGCTCGCGTTCGGGCTGCCGCGGATGCACGAGTCGCGCGATCCGCACGCGACGGGGCTCGACTGGCCCGGCACGGCCGCGTTCACCGCCGCGCTCACGCTGTTCACGTTCGGCGTGATCGAGGCGCCCGCGCGCGGCTGGGCGCATCCGCTCGTCGTCGCGCTGCTGGCGGCTGCGGCGCTCGGCGCGTGTGCGTTCGTCGCGATCGAGACGCGCGTCGCGCGGCCGATGCTCGACCTGTCGCTGTTCCGGATTCCGCGCTTCGTCGGCGTGCAGGTGCTGCCGGTGTCGACCTGCTGCTGCTACATCGTCCTGCTCGTCGTGCTGCCGCTGCGCTTCATCGGCATCGATGGCTTCAGCGAAATCGACGCAGGCTGGCTGATGCTCGCGATTTCCGCGCCGATGCTCGTCGTGCCGCTCGTCGCGGCGACGCTCACGCGCTGGCTGTCGGCCGGCGTGATCTCGGGGCTCGGGCTCCTGCTCGCGGCGGCGGGCCTCGTGTGGCTGGGCGTGGCGCTGCACGGCGGCGCAGGGCCGACGGCGATCGCGCCGATGCTCGCGATCGGCGTCGGGGCCGGCATGCCGTGGGGGCTGATGGACGGGCTGTCGGTGAGCGTCGTACCGAAGGAGCGCGCGGGGATGGCGACCGGGATCTTCAGCACGACGCGCGTGGCGGGCGAGGGGATCGCGCTCGCGATCGCCGGCGCGGTGCTGGCGACGCTCGCGCACACCGATCTGCGGCGGGCGACCGGCGCGTCCGACGCAGCGTTGCGCGCGGCCGCGCGGCTCGCCACCGGCGATCTCGCGGGCGCGGCGGCCGTATTGCCGGGCGTCGAGCGTACGGCGCTGCTCGCGAGCTATACGCATGCGTTCGATCGGCTGCTGATCGGGCTCGCGATCGTCACGGTGCTGTGTGCGGGGGTGGTGTTCGCATTTCTCGGTGCGCGGCCCGGGGTGACGGAAGCGCGCGGCGACGATGGTGAAACTGCGCATCCCGGCGCGCCGGCGCGCCGCCGAACCGAACCGGCTTGCACGGAGGCAAGCGGGCGGTGAGCGGGGCGTCTCAGGGGGCGCGCAGGTCGACGATCGCGGGCAGCGTGCCCGCGCATGTTGCGATCACGCGAATCCGTGTACCGGCGATCGGCCCCGCGCGCGAATGAGCGTGGAGCGTTGCGTCGCCCGCCGGGCACGCGCCCATCGGGAATGGCGCCGGCGTGCTCCGGCACCGACGACCCGCTCGACGCATCACGCTTGCACAAGCGTGCGCAGCACCGCACCGGGCATTGCCTGCCCGCCTTGTGCCGACGACGAAAGGGTGCCGCGCATCACGCCAGCACGAGCGGCGGCAATCCCGCATCGGCCCGTGCCTGCGCGCTTTCCACATCGACGACCACATAGCGCAGCGCATCGGGCCACAGGTGCGCGCGACTTCCGGCATCTTCATCGATCGTCGCGCGACCTTGCACGAGCCACGTCGTCTGCCGGACGAAGTCGACGAACAGCAGCGCGATCGCCGGATTCACGAGCAGGTTGCCGATCGTGTTGAACAGGTTGTTGCCCGCGAAATCGGGCAGCACGAGCGTACGACGGTCGGGCAGGTCGACGAGCGGGGCGAACGAACCGTCCGCGCGCGGCTGCCGGCCGCGATACGAGCAGTCGCTGTCGCCCGCCGCGTTCGCGGTCGCGACGATCAGGAATGCCTGTTCATGGATGAACGCGACGGCATCGTCGCCGAGGGGGCCCGGGTTCATGGTTCGGTCGGCGCGTGGCCGGTGCGTGCGGATCCGCGTTCCGCACGCAAGCGACATGCCACGCTGCAAGCGCGGTGCACGGCGAAGCGTGCGCGGGTGCGCTGTGGAAAATCAGAACACCCGCCGTGCCGGCTGTGCCGTCGCGATGTTCAGAATCGGGACACTCGTTTTTCGTGCGCCGGCGCCGCCTGCGGCGGGCGGCCGGACGCACCGCTCCTGTTCGGTTTTCGGCCGGTTTGGCACGCATGTTGCGTAAACCGTGTAGCGCGATCCAACCGGCGCTGCATTCACACAAGCACGATGAACAGGAGACATGTATGAACCCGTTTGACCTGAAACAACTGGGCCTCGACGTCGAATATCCGTATCGTCAGCAGTACGACAACTACATCGGTGGCAAGTGGGTTCCGCCGGTGAAGGGCGAGTATTTCGAGAACGTGTCGCCGATCAACGGCAAGCCGTTCTGCCGCGTGCCGCGCTCGGGCGCCGACGACATCGAGGTCGCGCTCGATGCCGCGCACGCCGCGCGCCGCAAGTGGGGCAAGACGTCGGTCGCCGAGCGCGCGAACCTCCTGCTCGCCGCCGCCGACCGGATGGAAAAGAACCTGAAGCTGCTCGCGGTGGCCGAGACGATCGACAACGGCAAGCCGCTGCGTGAAACGATGGCGGCCGACCTGCCGCTCGCGATCGACCACTTCCGCTATTTCGCGGGCTGCATCCGCGCGCAGGAAGGCGGCATTTCGGAAATCGACGACAACACCGTCGCGTATCACTTCCACGAGCCGCTCGGCGTCGTCGGCCAGATCATCCCGTGGAACTTCCCGCTGCTGATGGCCGCATGGAAGCTCGCGCCGGCGCTCGCGGCCGGTTGCTGCGTCGTGATGAAGCCGGCCGAGCAGACGCCCGCGTCGGTGCTGGTGCTGATGGAACTGATCGGCGACCTGTTCCCGGCCGGCACGATCAACATCGTCAACGGCTTCGGCAAGGAAGCGGGCGAGGCGCTCGCGACCAGCAAGCGGATCGCGAAGATCGCGTTCACGGGCTCGACGCCGGTCGGCAAGCACATCCTGCGCACCGCGGCCGAGAACCTGATCCCGTCGACGGTCGAGCTGGGCGGCAAGAGCCCGAACATCTTCTTCGCCGACGTGCTCGACCAGGACGATGCGTTCCTCGACAAGGCGCTCGAAGGGCTCGCGATGTTCGCGCTGAACCAGGGCGAGGTGTGCACGTGCCCGTCGCGGATCCTGATCCAGGAATCGATCTACGAACGCTTCATCGAGAAGGCCGTCGCGCGCGTCGAGCGCATCAAGGCCGGCCATCCGCTCGACATGCAGACGATGATCGGCGCGCAGGCGTCGCAGCAGCAGCTCGACAAGATCCTGTCGTACATCGACATCGGCCGCGACGAAGGCGCGCAATGCCTGACGGGCGGCGAGCGCACGGCACCGGCCGCCGACCTCGGCACGGGCTACTACGTGAAGCCGACGATGCTGCTCGGCAACAACAAGATGCGCGTGTTCCAGGAAGAGATCTTCGGGCCGGTCGCGTCGGTGATGACGTTCAAGGACGAGCAGGAAGCGATCGAACTCGCGAACGACACGTTCTACGGGCTCGGCGCCGGCGTGTGGACGCGCAACGGCACGCGCGCGTACCGGATGGGCCGCGAGATCGAGGCTGGCCGCGTGTGGACCAACTGCTACCACCTGTACCCCGCGCATGCGGCGTTCGGCGGCTACAAGCAGTCGGGCATCGGTCGCGAGACGCACAAGATGGCGCTGTCGAACTACCAGCAGACGAAGTGCCTGCTGGTCAGCTACCAGGCCGAGGCGCTCGGGTTCTTCTGATCGCCGCAGCAGGGGCGAAGTGCCTGGGCCAGCCGGGCGGCAGCGCGACGCTGCCCGGTACGGCAACCGGTGCTGGACGGCGGCGTGTCCGGGACCGGATTGCCGGGCAGCGTTCGACGGTCGGGCGATGGCTGCCCGGCCGTCGGGCGGTGCGCGCGGCGCGGCAGCGCGCTTGCGGCCGATCGTCCGGCACTTCGCTTTTTTCGCCTTTCGACATTCGATACGCGGCGTCGGCTGCGCGTCGCCGGCGGCCCGCCTCGGCAACCGCATCGGCTGTCGCGCGGTCGCGCCCGCATCGCGCACCGATGGCCCCGACGGAAACCAGCATGGCAGATCCGCCTCGATCCTGGCCGCGTCACCCCGTGTTTCACGCGGGCGAGCTCGACGCGCAGCACCGGTTCGGCGTCGCCGACGAAGCCGAGCGCATGAGCGACGTCATCACGACGCGACTGAGCATCGGCGTGCGCCAGTTCGTCGAATCGCAGCCGTTCATGTTCGTCGGCACGACGCGCGACGACCCGGCGCGCGTGACCTGCGACATCGTGCAGGGCATGCGCGACGCGAACGGCGATCTGTGGCCGGTCGTGCGCGTGATCGACACGAAGACGCTGCGCTTCGCGCTGCCGACGCACGGCGACGGCGACCGGATCGATGCGCTCGCGTGCGACGGTGGCGGCATCGGGCTGTTGTTCATCGATTTCGTGCGCGGCATCCGTTATCGGATCAACGGCCGCGCGACGTTGCGTGCCGATCTGCCGGCAGCGGATGCCGCACCCTGGTCGGCCGGCAGCCCGATCATCGAGCTGGCGGTCGCGCAGGCGTACGGCAATTGCGGCACGCGGGTCGTGCGGTTGCGGCCGGGCGCGTAGCGCGTCGCCGGGCTGCCCGCGGCGCGCAAGCCGCACCCGCACGGTGCGTGGCATGCCGCCTCCGGGTGCGCCCTCATGGCGCGCGGCGGCCGCACGGCGTGCAATGACGGGCTTGTCGCCGGGCCGCGCGGTTCGGCACGGGACTTGCGTGTTGGACGCGGTTCCGGGCAGGTGAGGAGAACACGATGGGTCAACGATTGGAGTGCATGGCCGAGCCGACGGCCGAGGACACGCGGTGCAGCGCGCAGGGTGACGACGCGCTCGCCGGCCAGGCCGTGGTCAGCGTTGCGCATGACGCGGACGAGCAGGCGCGCAACCTGATCGGCTGGCGGCAGACTTACGACCAGCTCGCGGCCGGCCGCTTCGTCGGCACGCTGACGGAGCTGCCGCTCGACACGATGAAGCTGTTTCGCGAATCGACCAGCCACCTGCTGCGCCAGGCATGCGAGGTGCGCGGCGACGCGTACTGGTTCGGCATCCCGCTGGTCAGCGACGGCACCGCGCGCGTCGATGCGTGCCGCATCGGGCCCGGTGCGCTCGCGTTCCGGCCCGGCAACGTCGAATTCGAATTGCTGACGCCTGCGCAGTTCTCGATCTACGGCGTGGTCGTGCGCGGCGACGTGCTGCGCCGCTACGCGGAGGAAGTCGAACACCGCGCGCTTGACGAGCGGCTGTTCACGCAGCACGTGATCCAGGTTGGCGATACGCGGCTCGCGCGCCTGTGCGCGCTGCTCGGCCGCCGGCTCGACGGCGCGGCGGCCGTGGGCGGGCCGCTGCCCGACGCGCAGCGCGACGACCTGCAGGCCGAGGTGCTGGCCGCGCTGTTCGATGCGTGCGCGCAACCGGCGGACGATGGCGCCGGCGGCGCGCCATCGACACGGCGCTGGATCGTCGAGCAGGCGCGCGAGTACGTGCTCGCGCACCGCACGCGCCCGGTCGGCGTGCCCGAGCTGTGCGAGCAACTGCACGTGAGCCGGCGCACGCTGCAGTACTGCTTCCAGGACGTGCTCGGCATGGCGCCCGCGACCTACCTGCGGACGCTGCGGCTGAACGGTGCGCGCCGTGATCTGTGCGGGCGGGCGGCCGGCTCGGTGCAAGACGTCGCGGAGGCGTGGGGCTTCTGGCACCTGAGCCAGTTCGCGACCGACTACCGGCGACTGTTCGGCAAACGGCCGTCGGAGACGCTGCGCGAGCGGGCGGTGACGGTGACGGCCGGATGAGCCGCGCGGCGGTGCGTGGCTGCCGCTGCACGCCCGATCTTTCGGGCGATTTTCGTTTTTCTATCCGGACATAGTCGCCGCGTCGCGCGGTGCAGGCCACGGCACGGCATCCCAGTCGATCGCCCGGTAAGCGGCTTCGACCGCCGCGAGATCGCCCGGTCGCTCGCTGCGATGCAGCCCGTGCAATTCGTCCGGCACGTCGAGCGCGACCGGTACGCAGTGCGGATAGTCGCGCACCCGCAGCACCGGCCCGATCGTCGTGAAACAGGCGAGCGTCGGCACGTCGAAGCCGTCGGCGAGATGCAGCGCGGACGTATCGGGCGCGAACAGCATGCTCGCACCCTCGACCCAGGCAATGAAGTGCGCGGTATCGGCCGCCTCGCGGCTCACGTCGACGTAGGCGGGATGTGCGACCGGGCCGAAGCCGACCACCGGCAGCCCGTAACGCTGCGCGAGTCGCTCGACGAACGTCGCGTGCAGCGCGGGCGGCACGCTGCGCACCGCGGTGCTCGCGGTCGGGCAGAACAGCACGTATGGCCGCCGCCATTCGGCCGGCAGCGCGGGCAGCCGTAGCCGCGCGAGCCAGCGGTTGCGCTTCGCGGCGGCCGGCACCGTGGCCGGATCCGCGCCGAGCGCGTCAAGGAAGAAGTCGATCATCGGCTGCCGCGCGAACGCGGGCCAGTACAGGTGATTGCCGAGATCGACGCACGGCGCGTGCGCGGGCAGTGCATCGGCGGCGCACGGCAGCGCATGCGACGGCGCGACGACGTCAGCCGCGAGCGCATACAGCGCGTCGACGTAGCGCGGCGCGCGGGCCGGCCGGAACAGCGTGAAGCGCAGGCCGGGATGCATCGCGCGCAGCGCGGCGAGCGCGGTCAGCCCGATCACCGAGTCGCCGAGCGTGACGCCCATTCCGTTGATCACGTACACGTCCGTCATGCGGTCGTAGTCGAGCCGGAACGGCTGGTGGGCGGCGTGCAGCAGGCCGAGCGCCGGCGCGGCCGGCACATGGCCCTCCGTGGGGCCGCCGCCGTGCTCGAGGTCGTACGGCGCGACGAGCGTGCCGTCCGGCGCGAGCAGCGTGCCGGGGTGGGCGAGCGCGTCGTCGCGCGACAGCGCGAGGCCGGCCGGTGCGGTGCGCAGTTCCACGGTCATGCGCCGCGCGCGCGGCGGCCCTGTTCGCGGATCTGCTCGAGCGTCGCGGCCGGCGTGCTGGCGTCCTGCGGGATGCGGATCTCGATCAGCGCCGGCAGCCCGCAGGTCAGTGCGCGCTCCAGTGCCGGCGCGAAGTCGGCGGTGCGCTCGACCGTCTCGCCATGCGCGCCGAACGCGCGCGCATACGCGGCGAAATCGGGATTCGTGAGCCCGGTGCCGTGCACGCGCCCGGGATAGTTGCGCTCCTGATGCATGCGGATCGTGCCGAAATGCCCGTTGTTGACGACGATTGCGACGATGTTCAGCCCATACTGCATCGCGGTCGCGAGTTCGTTGCCGGCCATCATGAAGCAGCCGTCGCCGGCGAGTGCGACGACGGTTCGCGACGGATACAGCGACTTCGCGGCGAGCGCGGCGGGCAGCCCGTAGCCCATCGCGCCGCTGGTCGGCGCGAGCTGCGAGCGGAAATGCCGGTACGCGAAGTGGCGATGCAGCCAGATCGCGTAATTGCCGGCGCCGTTGGTCAGGATCGCGTCGTGCGGCAGGCGCTCGCGCAGCTGCACCATCACGTCGCCGAGCTGGACGTCGCCGGGCATCGGCAGCGGGGCATGCCATTCGCGGTATGCGCGGTGCGAGTCGGCGGCCGTGCCGGCCCACGCGGGCTGCGCCGGCGGTTCGAGCGCGGCGAGCGGCGCCGCGATCTCAGGCATGCCCGACACGATCGGCAGGTCGGCCGCATACACGCGGCCGAGCTCGTCCGCGCCCTGGTGCACGTGGATCAGCGTCTGGCGCGTCTTCGGGATGTCGAGCAGCGTGTAGCCGCCGGTCGTTGCTTCGCCGAGGCGCGGCCCGATCACGAGCAGCAGGTCGGCGTCGCGGATGCGCTTCGCGAGCGCCGGGTTGATCCCGAGCCCGACGTCGCCCGCGTAGTTCGGGTGCGCGTTGTCGATCGTGTCCTGGTAGCGGAACGCACACGCGACCGGCAACTGCCACCGCTCGACGAAGGTGCGCAGGTTCGCGCATGCGTCGGGCGTCCACCCGCTGCCGCCGACGATCGCGAATGGCCGCTCGGCGCGCGCAAGCCGTTCGCGCAGCTCGTCGACCTGCGCGGCCGACGGCGCGGCGGCGATGCGCTTCGCGGCCGGCACGACGGGCTGCGGCGCGCATGCGTCGGACAGCACGTCCTCGGGCAGCGCGAGCACGACCGGGCCCGGACGGCCCGACATCGCGACGTGGAACGCATGGCTCAGGTATTCGGGAATGCGGCGCGGGTCGTCGATCTGGGCGACCCATTTCGCCATCTGGCCGAACATCCGGCGGTAGTCGATTTCCTGGAAGGCTTCGCGGTCGAGGTGCTCACGCGCGCACTGGCCGACGAACAGGATCATCGGTGTCGAATCCTGGAACGCGGTATGCACGCCGATCGACGCGTGGGTCGCGCCGGGCCCGCGCGTGACGAACGCGATGCCGGGACGGCCGGTCAGCTTGCCGACCGCCTCCGCCATGTTCGCGGCGGCCGCCTCGTGGCGGCAGACGACCGTCTGGATGCGCGCGGTGTCGTCCGCCAGCGCATCAAGTACGGCGAGGAAGCTCTCGCCCGGCACGCAGAACACGCGTTCGACGTGATTGGCGAGCAACGCATCGACGAGCAGTCGCGCGCCGGTGGTGGCGCGCGGCTCGAAATCCTTGGAATGCGACATGGGCTGCCGTCTCCCTGGGGTAGCGGGAGGTACAGCTTACGCCTGTCGGCGGGGCGCCGGTACGCCGGCCGGTGAAAAGTGTCGGAACGAGCGGGGCGGCGGCGCGCCTCGGCGCGTGCGCCCGCCCGCCGTCATCGCATCAGCATTCGACGATATTCACCGCCAGCCCGCCGCGCGACGTTTCCTTGTACTTCGTCTTCATGTCGGCGCCGGTTTCGCGCATCGTCTTGATCACCGAGTCGAGCGACACATAGTGCGAGCCGTCGCCGCGCAGCGCCATGCGCGCCGCGTTGACGGCCTTCACCGATGCCATCGCGTTGCGCTCGATGCACGGGATCTGCACCATCCCGCCGACCGGGTCGCAGGTGAGGCCGAGGTTGTGCTCCATCCCGATCTCGGCCGCGTTCTCGACCTGGCGCGGCGTGCCGCCGAGCACGGCCGCGAGCGCGCCGGCCGCCATCGAGCACGCGACGCCCACTTCGCCCTGGCAACCGACTTCCGCACCCGAAATCGACGCGTTGAGTTTGTACAGAATGCCGATCGCGGCGGCGGTCAGCAGGAAGTCGATCACGCCCTGTTCGTTCGCACCCGGCGTGAAGCGCGTGTAGTAGTGCAGCACGGCCGGGATGATGCCGGCCGCGCCGTTGGTCGGCGCGGTGACGACGCGGCCGCCGGCCGCGTTTTCCTCGTTGACGGCGATCGCATACAGGTTGATCCAGTCGATCATCGACAGCGGATCCTGCAGCGCGCGCTCCGGGCTTCCCGTCAGCGTGCGGTACAGCTGCGGCGCGCGGCGCTTGACCTGGAACGGGCCGGGCAGGTTGCCGTCGGCGTCGGGGTTGCCGATCCCGCAGCCGCGCGACACGCACGACTGCATCACGGCCCAGATCTTCAGCAGCCCGTCGCGCGTCTCTTCCTCGGTGTGCCACGCGCGCTCGTTTTCCCACATCAGCTGCGCGATCGACTTGCCGGTCGACTCGGTCAGCGCGAGCAGCTCGGCGCCGGTGCGGAACGGATGCGTCATCTGCTCGGCCGCGCTCAGCACCTTCGTGTTCGGCGCGCCGGCCGTCACGACGAAGCCGCCGCCGACCGACAGGTACGTGCGCTCGACCAGCACCGCGCCGTTCGCGTCGGACGCGCGCAGCTTCATGCCGTTCGGGTGCTCGGGCAGCGCCTGGCGGTAGAACGCGATGTTCTCCTTCAGCACGAACGGCACCGGATGCGTGCCGAGCAGCGCGAGCTTCTTCGACGTGCGGACGTCCTCCAGACGCGCGTCGATCGTGTCGGGATCGACGGTATCGGGCGCGTCGCCGAGCAGCCCGAGCATCACGCCGCGATCGGTGCCGTGGCCCTTGCCGGTGGCGCCGAGCGAGCCGTACAGCTCGACCTTCACGTGGGCCGTCGCGTCGAGCAGCCCGTCGCGCTCGAGGCCCTGGACGAACATCAGCGCCGCGCGCATCGGTCCGACCGTATGCGAACTGGACGGGCCGATGCCGATCTTGAAGAGGTCAAACACGCTGACTGCCATTTCGATTCCTGCCTTGCTTTGAGAATAGTGCTAACGCGCCTGCAATGGCAGGCACGCGGCGAGCCATGCGGGCGGCATGGGGGAGAGCTGCCGCGCGACGCGGGCATAACGCCCGTCGAGCCGCGCGGCCAGATGAAAGAGTTCAGTGGCGTTTTTCGGGTCCCACTGCCCCGTGTAGCCCGGCAAGCCGGCTTCGCGGCGCTTCGCGTCGAACGGCACCGGCGAATTCACGAATTCCTCGTGCGTCTTCTCGCCGAGCGCGTACGGCACGAGCCAGTCGAGCGCGGCCGCGAGCGTCGCGCCGTTCGCGCCGCGCTCGCGCAGCCAGTTGCGGTTGAAGCGGCGCGCGGCGAGCGCGGCCGTCACCAGCGGCTGCAGGTCGTACACCGCGTAGTGCAGCGCGTCGCGCTCCTCGAAATCCCAGGTCTTGCCGTCCGGGCCGATGTTGTCGGCGAGATGCTCGACGAACAGCCGCTGCGCGGCGTTCATCATCTTGCGGTCGCCGAGCGTGAACGCGGACAGCGCAATCAGCTTGATCCGGTGGCTTTGCCAGTTGTTGCGCCAGGTGCCGGTGAGCGGGCGCTTCTGCGCGTCGATCTGCGCGACGTAACCGGCGCCGAGCTTCGCGATGAACGCCGCCGTCGCGTTGCGGGTCTTCACCGGCAGCGCGCTCGCCGTCATGTCGTACGCGACGATCAGGCTGTCGAAGCGCGTCTCGTCGATCGGGTTGAAGCTCGGCTGGTAGGTCGCGACCCACGCGGACAGGAAGCGGTCGACGAGCTGCAGGTAACGCGGCGCATTGGTCACGCGCCACGCGAGCGCGGCGTCGCGCATCAGCTCCATGTCCTTCAGCGCGTCGGCGCTCTGGTCGTAGATGCCTTCGTGCGGCAGCGTGCCTTCGGTGTGCACGCGCGCCAACGCCTTCGGCTGCTCGCCGATACGCGCGTCGACGCTGCGGATCAGCGCCTGCACGCCCGGCTCGGCCTGCGTCGTCTCGCTCGCCTGCAACGCGGGCGCCGCGCAGAAATTCATCGCCGCGCCTGCGCTGCCCGGCGTGCCAAGGCCGGCGACGGCAAACGACAGCGACGCGACGAGCAGCGGCACGAAGCGGCGCGTGCGCGGCCGCTCGTGCGCTGCACCATGGCCCGGAAACATCGGACGCACCATGCGGAACTCCTTGATTGGCTGGATCGCGTGTGATGTTAGCCGGATTGGGGGGCAAGCGTGAATCGATCGGGCTGGCGGCGAACGCAAAAACCGCACGCAACCGGAGGTTGCGTGCGGTGTGGTCACGGCCGGACTCCGGTGCGCGACGGGCGTTATGCGTATTCCGACATCGGCACGCACGAGCAGAACAGGTTGCGGTCGCCGTAGGCGTTGTCCGCACGGCCGACCGGCGGCCAGTACTTGTTCGTGCCGAGCGATGCGACCGGGTACGCGGCCTGCTCGCGCGAGTACGCGTGCGGCCATTCGTTCGCGGTGACGACAGCTGCCGTGTGCGGCGCGTGACGCAGCGGGTTGTCCTCGCGATCGGCGCGGCCTTCCTCGACCGCACGGATTTCATCGCGGATCGCGATCATCGCGGCGATGAAACGGTCGAGTTCTTCCTGCGATTCCGATTCCGTCGGCTCGACCATCAGCGTGCCCGGCACCGGGAAGCTCATCGTCGGTGCGTGGAAGCCGTAGTCCATCAGGCGCTTCGCGACGTCGTCGACGCTGATGCCGCTGGTTTCCTTGAGCGGACGCAGGTCGAGAATGCACTCGTGCGCGACCAGCCCGCCCGGGCCCGAATACAGCACCGGGTAGTGCGGCGCGAGGCGCTTCGCGATGTAGTTCGCGTTGAGGATCGCGGTTTCGGTGGCGGCGGTCAGGTTCTTCGCGCCCATCATCGCGATGTACATCCACGAGATCGGCAGGATCGACGCCGAGCCGTACGGGGCGGCCGACACCGCGCCGATGCCGTCTTCCGCGCGCGCGTAGCCGGTCGAGCGCTGGTTCGGCAGGAACTTCGCGAGGTGCGCGCCGACCGCGACCGGGCCGACGCCCGGGCCGCCGCCGCCGTGCGGGATACAGAAGGTCTTGTGCAGGTTCAGGTGCGACACGTCGCCGCCGAACTGGCCCGGCGCGGTCAGGCCGACCATCGCGTTCATGTTCGCGCCGTCGACGTACACCTGGCCGCCGTGCGCGTGCACGATCTCGCAGATCTCGCGCACGTTCTGCTCGAACACGCCGTGGGTCGACGGATACGTGATCATGATCGCCGCGAGGTCGTTCGCGTGCTGCTCGGCCTTCGCCTTCAGGTCGGCGATGTCGACGTTGCCCTGCGCGTCGCAGGCGACGACCACGACCTTCATGCCGGCCATGTGCGCGGACGCCGGGTTCGTGCCGTGCGCGGATGCCGGGATCAGGCACACGTCGCGATGGGCTTCGCCGCGCGAAGCGTGATACGCGTGGATGATCAGCAGGCCCGCGTACTCGCCCTGCGAGCCGGCATTCGGCTGCAGCGACACGGCCGCGTAGCCGGTGGCTGCGACCAGCATCTGCTCGAGCTGGTCGATCATCTCGCGGTAGCCGACGGTCTGCTCGGCCGGCGCGAACGGGTGGATCCGGCCGAATTCGGGCCACGTGACCGGCAGCATTTCCGACGTCGCGTTCAGCTTCATCGTGCACGAGCCGAGCGGGAT
This sequence comes from Burkholderia sp. Bp9004, assembly GCF_003858025.1. NCBI lineage: Bacteria > Pseudomonadati > Pseudomonadota > Betaproteobacteria > Burkholderiales > Burkholderiaceae > Burkholderia > Burkholderia sp. Bp9004. The sequence goes on along the minus strand of NZ_QTQD01000015.1, from coordinate 17,885 downwards.
CATCGAGCGGTCGAGCGCGAGATCCTTGTCCGACAGGCTGCGCAGGTAGCGCAGCATTTCGGTTTCGGAATGGTGGCGGTTGAACACGTGGTGCGTCAGGTACGCACTCGTGCGCTCGAGGCCGGCCGGCAGCGCGGCGACGCCGGCGAGGCCCGCGTCCAGCGCGTCGACGGTCGGCGCGGTGCCGCCCGCGGCCTGCGCGAACACGGCGAGGAGATCGGCGAGGTCGTCGCGGGTCGTCGTTTCGTCGACCGACACGCCGACTTGCGTGTCGCTCACACGGCGCAGGTTGATGCGCTTGGCCTTCGCGAATTCGTGAACCTGCGCGGTGCGCGCGCCGGTGTCGATCGTCAGCGTGTCGAAGAACGTGTCGTTGACGGTCGCGAAGCCGAGCTGTTTCACGCCGGCGGCGACGAGCGCCGCGATGCGGTTCACGCGCAGCGCGATCGTCTTCAGGCCGTGCGGGCCGTGGTAGACCGCGTACATGCTCGCCATGATCGCGAGCAGCGCCTGCGCGGTACACACGTTCGACGTCGCCTTCTCGCGGCGGATGTGCTGTTCGCGGGTCTGCAGCGCGAGACGCAGCGCGGGCTTGCCCTGCGCGTCGACGGTCACGCCGACGAGGCGGCCCGGCATCTGGCGCTTGAATTCGTCACGCACGGCCATGTAGGCGGCGTGCGGGCCGCCGAAGCCCATCGGCACGCCGAAGCGCTGCGTGTTGCCGACCGCGACGTCCGCGCCCCATTCGCCCGGCGGCGTCAGCACGGTCAGTGCGAGCAGGTCGGCCGCGACGACGACATGGCCGCCCGCCGCGTGGATCGCTTCGGTGAGCGCGCGGTAGTCGCGCACGTCGCCGTTGACGCCCGGGTACTGGAGCAGCACGCCGAACGCGTTGGCCTGCGCGGCGTCGGCCGCCGGGCCCGTCTTGACCTCGATGCCGATCGGCAGCGCGCGCGTGCGGATCACCTCGAGCGTCTGCGGCAGCACGTCGTCGGCGACGTAGAACACGTTCGACGCCGGCTTGCCGGTGCGCTGCAGCAGCGTCATCGCTTCGGCCGCGGCCGTTGCTTCGTCGAGCAGCGACGCGTTCGAGATCGCGAGGCCCGTGAGGTCGGCGACCATCTGCTGGAAGTTCAGGAGCGCCTCGAGGCGACCCTGGGAAATTTCGGGCTGGTACGGCGTGTAGGCCGTGTACCACGCCGGGTTTTCGAGCACGTTGCGCAGGATCACGGCCGGCGTATGCGAGTCGTAATAGCCCTGGCCGATATACGAGCGGAACACCTGGTTCTTGTCCGCGAGGGCGCGCAGCGCGGCGAGGGCTTCGGCCTCGCTCTTCGGTTGCGCGAACGGGCCGAGCGGCAGCGTTTCGGCGCGGCGGATCGAGGCCGGGATCACGGCGTCGATCAGGGCGGCGCGCGACGCGAAGCCGAGCGTGTCGAGCATGGCCTGCTGGCTGGCGGCATCGGGGCCGATGTGGCGTTCGGCGAACGCGTCGTGCGTTTCGAGCGCGGCGAGCGAGAGGGGCGTGCGGTTCATCAGGCGGTCCGGGTGTTCGAGCTTCATGGCGTGACTCTGGTCCCGCGCGGCCCGGCTGGCCGGCCGCGCGGTTCGGGTAGGGAAAATTAGTCGATCAGCTTGCTGTAGGCGTCAGCGTCGATCAGCTTGTCGGTCGAGGCGCCGGCCGCGAGCTTGATCTTGAAGAGCCACGTGCCGTATGCGTCGCTGTTCACTTCTTCCGGCGAGTCGGCGGCTTCTTCGTTGATGGCGACGACTTCGCCGGACACCGGCGAGTAGATGTCGGATGCCGCCTTCACCGATTCGACGACGCCGACGGCGTCGCCCGCGTTCACCGACTTGCCGACTTGCGGCAGTTCGAGGAAGACGATGTCGCCGAGCGTGCTCTGCGCGTGATCGGTGATGCCGACCGTCAGCGTGCCGTCGGCTTCGGTGCGGATCCACTCGTGTTCGTCGGTGTACTTCAGATCGGCCGGGACGTTGCTCATCGGATGCTCCTGGATAAAAGGGTGTGTTCGTTATGCTGGCGCGCCGCCGGGGCGCGCCGGGTGTGGTTGCGCCGGGCGCCATTTCCCGGCTTCCCCGGGAGGCGGCCTCCCGGTCGCCTCTCGGTCGTTACGCAGCGAGGACCTTGCCGTTGCGCACGAACGGCAGTTTTACCACGCGCGCGGGAAGTTGCTTGTCTCGAATCTGCACATGAACGGTGTCGCCGACCTGGACGGCCGCCGGCACGCGCGCGAACGCGATCGATTCCTGCATCGACGGCGAGAACGTGCCGCTCGTGATCTCGCCTTCGCCGTGCGGCGTGACGACCTTCTGGTGCGCGCGCAGCACGCCGCCCGCCTTGCCGTTTTCCTTCTGCAGGATCAGGCCGACGAACGCAGCGCGCGAGCCGTCGCGCTCGAGCGCGGCGCGGCCGACAAACTCGCGCGGCGCCGACAGGTCGACCGTCCATGCGAGGCCCGCGTCGAGCGGGGACACGGTGTCGTCCATGTCCTGGCCATACAGGTTCATGCCGGCCTCGAGGCGCAGCGTGTCGCGCGCGCCGAGCCCGCAGGGGCGCACGCCGTTTTGCTGCAGCGCGGCCCACAGCGCTTCGACGTGCACGGCCGGGACGATCACTTCGAAGCCGTCTTCGCCGGTGTAGCCGGTGCGCGCGACGGTGAGATCGCCGAACGGCGTGCCGGCGACCTGCGCGGCGTTGAACGGCTTCAGTTCGCTGGTCGCGGCACGCGCGGCGGGCACCGTCGTCCAGACCTTTTCACGGGCGTTCGGGCCCTGAACGGCGACGATCGCGAAATCGCGGCGCGGCGCGATGGTCAGGCCGTAGCCGCCTTGTTCGTTGAGCTGGTTGAACCACGCGATGTCCTTCTCGGCCGTGCCGGCGTTGATGACGACGCGGAAGAAGTCTTCGGTGAAGTAATAGACGATCAGGTCGTCGATGACGCCGCCCTGCGGATTGAGCAGGCACGAGTAGAGCGCCTTGCCGGGGGTCTTGAGCTTGCCGACGTTGTTCGCGATCGCGTGTTCGAAGAACGCGCGCACGCGGCTGCCGGTGAAATCGACGACGCACATGTGCGATACGTCGAACATGCCGGCGTCGGTGCGCACGGCTTCGTGTTCTTCGATCTGCGAGCCGTAGTTGACGGGCATGTCCCAGCCGCCGAAGTCGACCATGCGGGCATTGAGCGCGCGGTGCGCGGCGTTGAGCGGGGTGTGATTCAGTGCAGTCATCGAGGCCTCAGGCAAGGCGCTTGCGCGCGGGTCAGAACGGCCATGTGCCGACCGCCGCGGCCGTGGGCCTGCGAGCGATGCGATACATGCCCCTCTGTCCTCGATACCTGAGAGATTGCGCCGCGGGCAAAGCCGGCGAACGCGCGCCCCTTCGGTGGGCAGCCTGCCCGCGCTGCAATCGCGCAGCGGGCTACTGCCGCTCTCCAGAGTGCGGGGAGTGCGGCCCGCGCGAAGCGCGGACGGGATTCCCCGACGCGGTCGGTCCTTTTGCCTGAGAGTTTGCGGGTGTGCCCCTTCGGCGGCGCGACCGGCGTTGCGAGTTGCTACGCGGTCACACGCTCTCCCGACGCGTGCGGGCGACTGTACGCGAGCGGGTGGGCGTTGTCAATTTGAGCAAAAGAATGTCGCTTCGCGACAAGCGGCGGCGCGAGGGGCGCCGCCGCGTTTGCCGGCACCGGCCGGTCCCGGCAGGGCCGGTATTACTCGCCGATCGCGCGCGCGGCCGTGTCGAGTTCCTGGTTCAGCACGCGCTGCTCGTCGCCGGACAGGCCGCCGTTGTGCTGCGCCGACATGTCGTTCGCTTCCTGGCGGATCACGTCGAGCCGGTGGTGCAGCTGCGCGCCGTACGGCGGCGGATAGTAGCCGCCGTTGACGCGTGAGTCGATCCGGCGGTGCAGGTTGTCGATCCGGCCCTGGACCTCCAGCAGGCGATCGTTCGCGACGACCTGCGGATTTGGCCGCGGCGGGGGCGGAGGCGCCTGTCGGGCCGGCCGCTGCGGCTGCACGATACAGGCCGCGAGCGAGGAAACCAGGACGCAGCATACCGCTGCGCGAATCAACCGTTGCATCACATTCTCCTGACGGTTTGGTGTCGGATCGACTTTTTGAGAAACGCATCAGACTGGGCGACCGATGACTTTCGTTCCCGCACCATTTGTAACGGAATGTTCGGGACCGTGCCGTCGCGGCGGCTGACGCGTGGCCGCTGCCGGGGACGGCGCGGCGCGGGGTAGCGGCCGAGGCCGGGACGGTGCCGACCCGGCCGGCGGTTAGACGATGCGGCGCACGAACGGCACCCGGCGGCCTTCGTGCTCGCTTTGCGCGGCGAGCTCGATGATCGTCATCACGTCGACGGCGTCCTGCGGCGTGATCGGGAACGGCGCGCCGTCGTGGACCGACGCGGCGAGCGCGCGGTAGAACTCCGCGTACTGGCCGTCGAGCGTCGGCACCGGCCGCTCGACCTCGACTTCGCCGTCGAGCACGCGCAGCACGCCGGGCGGGTTGCCGCCGCCGAACTCGACGTGGTCCGGCGTGAGGCCTGCCTTCAACTGATCTTCCTGCGTGTCGAGCTCGAACTTCTGGTAGCTGCCGCGCGTGCCGTGCAGCGTGAAGCGCGCGGGCTCGATCGCCGACAGCGCGCTCGCGTGCAGCGCGACGTCCTTGTCCGGATAGCCGAGCAGCAGGTGCACGAAATCGGGCGCCGTGGCGTTGTCGCGGCGCGTCTTGACCGTGGCGCTGACCGTTTCCGGCAGCCCGAACAGCGCGAGCGCCTGGTCGATCAGGTGCGGGCCGAGGTCGAGCAGCAGGCCGCCGCCGCGTGCGGGCTCCTCGCGCCAGCGCGTGCGCGGGGTCGGCCGGAAGCGGTCGAAGTGCGACGCGAAATACGTGAGCCGCCCGAGTTCACGGGATTCGACGATGCGCCGCACGGTGAGGAAGTCGCCGTCCCAGCGGCGGTTGTGGAACGGCGCGAACAGGCGGCTGCGCGCGTTCGCGAGCCGCGCGAGCGCGAGCGCTTCGTCGGCCGTGAGCGTGACGGGCTTGTCGACGACGACGTGGCGGCCGGCTTCGAGCACCTGGCGGGCGAGCGTGAAGTGCGTGTCGTTCGGCGTGGCGATCACCACGCAGTCGATGTCGTCGAGGCCGAGCAGCGTGTCGAGATCGGGGACGATGCGTGCGCCCGGGTATGCGGCGCGCGCGCGATCGGGCTGCCCCGTCGCGATCGCGGCGATCTCGGTGCGGCCGCTCGTGGCAATCACGGGCGCGTGGAACGTCGCGCCGGCGAAACCGAAACCCATCAAACCAATCCTGAGCAATGACGACATGGCAAATCCTTGGCTGCGTACGAAGGGGCAAAGCGCTGCGGCCACCGGCCGCGCGGACGGCTATTGTGGCACGGCGGCACGCGCGCGAGCGGGCGTTGGCCGAACGGACAAGGAACCGCTGCGCGTGCGCACGACCTCGGCCGAATGGCGCGGATCGCGCCTGCCGGCGCGCGAATCCGACACAATGGGGGCTGTTCCGGCGCGTGTCCCGCGTCGCCTGCTTGCCCCGTTACCGGATCGAAACCATGGGATATCCGCTCGCCACCGCCGCCCTGGGCCCGTTGCTGCTGATGCAGGGGCGTCGTGTCCGCCGCGTCACGCCGCGGCTCGCCGAGGCGGCCGGCCCGCGCGACGGCACGGCCGGCGACGGGCCGCCGCTGCGCGTGCTGGTGCTGGGCGATTCGGCTGCCGCGGGCGTCGGTGTCGCGTCGCAGCGCGACGCGCTGTCGGGGCAGCTCGCCCGCGCGCTTGCGGCATCGCACCGCGTGAGCTGGAAATTGCTGGCGCGCACGGGGCTGACCGCCGAGGAACTCGTCGACTGGCTTGCCGCCGAGCCGGCGCAGCCGTTCGACGTGGCAGTGACGTCGCTCGGCGTGAACGACGTGACGGGCGGCGTGTCGCCGGCGCGCTGGCGCGCCGCGCAGGCGGCGCTCGTCGATCTGCTCGCCGCGCGATTCGGGGTCGCGCACGTGATCCTGTCGGCGGTGCCGCCGATCGAGCGCTTTCCGGCGCTGCCGCAGCCGCTTGCGTGGTATCTCGGCCTGCGCGCGAAGCGGCTCAACGCGACGCTCTCGGAGTGGGCCGCGACGCAATCGCGTTGTACGTTCCTGCGCGTCGCGCTGCCGCTCGAGCCGCACCTGATGGCGGCGGACGGCTTTCATCCCGGCGCGGCCGCGTGCGCCGCCTGGGCCGCACAGGCCGCCGACGCGCTCAGGCAGCGCCTGCGCGCGTAACGTTGCGCCGGGTGCGAACCGTCAGCGGGTGCGGTTCATCCGGATCACGCCGTCGGCGCCCGTCTCGAAGCTGACCTGCCGCGCGAACGACGGATGCTGCGCGACGAGCTCGTCGCCCATCGCGAACCACGTGTAGCCGAGCGTCTTCAGGTAGTCGAGCAGCGCGGCGCGCTTTTCCGAGAACCATTCGAGGTTCCAGGCCTCGAGCAGCAGCGGCGGAAAGCCGTGCCGTTCGAGGAAGGCCGTGCCGCCTTTCAGCACGTCGAGTTCGAGCCCTTCGACGTCGATCTTGATCAGCGCCGGCGACTTCGGGAAGTTGAGGGTGTCGAGCCGGGCGATCGGCACGTCGCTCGGCTGCTGGCTCGCGACGGTCTCGACCGAGTTGCGACGCAGGTTGAACTGCTCGTCGAGGGAGAAGCCGCCGATGTTGATCGAGCGTGAATAGTCGATCGCTGGCAGCGGGATGATGCCGTCCTGGTTGCCGATCGCGACGTTGAACGCGTGCACGTTCTCGAGCCGGTTCAGAAACACGTTGCCGCACAGCTGGTAGTAGACGATGCGCTGCGGCTCGAACGCGTAGACCATGCCGCCCTGCGCGGCGATGCTCTTGGCGACCGGCACCGCGTACGCGCCGAGGTTCGCGCCGATGTCGAGCACCAGCGGCGCCTCCTCGTTCGCGTAGAACATCTGGCTGATGGTCAGCAGCGATGCGTCCCACGAGCCGTTGTAATAGAGGTTCGCCGAAATCGCGTCCCGGGTTGCGAACAGCAGGTAATCGGCGTTGTCGGTCTTGACGAGGTTGACTCTGGGTAGCATGGCGCGAGGTGTCAGGGTTGTCGGGCGAAGAGGGCGAGGAGGGCGCCGTGCGTGCATGGCGCAGCGATGCGCCGATGCCGGCCGCCGCGGGTCAGGCCAGGTAGTTCGACCACTTCTGGTGTTCGCGGTAGTACTGTTCCTCCGCGTCCGTCAGGCCGGTCTCCTTGTACCAGGGCACGTGCTTGCAGGTGTAGCGGCCCGCGAACCGGACGCCGCAGAGATGCGATTCGCGGCGGAAGTAGCGCTTGTTGTAGACGGCGAACGTGGTATCGATCGGCGCGTTGTAGATCGGGTCGCCGCCCGCCGTGCTGCCGATCTGGTGGCGCCAGAAGTTCGCCTCCCATTCGAGCGTCGTGTATTGACGGTCGCCGCAGAAGAGCGTCGTTTCCTTCATCAGCTCGGGTTGCGAGATGTCGAGCGCGAAGCCGGCCTTGCCGGTCTGGAACGCTTCGGTCGCATCGATCAGCTCGAACAGGAATTCGGGCGGCAGCGCGTCGTTAAGTTCGAGGTCCGGATCGGTGACGCAGAAGAGCTCCGGCAGGCGCGCGTAGTTCGCGTCCGACAGGAACAGGTCGCGCGGGCCCGCGTTGCGATCGAGGCGCACGACGGTCACGTCGTCCTGCACGCTTTCCAGGAACGCGAGCATGTCCGGCGCGCTCGACGCGTTGTCGACGATCACGATGTTGCGCAGGCCGCGCGCCTTCAGCTGGGCCACCATCCGGCGCGTATAGGTCGGATTGTTGAAGGTCGGGATCAGCACCGGCACCGTGGCGACCAGGCCGCCCGCGAAATGCCGGAACTGACGGCTGCCCGGCAGCGTCGTGCAGAGCGTCGCGTTCGGCACCAGGGGCATCGCGACGGGCTGCGGCGCCGGCGCGGATTGCATCACATGCGCCTCGAGCTCGGCGAGGTCCTGCCGCGTGTCGGCGTCGTCGGGCATCAGCGCGGCGGCCTTGCGCATCGGCGCGAGCGCCTCCGCGTGACGCTCCTGCTGAACCAGCGTGACGGCCAGCGCCCGCCAGCCGAGCCCGATGTCGGGCATCCATTCGGTCAGCTGGGTCGCGATGCCTTCGGCCTGCGCGAATTGCCGCTTGTCGAGCAGCGCCGCGAGCGTATTCATGAATTCGGAGAGGACGGCCGCCAGCTCGTCGGCGGAGGCCGACGGCGCATCGGCTGCCGCCAGTTCGAGCGACAACGCGTCGATGCCGTGCGTGCGGGCCTGCGCGACCAGCGCGCGCGCCGCATCCATCTGGTTGTCGCGCGTCAGCGCGTCGATGCACGCGATCCAGTAGCGCCGCTGCGACGGCTCGGTTGCCACCGCGGCCCGGAAGTGCCGCAGCGCGGCGTCGCGCCGGTCGAGCTGTTCGAGCACCGTCGCGAGGCGGAGGTGAGAATCGGCATGTTCGGGATGCGCTTGCAGGATCTGGCGGTAGGCCTGCTCCGCGTCCTGAAGCGAGCCGGCGGCGTGAAGCGCGGCGGCGTGGGCCAGCTCGGCCTCGGAAACGGGGGCGGCGATGACGGTGTCATTCATGGCGGCGGAAGTCGATGACGGCGAATGAAGGGGCGGCGGCGCGTACTCGCCGACGTTTCGCGTATCTTGCCGCCGGGGGCCGCGCGGTCATGGATCAAACAGAGGGGAGATTTGCTGCCTGTTCGGATGTTCGGCGCGCGTCCACCGGCGCGGGCAGCGCGCGGAAAGCGCGCGGGGAAAGGGGGCAGGAAAAGGGCGCAGAAAAAGGGGCGCGAAGCCCGCCGATGTCGCGCGTCGCCACCCGGCGGCATCGTCATCCGCCGGCCGCCGCCGACGTGTTAACATGCGCGTCCTGCCCCGCGTGTCCGCCTGCATTCCAGGCCTGCCGCGCGCGGCATCCTCCCGGCGTTCCGCCGTCAACCGCAACATCATCCGTCATCATGTCCGCAGGCCTCAACCCCGCTCAGAACGAAGCGGTGCGCTACCTCGACGGTCCCTGCCTCGTGCTCGCCGGCGCGGGCAGCGGCAAGACCCGCGTGATCACGCAGAAGATCGCGCACCTGATCGAAGCGAAAGGTTTCGAGCCGCGCCACATCGCGGCCGTCACGTTCACGAACAAGGCCGCGGCCGAAATGCGCGAGCGCGTGTCGAAGCTGCTGGAGGGCAAGACGCTCACCACGCCCGGCAAGGAAGGCCGCAAGGTGCCCGTCAACCAGCTCACCGTGTGCACGTTCCACTCGCTCGGCGTGCAGATCCTGCGCCAGGAGGCCGAGCACGTCGGCCTGAAGCCGCAGTTCTCGATCATGGATTCGGACGACTGCTTCGGGATGATCCAGGAGCAGATCGGCACCACCGACAAGGGCCTGATCCGCAAGATCCAGAGCACGATCTCGCTGTGGAAGAACGGCCTGATCATGCCCGATGAGGCGATGGCGATCGCGGCCAACGAGGACGAGCACCAGGCCGCGCTGGTCTACCGCAACTACGTCGCGACGCTGCATGCGTATCAGGCGGTCGACTTCGACGACCTGATCCGCCTGCCCGCCGAGCTGTTCGCGAAGAACGAGCAGGTGCGCGACCGCTGGCAGAACAAGCTGCGCTACCTGCTGATCGACGAATACCAGGACACCAACGCGTGCCAGTACGAGCTGCTCAAGCTGCTCGCCGGCCCGCGCGCCGCGTTCACGGCGGTGGGCGACGACGACCAGGCGATCTACGGCTGGCGTGGCGCGACGCTCGAGAACCTCGCGCAGCTCGGCAAGGATTTCCCGAAGCTGCACGTGATCAAGCTCGAGCAGAACTACCGGTCGACGGTGCGGATCCTGACCGCCGCGAACAACGTGATCGCGAACAACCCGAAGCTGTTCGAGAAGAAGCTGTGGTCCGAGCACGGGATGGGCGACTCGATCACCGTCACGCCGTGCAACGACGAGGAACACGAAGCCGAATCGGTCGTGTTCCGGCTGTCCGCGCACAAGTTCGAGCGGCGCACGCAGTTCCGCGACTACGCGATCCTGTATCGCGGCAACTTCCAGGCGCGCATCTTCGAGCAGGTGCTGCGGCGTGAGCGGATCCCGTACGTGCTGTCGGGCGGCCAGTCGTTCTTCGACAAGGCCGAGATCAAGGACCTGTGCGCGTACCTGCGCCTGATCGCGAACGCCGACGACGATCCCGCGTTCATTCGCGCGGTCACGACGCCGCGCCGCGGGATCGGCAACACGACGCTGGAAGCGCTCGGCTCGTTTGCGGGCCAGGCGAAGGTGTCGCTGTTCGAGGCCGTGTACATGGGCGGGATCGAGGCGCGGCTGTCCGCGCGCCAGGTCGAGCCGCTCAGGATGTTCTGCGACTTCATCCAGCGCCTGACCGATCGCGCGGACAAGGAGCCCGCGACCGTCGTGCTCGACGACATGATGGAGGCCATCCACTACGAGGCCTATCTGTACGACGCGTTCGACGAGCGGCAGGCGCAGTCGAAGTGGCAGAACGTGCTCGAATTCCTCGAATGGCTGAAGCGCAAGGGCACCAAGCCCGAGACGGAAGCCGTCGACGGCGAGGCGGACGGGTTCCACAACGCCGACGGGCTGGCGGACACCGGCAAGAACCTGCTCGGCCTGATCCAGACCGTCGCGCTGATGTCGATGCTCGAAGGCAAGGACGAGGATCCGGACGCGGTGCGGCTGTCGACCGTCCATGCATCGAAGGGGCTCGAGTATCCCCACGTGTTCCTGGTCGGCGTCGAGGAGGGGATCATGCCGCATCGCGGCGGCAGCGAGGACGACGGGCCGATCGACAACGAGCGGATCGAGGAGGAGCGCAGGCTGATGTACGTCGCGATCACGCGCGCGCAGCGCAGCCTGCATCTGAACTGGTGCAAGAAGCGCAAGCGGGCGCGCGAGACGGTCGTGTGCGAGCCGTCGCGCTTCATCCCCGAGATGGGCCTCGACGAAGCGCCGCCGCCGACGCCGGAGGAAGCCCCGATGACACCGAAGGACCGGCTCGCGAGCCTGAAGGCGCTGTTGCAGAAGTGACGTGCGAAAGGCGGCCGGCGCCGCCGTCCCGACAAAGGAAAACCCCCGCGATGCGCGTGCGCCGCGGGGGTTTTTTCTGGCCGGCAGACGTTACTTCGACGCGTTGACCATGTAGTCGACGGCCGCCTTCACGTCGGCGTCGGACGCGCTCGACCCGCCCTTCGGCGGCATCGCGCCCTTGCCGTGCAGCGCGTAGTTGTAGACGATATCCATCGAGTCCTTCAGGCGCGGCGCCCAGTCCTCCTTGCTGCCGAACTTCGGCGCGCCGAGCACGCCGGCCGCGTGACACGCCTGGCAGACCTGCGTGTACAGCGCCTTGCCGGCCGATGCGGCGTCGGCGCTGGTCGGCGCAGCCGCGGGCTTTTCGTCGGCCTTCGGAATCGCGGCGATCGCGGCCATTGCGGCCGCGGCCTGCGCGTTCGACGCATCCGCGCCCGACGCGCCTGCCGCACCCGCCGCGCCGCTCGCCGCCGGCGCCGCATTGGCGGCCGGGGCAGCCGGCTCGGGGAAGTTCGCGCCGTCGTTGTTCGCCATGTAGACGATCGCGCGCGCGATTTCATAGTCGCTGACGTCGTCGGGATTCGTGCCGCCACGCGGCGGCATCGCGCCCTTGCCCGACAGCGCCGTCTTCAGCAGCGTGTCGAAGCCCTGCGAGATGCGCGGCGCCCAGTCGTCCTTGTTGCCGAACTTCGGCGCGCCGGCGGCGCCCGTGCCGTGACAGGTCACGCACACGGCCTTGTAGACTTCCTCGCCGGTCTTGTACGTGCGGGGCGCGTTGGCGTCCTTCACGTCGACTTTCGCGAGCGGTGCGATCCGCGCGGCGACCTGTTCGTCCGATAGCGCGTCCGTGCCGGCGCCCGAGCGGAACGCATGGTTGGCATAGGTGGCAAACAGGACGATCAGGGCGATCGGAATCGCGAATGATGCGATGACGACGGCAATCAGCTGCCCGGGGGTTTTGACGGGAGATTCGTGGGGTGCTTCGCTCATGCTTGCCTCGTCTCCGTGAATAGGAATTGTGAGCGCGGTGCAACGGCAAAATGGCAGTCCAATGAAGCACGGACGATTATAGACGGAACGTTTACATCACGGCGAGCGGCGCGAAGGCGCGTGTTTACCCGCACGAATGGGGGCCTGACGGGGATTCTGCAGGCAAGGTGGACGCTTCATGGGAAACCGGGTATCCTTGCCGTCTTGCCAATGGTGGGCGGCCGGTTTATTGGGGTCGTTTCACTGTCACATGCGCCCGTAGCTCAATGGATAGAGTACTGCCCTCCGAAGGCAGGGGTTGCTGGTTCGATCCCAGCCGGGCGCGCCAAACAGCCTGATTCCAGGCACCGAATTTCCCGATCCATTTTCCGAATTCGCTGAAGCGTCGCGTTGCATCGCGCATGCGGTCGAGTCCGCGAGGCTTTCCCGCGCCGTTTCGCCGCAACTCCGTGATGCGAGGTGCCCCCTCGCAACGTCAATCCCGGCGTCGATCACGGCGGCCGCCAGCGCAAGGCGCCCGAGCGCTGAAACGATCTGATCCGGGTCGCGCCACCGCCCCGTCGCGCGATGCGACGAATTGCGGGTGTTTTGCTCGACTGATCGTCCCTTCGAAACACAGCGAACGTCGCGACAATATCCGCGAGTTTCCTGCCGTCGGCGCCGACGCGCCGGCATGTCCGCGCCCGCCTTTCACGCGACCCGGCGCGCTCGGCCTGATGGCGGGGGCGCCGGTTGTCGCGCGCCGAAAGCGCCGTCCCGGCATCGTTCGCGCCAGTCGCCCCGGGCGGCCGGTTCGTCATCCATGCCTATCGCACACCCAGCGGACCCAGCGGAAGCCCGGCCTATGAACGAAAACCTCCTCGAACGCGGACACCCGTCCGGCGGCGTACGTGAACCGTCCGACGGACTGTCCGGCGCGGACACGCCGGTCGAGGCGCTGCTGGCGTGCGCGCTGGAACATTACGACGCGGGCCGTCTCGACGCTGCCGAGGATCTGTGCCGGCAGGTGCGGCAGCGCGAGCCCGAGCGGGCCGAGGCGCTGCACGTTCACGGGCTGGTCGCGTTTCGCCGCGGGGACTTCGACGGGGCCGTCGCGGCGATCGCGGATGCGATCCGGCGCGATCCGCAGGCACGCTATTACTACAACCTGGGCACCGTGATGGCCGCGCACAACCGGCCCGCGGCGGCGGCCGAGTGCTTCCGGCAGGCGCTCGCGCTGCAACCGGACGATGCCGACGCGTACAACAACCTCGGCAACGCGTTGCGAACGCTGAAGGACTGCGAAGGCGCGGTGGAGGCGCTGGGCACGGCGATCCGGCTGCGGCCCGACCATGCGCAGGCCTACAACAATCTCGCGAACGCGATGCTCGATGCGGGCGAACTGGAGGCCGCGCTTGAAGGCTACCGCGCCGCGATCGCGTTGCGGCCGGATCTTCTCGAGCCGCACGACAACCTGCTGTTCGCGTTGAATTACAGCGCGGCCGCCGCGCCGCACGTTCATTTCGATGCCGCGCGGCGCTACGGCGCGCAGGCCGCCGCGCGAGCGGTGCCGTACCGCTCGTGGCCGACGGCCGACGGCGCGAGACCGCTGCGGGTCGGCGTCGTATCGGGCGACCTGAAGCATCACCCGGTCGGCTATTTCCTCGAAAGCGTGCTGCGCGCGACCGATCGCACGCGCGTAGTGTTCGTCGCGTATCCGACCCGCGATGTCGAGGACGACCTGACACAGCGGCTACGCCCGCTGTTCGCGGGCTGGACGAGTCTCGCCGCGTTGAGCGACGAGGCCGCGGCCCGGCGCATTCGCGACGATGCGATCGACATCCTGGTCGACGCGGCGGGCCACACGATCTTCAACCGGCTCGCGCTGTTCGCGTGGAAGCCGGCGCCGGTGCAGGTTTCGTGGATCGGTTATGTCGCGACCACCGGGCTGGACGCGATCGATTACGTGCTGGGCGATCGCCACGTGCTGCCGGCCGACGAGGAAGCGCATTTCGTCGAGCGTCCGTGGCGCCTGCCCGACAGCTACCTGTGCTACACGCCGCCGCGCGACGCGATCGTGCCGGGCCCGCTGCCGCAACTGGCCGGCGGCGCGGTGACGTTCGGCTATTTCGGCAAGCTCGGCAAGATGAGCGACGCGGTCGTGCGCGTCTGGTCGCGGGTGCTCGAGGCTGTGCCGCGATCGCGGCTGCTGCTCAAGGCGAGCGAGCTGGCCGGCGCATACGCGGTGCGCCGCACGCGCGAGCGGTTCGCGCAGCACGGCATCGATCCGGCGCGGCTGCTGCTCGAGCCGAATGCGCCGCGCGGCGAATACCTGGCGTCGTACCGTCGCGTCGACATGATGCTGAGCCCGTTTCCGTATTCGGGCGGCACGACGACCGCCGATGCGTTGTGGATGGGCGTGCCCGTGCTCGGCATCCGGGGCGACCGGTTCGTCACGCACATCTGCGAAAGCTTGCTGCAGACGGTCGGCCTGGCCGACTGGGTCGCGCGCGACGAAGACGACTACGTCGCGAAGGCCGTGGCCTTCGCGACCGATCCGGCGCAACTGCGTCTGCTGCGGACCGGCCTGCGCATGCAGTTGATCGCATCGCCGCTGTGCAATGCGCCGCGCTTCGCGCGGCATCTCGAGGAGGCGTTCCACGGAATGTGGGCCCGTCGCGCGGGCCAGGCCGGCGACGTCGCCGGCCCGCACGACTCACGCATCGACTGAACCGCGCGCGAACGACGAAGCGACGACATGCAACAGACCACGGACATTCTCGGCGCCGCACTGGCGCATCACCAGGCGGGCCGGCTGGGCGACGCGAAGGCGGGCTACGAGCAGCTGCTCGCGCGGGAGCCCGCGCATCCGGACGCGCTGCATTTCCTCGGACTGCTGACCTGTCAGGCAGGGCAGCCGGAAGAAGGCATCGCGCTGATGCGCCGTTCGATCGACGCGTATCCGAGCGCGATCTATCACAACAACCTGGGCAACGCGCTGCGCGAGCGGGGCCGGCTCGACGATGCGATCGCGCAATATCGTGAAGCGGTGCGGCGTCAGCCGGAGTACGCGGAAGCGCACAACAACCTGGGCGATGCGCTGCGCGAGGCGCGGCAGCCGGATGCATCGATGCAGCACTGCGCGCAGGCGATCGCGCTGCGGCCGGACTACGCGCAGGCATACAACAACCTGGGCAACGCGCTGAAGGATCTGGGGCAGGCGGATGCGGCGGTGCTCGCATACGGCAAGGCGATCGAACACGATCCGCGCTACGCGGACGCGTACAACAATCTCGGCAACGTGCTGACGACGCAGCGCAAGTTCGACGCGGCGGCGGACAGCTATCGCGCGGCCGTCGCGCTGGCCCCGTCCAACCCGATCGCGCACCGCAATCTCGGTGCGGCGCTGCTCGCCCGTGGCGACCGCGACGAGGCGATAGCGACCCTGCGCCGTCTCGTCGAACTGGCGCCTGGCGACGCGCAGGCGCGTGTCGACCTCGGCGTCGCGCTGCGCGACGCAGGGCAGGCCGACGCGGCGATCGCACAGTTCGAGCGAGCCGCGGAACTGTCGCCGATGCGCGCCGACGCGCACGCGGGCCTTGCCGAGGCGCTGTACCGCCGGCGGCAGACGGCGCGTGCGGCCGAGTGCATGACGCGCGCGCTTGAGCTGGCGCCCGCTCACGGTCCCGCCTATCGCATGCTCGGCGACATGTATCACGACCTGGGCAAGTACGACGCGTCGGTCATGTGCTACCGGGCCGCGACCGAACTCGATGCGAACGACGTCGACGCACATCATCGCTGCGCGATCGTGCTGCTGAAGCAGAACCGTGCCGACGACGCGCTGCCTCATGCCCGCGCGGCGCTCGCATTGAACGACCGGGCAGCGCCCGCGCACATGACGCTCGGCGACGTGCTCGGCATGCTCGGCGACGTGGATGGCGAACTCGCGCATTACCGCCGCGCGGTCGAACTCGACGTGACCAACCCGGTCCTGCACGACCGGCTGGTCTTCGCGCTCGCCACGCATCCAACGATCGACCAGGAAGAGACGCTCAGGGCTGCGCGGCATTTCGGCGAATACGTCGAAGCCGATGCACGACCGCTCGCGCATACCGACACCGGCTCGCGCCCGTCGGGTGGACGACTGCGCATCGGCTGGGTGTCGGGGGACCTGGTGACGCATCCGGTCGGCATTTTCCTCGAAGGCGTGCTGGCGCATCTCGATCGACACCGGCTCGAATTGATCGCCTATCCGACGTCGGCGGCGGAAGACGACACGACCGCGCGCCTGAAGCCGCACTTCGACGCATGGCATTCGCTTCTCGACCTGTCGGACGAACAGGCGGCGCAGCGGATTCGCGCGGACGGCATCGACGTCCTCGTCGACCTGTCGGGCCACACGGCGCTAAACCGGCTTGGCGTGTTCGCATGGAAGCCCGCGCCGGTGCAGGTCACGTGGATCGGCTTCTTCGCCTCGACGGGGCTGCGCGCGATCGACTACGTACTGGGCGACCGGCACGTGCTGCCTGCCGGCGAGGAAGCGCATTTCGTCGAGCGGCCGTGGCGGCTGCCCGACAGCTATCTGTGCTTCACGCCGCCGCATCCGGCGCTCGACGTCGGTCCGTTGCCGCAACGCGAGAACGGTGTGATGACGTTCGGCTATTTCGGCAAGCTCGGGAAGATGAACGATGCGGTCGTGCGCGTGTGGTCGCGGGTGCTTGCCGCGGTGCCGGGCGCGCGGCTGTTCCTGAAGGCGGGCGAGCTCGACGACGCGCATGCGGTGCGCCGCACAGCCGAGCGGTTCGCCCGCAACGGGATCGACGCGAGCCGGCTGGTGATGGAAGGCCGCTCGCCGCGCGCCGATTACCTGACGGCCTACCGCCGCGTCGACATGATGCTGAGCCCGTTTCCGTACCCGGGCGGCACGACGACGGCCGAGTCGCTGTGGATGGGCGTGCCGGTGCTCGGGATGAAAGGCGAGCGATTCGTCACGCACATCTGCGAGAGCGTGCTGCAGACGGTCGGCCTGGCCGACTGGATCGCGCGCGACGAAGACGACTACGTCGCGAAGGCCGTGGGCGCTGCGGCCGATCCGCAGCGGCTCGGTGCGCTGCGGCAGGCATTGCGCGCGCAGCTGCTCGCGTCGCCGCTGTGCGACGCGCCGCGCTTCGCGAAACATCTCGAGGAGGCGTTTTACGGGATGTGGATGGACAGGACGAACGCCGGCGCCGACGAGCGGGCCGCGGCGGGCGACGAACCGAATTGAGCCGCCCGGCAGGGTGGCGCGCGAACGACGAAACGACGACATGCAACAGACCACGGACATTCTCGGCGCCGCACTGGCGCATCACCAGGCGGGCCGGCTGGGCGACGCGAAGACGGGCTACGAGCAGCTGCTCGCGCGGGAGCCCGCGCATCCGGACGCGCTGCATTTCCTCGGGCTGCTGACCTGTCAGGCAGGGCAGCCGGAAGAAGGCATCGCGCTGATGCGCCGCTCGATCGACGCGTATCCGAGCGCGATCTATCACAACAACCTGGGCAACGCGCTGCGCGAGCGGGGCCGGCTCGACGATGCGATCGCGCAGTACCGTGAAGCGGTGCGGCGTCAGCCGGACTACGCGGAAGCGCACAACAACCTGGGCGATGCGCTGCGCGAGGCGCGGCAGCCGGATGCGTCGATGCAGCACTGCGCGCAGGCGATTGCGCTGCGGCCGGACTATGCGCAGGCATACAACAACCTGGGCAACGCGCTGAAGGATCTGGGGCAGGCGGATGCGGCGGTGCTCGCATACGG